>JAGOUM010000210.1 GCA_018061265.1 Rhodoferax sp. | reverse complement strand
CCACCCCCGACCGCACCCAGCACCGTGGCCAGTTTGCGGCCATCACCCCCGCCAACCTGATTGCCAACCACTGCGCCCAGCACCCCTCCGGCGATGGCACCCAGACCGGTTCCGCTGCCCTGCTGTTCCACCGCGGTGACCCGCTCCACGGTGCCACAGTTGTCACACACGGGTTTGATTGGCTCGGCCGGCGCTCGTGCCACCGCAGGCTCGTCGATTGGCGCCTGAACCGGCTGGGGCGTGGTGGTGATGGCGCTGTCAGTATGGCTATTTGCTGCGTTATGTGTAGCTTTCGGCGCTTTGCTGGTATGCGCTGGAGCCGGTTTTGGTTTGGAATCCGCCACTTTGACAGCGGGTGATGCCACCGCCGCCGCCGGAGCACTGGTGGCCTCTTGAGCCGTCTCAGTGATGATGGTGTCGCTGCTTGCCACGCTTGGCGGAGTTGCAGCGGCTGATGCGGCGGCTGATGCGGCGGGTGCCGCGCCGGCCACATCTGCGATGGCGATGCGAGGCTCGACCGGTTGTGTCTGAATGCGGATCAGCGTGGCGCCCATGGCCAGCACCGCCACACCCAACACGGCAATGGCGGCCCAGAGTTTTTTGTTGTTGCCCGCCGGTGTCGGGCTGTCAAAGGTTTGGCTTGTCATCAAATGTCCTTCACATGTTTCGATCGGCTGTCCCTTGGTGCAGCCAGACACAGACTGTAAATCAGAGATGTCAAACCTGTATGGCAGGTGTGTATCAAAGCGTAAGCCCATGTCGGGCAGGTCGCCGTGTTTGACAGCGCAAGAAGCGGCAAAATCCTTGGCCAGGTACAAACATCTGGGAGCTGATGTGGCGATACAGGCTTGGCAAGCTGCACTGGCTGCGGCATTGGGTGGCGGCTTTTTTTACTTCACATGGCGCGTCAAACGCGCCGCGTCGCCCGACAAGCTGTTGGGTGAGGTCCGTGAAGTGCGGCGCAGGTGGCTGTGGGCCCTGGAGGCCGGGCGGTTGTTGGTGATTCGCCACGACACCCACAACACGCCGACGGTGCGGCTGCAGTTTCGAAAGCCTGGCGCCGTCATGATGATTCGTTTGCGCCCCGCCGAGGCGTTGGGCATCGCGGCCTTGTTGCGACAGGCGGCGGTGCACCAAGCGCCCAGCAAACCCGGTGTTGACCCGATGGCGTCACGCTGACCGGAGGCCGCCTATGGACGCGACTTTCTTGATCCTGTTTTTCATCGTGGTGGTGTTGAGCGTGCTCGCCCCGATGTACAAAAAAAGCAAGACCTATCACAAAAACATGTTCCAGACCGCTGACGTAACGTCTTTGGACAGCGTGGCATCCATGGAAGTTTTTGCGCTCGACGACCATGAGTTTGGTCCGCTGGTTGGCCTGGTGATCAGTGGCTCGGACGACGATCAGCGCATCAGCCTGCTGCGGCCGGACGCCTTGTTTTTGGCACAGATGCTGGAAACAGCGGCCCATGCCGCGATGGCGGCGGCACCGCCTGGCAAGGCGTAATGCCGCGCCAGTCTGGGCACTGCGCCAATAGCACGCTACAGATTCGGGGACAACAGGCGGCGCAGATCACCTTCTGCCATGCCGCGCCGTTGCGCCATGTCCTGCACCTGATCGTCGCCGATGCGCCCCACATTGAAGTAGCACGCTTGTGGGTGCGCCAGGTAAAAACCGCTCACGCTGGCTGCCGGCGTCATGGCCAGGCTTGTCGTCAGCGCCATGCCGATGTCGCTGCACTGCAGCAGCTCAAACATCGCGGTCTTGGCGCTGTGGTCCGGGCAGGCCGGGTAGCCGGGCGCGGGGCGGATGCCCTGGTAGCGCTCGGCGATCAGTTCGGTGGCGGGCAAGGCCTCGTGGGCCGCGTAGCCCCACAGGTCGGTCCTTACCTTGTGGTGCAGGCATTCGGCAAAGGCTTCGGCCAGCCGGTCCGCCAGCGCCTTGAAAAGAATGGCGCTGTAGTCGTCGTGCGCCGCCAGAAACTGCGCCTCTTTGGCCTCAGCACCCAGGCCGGTGGTGACGGCGAACAGGCCGACGTAATCACCCGGGGCACCCTGGCCAACACCCGTTGTCATGTTGGTTTTTGCATCATTTTGGCCTCCAGCGCTTGTTGGGTAAGCGCTGACTGCTCCTGAACTTGATGCAGATTTCCTGGGTGCCACAAAGTCCGCCAGGCAGCGGCTGGGGTGAAAGCTGCCGTCATCCTCAGTTTCGCGTGCGGTTTGCTGGCGCAGGCCGTACCAGGTCAGCGCCACCTGGGCGCGCGACTCGTCGGTGTACAGGACGATGTCATCGCCCACCGCTGCTGCGGGGTACAGGCCAATCACACCGTTGGCACTGAGCCAGCGCCCGCTGACCAGCTTTTGCAGCATGGCCTGCGCATCGGCAAATACCTTGCGCGCCTCGGTCCCCACAACAACATCGCCCAGAATGGCCGGGTACGGCCCGGCCAAGTCCCAGGTCTGGAAGAACGGACCCCAGTCGATGTAGCTGGCAATCTCGCCCAGATCAAAGTTCTTGAAGACGCGCCGGCCAATGAACTTTGGCACCGTCGGCGTGTAGTTGGCCCAATCAATGGGCGTGCTGTTGGCCCGCGCTTTGGCCAAAGGCCACAGCGGCGTCTGTTTTTTGCCAGCGTGCTGCTGGCGCACCCGTTCGTAATCCGTCTTGAGCTCGGCCAGGTAGCCGCCTGCTTGCTCACCCAGCAGGCTTTGCGCGACACCCACACTGCGTGAGGCGTCGGGCACATACACCACCGGGCCGTCGTAGTGCGGCGCAATCTTCACCGCGGTGTGCACCCGGCTGGTGGTGGCACCGCCAATCAGCAAAGGCATCTTGCGCAGCCGAAAGTAGTCGTCCTTTTGCATCTCAGCGGCCACATATTGCATTTCTTCCAGGCTGGGGGTGATCAGGCCCGACAGGCCAATGATGTCCGCGCTCTCGGCCTTGGCGCGCGCCAGGATCTCGTGGCACGGCACCATCACGCCCATGTTGACCACGTCGAAGTTATTGCACTGCAGCACCACGGTGACGATGTTTTTGCCGATGTCATGCACGTCGCCCTTGACGGTGGCCATGATGATCTTGCCTTTGGTTTGCACATCGCGCCCGGCCGCCTCGTCGCGGCGTTTTTCTTCTTCAATGTACGGAATCAAGTGCGCTACCGCCTGTTTCATGACGCGTGCACTTTTCACCACCTGCGGCAAAAACATCTTGCCCTGGCCAAACAGGTCGCCAACAATGCTCATGCCGGCCATCAGCGGGCCTTCAATGACGTGCAGGGGGCGGCCACCCTTGGCCACAATCGCCTGGTAGGCTGCCTCGGTGTCTTCGACGATGAAGTCGGTGATGCCGTGCACCATGGCGTGGCTCAGACGCTGCTCCACCGTTGCCGGGTGCTCTGGCGTGCCGCGCCATTCGAGTTTTTTGCTCTCATCCTTGGCTCCACTCTTGGCACTGTCGGCAATCTCCACCAGCCGCTCACCGGCGTCGGCGCGCCGGTTCAGCACGACGTCTTCGACGCGCTCGCGCAAGCTTGGCTCCAGATCGTCATAAACCCCCACCATGCCAGCGTTGACAATGCCCATGTCCATCCCAGCCTGGATGGCGTGGTACAAAAACACGGTGTGGATGGCCTCGCGCACCGGGTCGTTGCCACGAAAACTGAAGCTCACGTTGCTCACGCCGCCACTGACCTTGGCACCGGGCAGCTTGGCCTTGATCCAGCGCGTGGCCTCGATGAAATCCACCGCGTAGTTGTTGTGCTCTTCGATGCCAGTGGCAATGGCAAAGATGTTAGGGTCAAAAATGATGTCTTCCGGCGGAAAACCCACCTCATCCACCAGAATGCCATAGGCACGCTGGCAAATGTCGATCTTGCGCTGGTAGGTATCGGCCTGGCCTTGTTCGTCAAACGCCATCACCACCGCAGCCGCACCGTAGCGGCGCAGCAGTTTGGCGTGGTGTTTGAATGCCTCCACGCCCTCTTTCATGCTGATGGAGTTGACCACCGCCTTGCCCTGCACGCAGCGCAGGCCGGCCTCGATCACGCTCCACTTGCTCG
>JAGOUM010000209.1 GCA_018061265.1 Rhodoferax sp. | reverse complement strand
CATACTGCCTCCCAAGCTCTTGCCATTGAGCGGCAAGCGAGCGCTCAACCTTCCTTGGCCGAACGTGTTTCGAGGCCCAAAACTCGTGCCATACTTGGCCTCATGCGGTTGAATTTCCTATCCGTCAAGGATCTTCCTGATCTGCGAGCCCTCGGTAATGAATGCGATCAGGCGCATCTGCCCACCGCACAGCGGGCACAGCAGCGGGAACACTTGCTCGCGCTGGGTTAGTTTGGCTTCTTTGCCCCGCGCGCGCCAGGTGGCCAGGTGAATGACACCGGCCATGGGCTCGTAAACGTGGTTGTCAAAGGGGGCGTATTGGTGTTCTAGCGCGTCAATTAAGGTTTGCGGAAATTGCCAGCGTTTGGCATAGCCCGCACCCACGCTGGCGTAGCAGTAGCCCAATAAACGCCGCTCAGCCTTGGCGCGGCGCAGGTCGAGGGGGGCAACATCCGCATCCAAAGACGCCATGGCCTCGGGTAAGGCCAAGTGCATAGCCAACTCACCAATGGCATGGATAAGACCGCAGGTGAAAGCGGCTTGCTGGTTTTGCCGAACCAGCCCGGCCAGCGAGCGCGACACGCGGGCCACGTCCAAGCTGTAGTCCCAGAATTTTTGCAGGTTGATGCCAGGCACCGCTTTGAGGGATGCTCCTGTAGCCGCCATTTGCGCCATGGTTTTGACGTGTCCCAAGTCCAATAAGGCCAGGGCTTCCGAGACGCTATGGATGCGGCCACTGAGCTTGAAGAAACCGGAGTTGGCCAACTGCAGCAAGCGGGTGGTAAGGGCCGGGTCGCTGCTGATGAGCTGGGTAATTTTGCGAAGATCAGCCTCCGGGCGATCCAGCTCTACCAACAACAACGCCACCACTCTAGGGATGCTGGGCATATTGAAGGGCAGCTCCAACAGTTCTTGGATTTTCATACCCTGAAGTCTAAGGGACTATTGCATGCGCGTTGTTCTATGTAATTGCGGGTCTTTCCATTGATTCGCTGAGCGGACCATCGGCACACTCTGCGCGGCTGTGGTATCCTTGGCAATGGACTTCAACGTGTATTCGCCCCCTTCTTCACGATCAAGGTGGAGCGCGGTGGCTCCAGCTTGCGCCTGCTGCGTGAAACAGCCTCTCCCATTGAAAGGATTCTGAAATGAGCAACGCCACACTGTCTCGACGCCCCACCCGCCGTTTCTGGGGTTGGGGCAATGACGATGCCGTACTCAGCGCACAAGAAAAATCCACGCTGGGCATGATGCTGCTGGCGCTGGGTACGGCCTATACCGACCATCCCGTGCCGCAGCTTGCCGAGTTTGTGTTGCCGACGCCACGTCTGGTGCCGCCCGCAGCACTGGCCAACCAATTTTCTGCATCACCGCTGGACCGGCTTAACCATGCGGGCGGCAAGAGTTATGCCGACTGCGCGCGCATGTGGCTGCGCCAAGCGCCACCGGTGCCAGACTGGGTGGCCTACCCTGAGGACGAATTGGTCATTGTCGATATTCTCGATTGGGCGCAGACCCACAATGTGGCGGTGATTCCCTACGGCGGTGGCAGCAGTGTGTGCGGTGGTGTCGAAGCTGCGGTGGGCGATAGTTATGCAGGTGTGATCTCGCTGGACTTGGAGCGCCTCAACCGTGTGCTGGAGGTGGACCCGGTAAGCCGCGCTGCGCGTATTCAGGCTGGGGCACTCGGCCCTGAACTGGAATCACAACTCAAACCCCATGGGCTCACGCTGCGCCATTTTCCGCAAAGCTTTGAGTTTTCTACCTTGGGTGGCTGGATCGTCACCCGGGCGGGCGGCCACTACGCCACGCAAGCCACACACATTGATGATTTTGTAGAGTCCACGCGCATGGTCACACCCAGCGGCATTCTGCAAACCCGTCGCCTGCCCGCATCGGGTGCCGGGCCGTCGCCCGACAGGCTGGTGTTGGGCTCCGAAGGCACCCTGGGTATCGTTACCGAGGCATGGACGCGACTGCAAGCGCCGCCCCGGTTTCGCGCATCGGCAGCGGTGAAGTTTGTCGACTACTTGCAAGCGGCACAGTGTGTCCGTGTGCTCGCGCAGTCAGGCCTGAACCCCAGCAATTGCCGCCTGCTGGATGCGGCAGAAACCATCTCTTCGGGTGTGGGCGATGGCAGCCATGCGATTCTGGTGCTGGGCTTCGAGTCAGCCGACCACCCCTTGCAGCCCTGGATGGCGCGTGCATTGGAACTGGTTGCCGATTACGGAGGCCGCTTTGATGCCGATGCCGTCACCCGGTCGATGGACGGGGCCAACACTGACGAACACCGCAGCGGTGCCGCCGGGGCGTGGCGCGACGCGTTCTTGCGCATGCCGTATTGGAGAGATCCTACGGTGGGCATGGGCGTCATCATGGATACGTTTGAGACGGCCGTCACCTGGGACCGGTTCCCGGATTTCTACGCCAATGTGAAGGCCGATGTCGCCCGCACCATAGAACGGGTCACCGGGCAGGAAGCGTGGATCTCCTGTCGCCTCACCCACGTGTATCCGGACGGCCCTGCCCCGTACTTCACGTTTGTGGCCCGCCCGGCAGACGGCAGTGTGGCCAGTGCGCTGGCGGCCTGGCGTGACATCAAGCTGGCGGCCAATGCAGCCATCATTGACCATGGCGGCACCAGTACCCACCACCATGCCGTGGGGCGTGACCACCGCAACGCCTACGAACGCGAAGTTGATCCCCTGTTCAGGGCCATGCTGGCCGCAGCCAAGCACCGCGTTGACCCGCACGGCATTCTCAACCCCGGCGTGCTGTTCGACCCCCTGCACCGCACGGTCGGTATTACAGGGGCGCTGGCGTCCCAGTCCTAGGAGAGTTCAGCGCTTGAGCTTGGCGAAGGCACTGGCCATGGCGCTGTTGCCGCCCACGCTGGAGTCCTGGCGGCTGCCCTGCTGGCTGCCGTGCTGCCGTTCACCACGGGCGGGGCCCTGGTAGCGGTTGTCCCCTGCCCGATCACCGCCACGGCTGCCAGCTGGCGCTGCGCCAATTTTCATGGTCAAGCTGATGCGCTTGCGGGCCACATCCACTTCTTGCACCTGCACTTTGACAATATCGCCCGTCTTCACCACTTCGCGCGCATCGCTTACAAACTTGTGCGCCAACTGGCTCACATGGACCAAGCCGTCCTGGTGCACTCCCAGGTCAATGAAGGCACCGAACTGGGCCACGTTGCTCACAGTACCTTCCAAAATCATGCCTTCCTTGAGGTCGGCAATATCTTCCACGCCGTCATTGAAACGCGCCACTTTGAAGTCGGGACGCGGATCACGGCCGGGCTTTTCCAGCTCGGTGAAAATATCTTTGACGGTGATGACACCAAACTGCTCGTTGGCAAACAGCTCAGGACGCAATGATTTCAGCATGTCGGCGCGGCCCATGATCTCGGCCACCGGCTTGCCGGTTTGGGCCATGATTTTTTCGATGACCGGATAGGTCTCGGGGTGCACGCCAGTCATGTCCAGCGGGTTGCTGCCACCACGGATGCGCAAGAAGCCAGCGGCCTGCTCAAAGGTCTTGGCACCCAAGCCGGTCACTTTGAGCAAATCCTGGCGGCTGCCAAAGGCACCATTGCTTTCGCGCCAGCGCACCACGGCCTTGGCCACGGTGCCGGATAGCCCTGAAACCTTCGACAGTAGCGGAACGCTGGCGGTGTTCAGGTCCACACCGACCGAGTTCACGCAGTCTTCCACTACGGTATCGAGCATGCGGGCCAGTTCGCTTTGGTTCACGTCATGCTGGTACTGACCCACACCTATGCTCTTGGGGTCGATCTTGACCAGCTCGGCCAGCGGGTCTTGCAGGCGGCGGGCAATGGAGGCTGAGCCAGGCCTGCCAGGCTGTGCTGGAATTCATGCAGCGACACCCGATTGCCGCCACCTGGGGGCGGTCCGATTTGGCATCTTCTGACATGATGAGCATGGAGACCACCAAACGGGTGCCCGTTTGCTTGGTTTTGATCTTTGCCCGCGGTTGAAGGAACTCAAACAGCGCCACCTCTTTGTGCCACGCGGCACCAAAGTGCCCGCAGAAATCGCTGCGGTGTGCGAAGCCAATGTCGACGT
>JAGOUM010000079.1 GCA_018061265.1 Rhodoferax sp. | reverse complement strand
AGGTCGGTGCTCTGTCTTACCTGGCCAATCGACTGCGCACCCAGGCGCCGGCTGAGCTGCTTGGCAAAAGCGAGTTTGCTGCGATGGTCGATGCCGTCAACGGTGCCACACTGGACCTGCAAAACGCGTTGCTGGCGCAGGACATGGCCGCCGTGAAGGATGCGATGGGCAAACTCAAAGGCCCTTACAGCAAGCTGTTCGCCAAATTTGGCTGATCTGATTTTTCTTCACAAGGAGGTTTCATGAGTTCGTACGACGCCATCGGTTTGATGAAAAGCATCAACGAGAATCTGGCACCGTTTCGCAAGTCGCAATCGGAGGTGATGAACGGTTTTGGCCAGATGTCCAAGGCCGCCATGGCCGAGGGCGCCATCAGCGCCAAACACAAGGAAATGATTGCGCTGGCCATCGGCATCACCCAGCATTGTTCGGGTTGCATCGCGTTTCACGTCAAGGTGTTGCGTCGCCTGGGCGCAACCCGCGCCGAACTTGATGAAGTGCTGGCGCTGTGCGTTTATATGGCTGGCGGCCCTGGCCTGATGGAAGCCGCTGAAGCCATTGCCGCCTGGGAGGCCATGGAGCCTGCGGCACCAACCAGCGCCTGATTTTTTTGACCCCAACCCTGATCCTGGGTGCGTTGGGGGCATTTTTGAGGTAGTCTCCCGGCTCAATCGCAAGGGGGACATCATGAAATTTGTCTGGCCGGTACTGCTTGGGCTGGTTCGCACCGCGTACCTGGCCTATTCTCTGTGGTGTTGGTTGTTTCCGCTGGCGCTGGTTGCAGGTGGTGTTGCGTTGTGGGCCAGTGATGAAGCCAGCAGCCCGTGGCTGTTTCGCAGTTTCTGGGCACTGCTGGCGCTGTATCTGCTGGCGGCGACTTATGCCGTGCTGTTTGTTTACAACAAAAAAACGCCCGACGCACTCCGCCTCACGGATGAACCCAAGGACCCCAACCCCGGTCAAAGCGCGTTCCTGTCGTGGTTTGGGACACTGAAAAAGTTCAAGAACACCCGTGGTGCACCCGCTGTCAAGCTGTTCTGGCCATCCAGTTATCTGGTGGAAAACCCGCGTGGTTACAGCATCTCGGGTGCCAACATGCGCGCCATCATTCAAACATTGCAGCCCGGCGATATCCTGCTGCGTGCCTATGAAGGCTATGTCGACGGTGCCTTTATTCGGCGTTCATCGGTCACATCACAGCATGGTTTCCGACCGGGCTGGTATACCCATGCGGCGCTGTACGTCGGCGAGCTGACCGAGGCTGACCGGGCGCTGGTCCCACCCAGGTTTCAACAACGCGCTGAGTACTTTGCCACCGGCCCACAACAGGTGATTCATTCCATGGCCAAGGGTGTCCATGCTGAAGACATCCTGACCTTTCTGCGTTGTGATTACCTTGCTGTGCTGCGGGTGCCGGCGGAGCTGTCGCTTCCCCCCGGGGCGACGGCAGACCATCGCTCGGCCCGATCACACACCAAACCACCGAGTTTTTCCGACCCGCTGGTCGCCGAGCTGCTGCTGCAGTTGCAAAGCGGCGCTGCGGTCACACGGGCGCAAGTGGTGCAAGCGGCGCGCACCTCGGCGCTTGAGAAAATTGGCGAAGCCTACGACTTTGATTGCAGTGACACCAAAGAATTTAACCGTTTCAGCTGTGCCGAACTGGTGTATTACTGCCTGCGGGGCGTCTGGGGCGCCTTGCAACTGCAGCCGCTGGCGCACGCGCTGTACCCGTTGGTGCCTCTGAATACCCGCTTCAAGGTGCTGGAGCGTGTCACCATCACCCCCGACGACTTTCATGACCTGCTCGACCAGGGCACCCTCGAGCTTGCGTGGGAAGATAGCGTGAGCCAGAAAAACACCAAGCTCACCCCCCAATGAGCATCAGCAGCACTTTGCAACGCCTGCAGCGCCACCTGACCGAGGTGCTGGGACTTCATTACGACAGTCTGGTCGAGCCCGCCGAGCGACGCTGGCAGATCCGCATCACCATCTGGATCGGGATCGTGGTAGGGACAACCTTCGCCATTTTCAACCTCTTGACCCCAGGTATGGGCACACTGGGCCAGGTGGAACTGCTGGCGGTTTTGGCGCTGCTGGTACCAGCCGCTTTGCTGGTGCAAGGAGGCCGTTGGATCGATCTTGCCGAAAGGCTTCTGCTGCTGGCGGCGCTGGTGATATTTTCTGCCCTGATTGTTTTTGGCGGTATCGCCGGAACCGGGCTGTACTGGACCTACACCGCCCCATTCCTGGTCTTTTTCCTCAAAGGCCAACGCCGCGGCTGGTGGTACAGCCTGGGCTTTATGTTGCTGGTGACGGGCTACTTTGTCGCCGGTGGGCAAAGCCTTCCCTTTGCCTACCATTACCCGAGCGACGCCGCATTACATTACCTTCTGTCGCTGGCCTTTTACACACTGCTGGCGGCCAATTTCAATCTGCTGCGCAGCCGCTTTGAAGACAAGCTGACCCAGCGGGTGGCCGCCCGTACTGCCGACGCGCAAGCGCTGTTGAGTCAGATGCAGTACCTGGCCACACACGACGAAACCACCGGTCTGCCCAACCAGACCCAATTGGTCGAACTGCTGAGGCAGGAAATCGCCGAGGTGCAGCAACATGGCCAGCGCCTGGCGGTATGTAATTTGCGGCTGGAACGGCTGCAGGAGTTTGGCAATGTGCTGGGGCTTGCCGGTGTCGACAGCGTAGTCAAGCAGGTGGCCAGCCAACTGGCCAGCATAGTGGCTGGCCATGGGGTGCTGTCGCGCGGGCGACGCGACGAGTTCACCATCAGTTACCGGATCGATAAGGCGCAGTTCGATGTGCAGGGATTGGGGCGTTTTATCGCTCGCCAGAACCTGGCGGTGCAGGAGCAGGGGCTGTCACTCTACATCGAACTCACACTCGGTCTGAGCTTGCTCCCGGACCATGGAACCGATGCCCCCACGCTGCTGAAGAAAGCCGAACAGGCATTGCTGCAGGCGCGCAAGCAAGCGCAGCGCTGGTTTGTCTATGACGAGCAGCAAGACAAGTTATTCACCCGCCATCATCTGCTTTTTGGCAAGCTGCGCGACGCCTTGCATGAAGACTGCCTGACCATGTATTACCAGCCACAGATCGATCTGGTCACAGGACAAGTAGTGGGTGCCGAAGCTCTGGTGCGCTGGCCTGACCCCAGCGAAGGCATGATCTCTCCCATGGCCTTCATTCCAGTGGCGGAGGAGTCCGGGCTGATCCGACCGCTGACCATCTGGGTGCTGTCAGCGTCGATGCGCGAGTGTGCCCGCTGGCATCAGGCGGGCCTGATGCTGAGTGTTTCCATCAACCTGTCTGCACTGAACCTGCTCGACCCGGAGTTACCGGATGCCCTGCAGGCCGCACTGAGCGATACCGGTCTGGCAGCGCAGTACGTCAATCTGGAGATCACCGAAAGCTGCTTTATGGCCTCCCCGCAACGGGCCATGGCGATGTTGCGCAATTTGCATGAGTGGGGCTTCAGACTGTCGATCGACGACTATGGCACCGGCTATTCCTCGCTGGCTTATCTGAAGAGCCTGCCAATCGACGAGTTAAAAATCGACCAGACCTTTGTCCGCAAACTCCTCTCGAGCCCGGGTGATCAGGCGATTGTGGCGTCAACCGTTGCCTTGGCCCACAACTTTAAGCTGCAGGTGGTTGCGGAGGGCATCGAAGACCCGATGACCGCACAATGGCTCCGGGCCCAGGGCTGCGATGTGGGGCAGGGTTACAACTATGCCAGGCCCATGCCTGGTGACGAACTTGTACAGTTTGTCAAAGACAGCCTGACCTCAAGCTGACACCACCCGCTGCGTCTGTTCACCCAGCCCGTGCACCCCGAGCCGCATGGTTTGCCCGGCTTTCAGGTACACCGGCGGTTTTTGGCCCATACCGACGCCGGGAGGCGTGCCGGTTGAAATCACGTCGCCAGGCTGCAGGCTCATGAACTGGCTCAGGTAATGAATCAGGAACGGCACTTTATAAACCATGGTCTTGGTATTGCCGTTTTGATAGCGTTTGCCGTCCACTTCGAGCCATAAGTCGAGATTTTGAGGGTCTGGCACCTCATCGGCGGTGACCAGCCAAGGCCCGAGCGGGCCAAAGCTGTCGCAGCCTTTACCCTTGTCCCAGGTGCCGCTGCGCTGAAGCTGAAAGTCGCGCTCAGACACATCATTCATCACACAATAGCCCGCCACATGTGCCATGGCATCGTCTTGGGCGATGTAACGACCGCCCTGCCCAATCACCACGGCGAGTTCCACCTCCCAGTCGGTTTTGGTCGAGCCTCGTGGAATCAACACGTCGTCGTCAGGGCCGCTGATGGCGCTGGTCCATTTGCCAAACACCACTGGCTCTGGCGGCACCGCCATGCCGGACTCGGCGGCATGATCGGCGTAGTTCAGGCCAATACAAATACACTTGCCCACCCCGGCAACACACGGCCCGAGGCGCAAATCACGCTGCGGCGTGCCATCCACCCGCGGCAGACTCGCCAGGTCCAGCTGACGAAGCCGGGCCAGATTCTGGGGCAACAGGGCATCGCCACCGATGTCTTCCATCAGCGCACTCAGGTCGCGCACATTGCCCCAGACATCCAGCGCACCGGGTTTTTCCTGGCCGGCCAGGCCATAACGCAGCAGTTTCATGGGCGCACTCCTTGCTCTACTGACATCCAAAACGGCAACGCCTGCTGGGTCAGGCCAGCAGGCGCTTTACTATTAATAGCTACCAGCGCTTATCAAAATTGGGCTTGAGGCATAAAACTCTCACATTTAGTGCTGGGCTTTCTGGTAATTGGCGATGCCCTCGACAATCTCCTGTCTGGCCGCCTCGGGCCCTTCCCAGCCGAGAATCTTGACCCATTTGTTGACTTCAAGGTCTTTGTAGTGCTCAAAGAAGTGGGCAATAGTCTTCAGGCGCACCGGGCTCAGGTCTTCAGGCTTTTGCCAGCGGGTGTAGAGCGAGAGGATCTTGTCGATGGGCACCGCCAGCACCTTGCCGTCCATGCCGGCCTCGTCTTCCATCTTCAGGATACCAATGGCGCGGCAGGTCACCACCACACCCGGAATCAGTGGCACCGGTGTGATCACCAGCACATCCACCGGGTCACCATCACCACTGATGGTTTGCGGCACATAGCCGTAATTGGTCGGGTAATGCATGGCCGTGCTCATGAAGCGGTCAACAAAAATGGCGTGGGTTTCATGGTCCACCTCGTACTTGACCGGATCAGCGTTCATCGGGATCTCGATGATCACGTTAAAAGTCTCAGGGGCGTTTTTGCCGGGGGTGACGTTGTCAAGGGACATGGTTTGGACTCAGGAGTTGGAAGATTCAGGATGCACTCAATTAGCCCAGATTTTACTTACTTGCCACTTGCGGACGCCCAAAATGCCCCGTTTTGGCGTTAAAGTCTGCCCCGTTGGCCAATTGCCACTTTCAGGCTTCTCTCAAGGCCTGTCGGCGAGGAAGCAACGCAGCGGTGATGCCACCCGACGCGTTGCATCACAAACTCGCGAAACAACAACAGGAGTATTCATTTATGACAGGCAACTCAGCGCTGATGCTGGCGCTTATCTGCGGCTTGATCGCCGTGGGCTACGGGTTTTGGGCCCGCAGCTGGATTCTTTCGCAAGACGCCGGAAATGCGCGAATGCAGGAAATTGCAGCCGCCATCCAGACCGGGGCAGCCGCCTATCTGGCGCGACAGTACAAAACGATTGCGATTGTTGGCGTGGTGCTGACGATTCTGATCGCGGTGTTTCTGGATTCCTTAAGCGCCGTCGGCTTTGTGATTGGCGCGGTGCTCTCGGGCGCCTGCGGCTTTATCGGCATGAACGTGTCGGTACGGGCCAATGTGCGCACGGCGCAAGCGGCGACCAAGGGCATTGGCCCAGCGCTGGACGTCGCCTTCCGTGGTGGTGCCATCACCGGCATGCTGGTGGTGGGCCTGGGCTTGCTGGGTGTCACCGGGTTCTACTGGTTCTTGACCAACAATGCGGTCATTTCCCCCGAGAACAGTCTGGCACATCTGCTCAATCCGCTGATCGGTTTTGCCTTTGGCTCGTCGCTGATTTCCATCTTTGCACGTCTGGGCGGTGGTATTTTCACCAAAGGCGCTGACGTGGGTGCTGACCTGGTGGGCAAGGTCGAAGCCGGTATTCCCGAAGATGACCCGCGTAACCCGGCGGTGATTGCCGACAACGTCGGAGACAACGTGGGCGACTGCGCTGGCATGGCCGCTGACCTGTTTGAGACTTATGCGGTAACGCTGATTGCCACCATGGTGCTCGGTGCGCTGATGGTCACCAGTGGTGGTGCCGCTGCAGTGGTGTATCCGCTGTCACTGGGTGCGGTGTCGATCGTCGCCTCCATCATTGGGTGCTTCTTCGTCAAGGCATCACCTGGCATGACCAATGTGATGCCCGCGCTGTACAAAGGCCTGGCCGTCGCTGGCGGTTTGTCGCTGATCGCGTTCTACTTTGTCACGACCAACATGCTACCGACAAGTCTCACGCTGGCCGACGGCAAAACCATCAGCAGCATGAACCTGTTCTGGGCCTGCTCGGTCGGGCTGATCTTGACTGCCGCCCTGGTATGGATTACCGAGTACTACACCGGCACCCAATACAAGCCGGTGCAGCACATTGCTGAAGCCTCCACCACTGGCCACGGCACCAACATCATTGCCGGTTTGGGCGTGTCCATGCGCTCTACGGCCTGGCCAGTTATGTTTGTCTGCATGGCTATTTACACTGCTTACGGTCTGGCGGGCCTGTACGGCATTGCGATCGCCGCAACCTCCATGCTCAGCATGGCCGGTATTGTGGTGGCACTGGACGCCTATGGCCCCATCACCGACAACGCCGGTGGTATTGCCGAAATGTCCGAGATGCCCAAGAGTGTGCGCGACATCACCGACCCACTGGACGCTGTGGGCAACACCACCAAGGCAGTGACCAAAGGCTACGCCATTGGTTCAGCCGGTCTGGCTGCATTGGTGCTGTTTGCTGACTACACCCACAAGCTGGACGCCTATGGCAAGACCATCACCTTTGATCTGAGCAACCCGATGGTCATCATCGGCCTGTTTATTGGCGGCATGATCCCCTACCTGTTTGGTGCCATGGCCATGGAAGCGGTTGGCCGTGCTGCCGGCAGCGTGGTGGTGGAAGTGCGCCGCCAGTTCCGCGAGATCAAGGGCATCATGGACGGCACCGGCAAGCCCGAGTACGACACGGCGGTTGACATGCTGACCACTGCGGCCATCAAGGAAATGATGATCCCGTCGCTGTTGCCGGTGGTCGTGCCGATTCTGGTCGGCCTGATCCTTGGGCCAGCAGCACTGGGCGGCCTGCTGATGGGCACCATCGTGACCGGCCTGTTTGTAGCGATTTCGATGTGTACCGGCGGCGGTGCCTGGGACAACGCCAAAAAGTACATTGAAGACGATCATTTTGGCGGCAAAGGCTCTGAAACCCACAAGGCAGCCGTCACCGGTGACACCGTGGGTGACCCGTACAAAGACACGGCTGGCCCGGCGGTCAACCCGCTGATCAAGATCATCAACATCGTGGCGTTGCTGATCGTGCCGGTGATGATGAAAATTCACGGCGGCTGATTTTCCGAGCACTTTTCCAAGAAAAAACCCGCCTGGTGCGGGTTTTTTCTTGGGCCCCTCCAAAAGACTACTTGTCACTGACACTGGCTACTCGTGACAGAATCCTCCACTTCGCCAGCACCCCGTGGTGACCGTGTACCTTACCTTGGACCCCAACCCGCTCCCATGTCTGACACCCACACGCACCGCGTGATTCCGCTGCAGGACCTGCGGCCATCAAGCCATGCGCTGCCAGCGGCGGCGCTGGACGACAGGCTGCGCCTCTCGCCCACCGGCACCTTGGCCGATACACGGGGTCGGGCGCTGCGCGATCTGCGCATCAGTGTGACCGACCGCTGCAACTTTCGCTGCAGCTACTGTATGCCCAAGGAGGTTTTTGACAAAAACTACAGTTACCTGCCGCACGGTGATCTGTTGTCATTCGAGGAAATCACCCGGGTGGTCAAAGTGTTCATCTCCCACGGGGTGCAAAAAATCCGGCTCACCGGCGGCGAACCACTGCTGCGCAAAAATCTGTCACGCCTGGTCGAGCAGCTGGCCGCGCTGCGCACCGCCGAAGGCAGGCCGCTGGACCTGACACTCACCACCAATGGTGCGCTGCTGGCACGCCAGGCCCAATCACTCAAAGACGCCGGGCTGCAGCGCGTCACCGTCAGCCTGGACGCGCTCGACGACGCCATTTTCCGGCAGATGAACGACGTTGATTTTCCGGTGGCAGACGTGCTGGCCGGCATCGAGGCGGCCCGCGCCGTCGGGCTCGGGCCCATCAAGATCAACATGGTGGTCAAACGCGGCACCAATGCGCAACAGATTTTGCCCATGGCGCGGCATTTTCGAGGCAGTGGCATGGTGCTGCGTTTCATCGAGTACATGGACGTAGGGGCCACCAACGGCTGGCGCATGGACGAGGTGCTGCCGTCCGCCGAGGTCATTGCCCTACTGCAACAGGAACTGCCGCTGCTGCCGCTGGAGCCATCGCAGCCCGGTGAGACGGCACAACGCTGGGGTTTCGCGGATGCCGAGGGCCGCCACGACGTCACAGCGGGTGAGCTGGGTGTCATCAGCAGCGTCACCCAGGCCTTCTGCCGCGACTGCAACCGTGCCCGCCTGTCCACCGAGGGCCAACTCTATTTGTGCCTTTTTGCTGAAAAAGGCTACGACCTGCGCCACCTGCTGCGCGGTGGTGCCAACGACACCATACTTGCCAGCGCCATCGGGCATATATGGCAAGGTCGTGGCGACCGCTACTCCGAACTGCGCAGTGCACAACCCGCCGACATTGCCAGCACGACGCGACGGGTCGAGATGAGTTATATCGGAGGCTGAAATGATTGCAGCGCAGGAGATCACCGCGTTGATCCTCGCGGGCGGGCTCGGCAGTCGAATGGGTGGCATCGACAAAGGGCTGCAGGATTTCAAAGGCACCCCGCTGGTGTGGCGCATTCTGTGCCGTTTGCGCCAAAGCAACAGCGTCGGCCAGTACATGATCAACGCCAACCGCAACCTGGACGACTACCAGTCCATGGGGGTGGCGGTGTGGCCGGACAGCCTGACGGACTTCCCTGGCCCGCTGGCCGGTTTCCTGACAGGCTTGACCCACTGCAACACGCCCTACCTGCTGACTGTGCCATGTGACACACCCCTGATGCCGCTGGATCTTGCCACAAGACTGGCCGAGGCGATGTGCACCGAGAGCGCCGACTTGGCCATGGCCGTGGCACCAGAACTTGACACCGACGGCAGCCTTCAACTGAGACCGCAGCCGGTTTTCTGCCTGCTCAAGACTTCGCTGGCCGATAGCCTGGCAACCTACATGGCTGGCGGTGGCCGAAAGGTACGAGGCTGGACAGACCTGCATCGCACCACGCTGGTGGCGTTTGACCGTGCGGGTGACGATGCCATGGCCTTTTACAACGCCAACACACTGGCCGAACTGCAACAACTCGAACTCAACACACCATGAAAACCCTGGAGCAGATTGCCGCTGAACTACAAGGCTACGACCCCCAGGCGCTGGACGCCGACACGGTCAACCGTTTTCTCGCCGCCTTGGGTGAGCCACTCACAGAAACCGAAGAGGTGGAGACTTTCCAGGCTTTGGGTCGGGTACTGGCGCAGGACCTGGTGTCACCCATCAGTGTGCCGCCGCATGACAACTCGGCTATGGACGGTTACGCATTTGACGGGGCGCAACTGGATTCCGGACACGCCCTCACGCTGCAGATCGTCGGCACGGCGCTGGCAGGCGCGGCCTGGCAAGGCACCGTGACAGCAGGGCAATGTGTGCGCATCATGACCGGTGCCATCATGCCCGCCGGGCTTGACACCGTGGTACCGCAAGAATTTGTCACCGTTTCGCCACCCTTGCCGGGCACCAGGGTCGCAAGCATTACGTTGCCAGCGGGTGTTGTCCATGCCGGCGACAACCGTCGCCAGCTCGGCGAGGACTTGTTACAGGGTCGACCAGCGCTCAGCAAAGGAGAGCGTATTACTCCCGCTGCACTTGGGCTAGTGGCCAGTTTGGGCATTCAATCCGTGGCAGTATTGAGGCACCTGCGGGTGGCCTACTTTTCCACCGGTGATGAAATCCTCAGTCTGGGTGAAGCCCCGCGTGAGGGTGCCGTGTACGACAGCAACCGTTGCACCGTCTTTGGCCTGCTCACCCGCCTGGGTTGCCAGGTCATTGATCTGGGCGTGGTGTCCGATGACCCGGCGCGTCTAGAAGCCGCGTTAACCCGTGCTGCCTTACAAGCCGATGTGATCATCACAAGTGGTGGTGTGAGTGTGGGTGAGGCGGACTACACCAAGTCGGTGATGAAAAAACTCGGCGATGTGGCATTCTGGAAGATTGCCATGCGCCCGGGTCGCCCGATGGCCGTTGGACAGATTTTCAGAAACAAACTGGCACTCAGCGCTTATCCAGAAAGCGATGACAGCTCTTTTAGTAGTAGTAAATTAGACAGCTCGGCCGTGTTGTTCGGGCTTCCGGGCAACCCGGTGGCGGTGATGGTGACCTTTCTGGCCTTTGTGCGCCCGGCGCTGTTGCGCTTGATGGGCTGCACCCGCGCTGACGCGCCGATGCTCCAGGCTCAAAGCACCGAGCCGATCCGCAAAAAAAAAGGTCGTACCGAGTACCAGCGTGGCATTGTCAGCACCTGCGCTACAGGTCACCTGCAAGTAAGAACCACCGGCAACCAGGGGTCGGGGGTACTGAGCTCCATGGTGCAGGCCAACGGTCTAATCCTGCTGCACCATGACCAGGCCTCGGTCGCTATCGGCGATATGGTCAGTGTGATGATGTTTGACGGGTTTGTTTAGACCCCCAGAAACCACAAAGCCCTGTTGTTTAGCGGTTTACCTGCATTGATTTTTTGATGTTCATCGGTGATGATTGGGCGTTGCGCCAGAACCACGTCGGTGGCTGTGTCGGCATGCACGTCACCAGCCGCCTGAGGGTTCAATACAAACCATAAGAATACCGCCGTGCCCGTTGGTCTCGAATAATTCACACCCATGAAAGTTAACCTTCCTGTTACTCAACGCGAGCATGAGTTGCCCGACGATGCGATTCTGGTATCCACAACCGATCTGAGCGGCCACATCACCCACTGCAACCAAGGCTTTGTCGACGCCAGTGGTTTTGACTATGACGAGCTGATGGGCCAGCCGCATGACATCGTGCGCCATCCGGACATGCCACCGGAAGCCTTCAAGGACATGTGGTCCACCATTGGCCATGGGCGACCCTGGTCAGGTATTGTGAAAAATCGGCGCAAGAACGGTGACCATTATTGGGTACAGGCGAACGTGACCCCGGTTCTGGAGAACAACAAACCCAAAGCCTACATGTCGGTGCGGCTCAAGGCGGGCCGGGCACAAATAGAAACTGCACAAGCGCTGTATGCCCGCATCGACCAACAACGGAAAAGTGGTCAGGCGACCTTCAGATTACATGCCGGCAACGTTCGCCCCCTGGGCTGGCGTGATGCGTTTGGCAAGCTGCACCGGCTGACGCTGAACCAGCGGGTCGGCATTGGGCTGGGTGTCGTGGTGATGCTGACGGCGCTGCCGGCCTGGCTGTGGCGTGGGCTGGCGGCGCCAACGCTGCTCTGGATGCAACTGGCGGGTGGCCTGCTGGGTGCTGCGGCGTTCCTGGCATGGTTTCGTGTTCAGGTTGCCGCACCACTGCGTAGCGCCAACGCTTTGGCAAGCCAGCTGGCAGGCTGCAACTTGAATGGTCGGTACAACTACGACACCACCAGTCCCTTGGGCATACTGATGCGCGGTTTGTGGCTAATCAACCTGAACATGCGCGCCATTGTCTCGGACGTGCGCACCGAGGTGGCCGGTGTCCGGCAGGCCGCCGATGACCTGCTGCAGGGCAGCATTGAGCTGGCAGACAGAACCAACGCCCAGGCCGATGAGGTGGAACGAACCTCTTCGTCCATCTTGCAGATTGCCGGCACCGTGCGCGCAACAGCAGATACGGCGCAAAGCCTGGCCAGCCTGAGTTCAGAGGCCAGTTCCGGCGCGGCCGAAGGTGCCATGTCGATCGTCCAGGTGTCCGACTCGATGCACCGCATCTCGTCGTCGTCGAAACGTGTCAACGACATCATCGATGTGATTGAGCAGTTGGCCTTTCAGACCAACTTGCTGGCACTCAATGCGGCGGTTGAGGCGGCCCACGCCGGCGAGGACGGGCGCGGCTTTGCCGTGGTGGCCAGTGAAGTGCGTGCGCTGGCCCATCGCAGCGGCAAGGCAGCCACCCAGATACGCGAAATGATCCAGGCCTCCGCCCAGCAGGTGTCCGAAGGGACCAGCAATGTGGACCTGGCCGCCAGCACCATCCACGTGGCGGTTGACAAGGTCCACTTGGTCACCGAGCGACTCGGCACCATCACGCTGGCGACCCGCGAAGAGTCTGCCGGTGTCAAACAGATCAGTGACGCGATGTGTGTGCTCGACGAAGTGACCCGGCAAAATGCCAGCCTGGTTCAGCAATCCAGCCAGGCCTGCGAGGCTCTGGCAGAACGCGCTAATACCCTGCAGCGGGTGGTCACGGTTTTTTCGGTCAACGGCACCTGACCGCCTCGCTCTGGCGAGACAACAACAACTCAAAGTACCCGGGTCACCGTGCGGGCCATGGCGAGCACGTCCTGCATCATGGTGTCGAGAACCCAGCGGATGAAGTCCAGCGTCAGGGACACCCCGGTGCGCACCGTGCGCCCCACCAGCTTGAGGATGGCCATCATGATGGCCTCGACGTACCACGCGGCCTCCTTGACCAGTTTGGCTCCGACATACAACACGTAGGCCAAGGTGTCGAGCAGGCTCACCCCTGCTGCCAGATAGGGCTGCAAACCGATCAGTACCCCCTCGAGGATTTTGCGCAGCACCCAGTCCAGGGCAATACCCACCATCTCCATGGCACGGGCACCATAGTTCTGGATCCAGCCGCCTTCCTTGACTTGGCGCAGCCAGGCCTCGATCTGCCGATCGGACAGCGTCTGCGCTCCGTTGGCCGCCAGCGCAGCGTAGGATTTGTCGCCAATCAACTGCATGTAACTGTCCACCATCTTGTGCGCCCCTGGGCGTATACGTTCAGTCGGTCCGCAGGCCAGCGCGTAGCCGGTCTCGCCCTTGGGCACATGGGTGAACGGAAAAAGTGGCACCATGGCCACCGGATCGGCCGGGTGGTAAACACGAAACAGATTGCCCGCGCCAGCGCGGGCCGTCAGCCCCTGAGCAAAATCGATCATGCCGACGCGCGGGCAACCAAAGGTGTAGAGCTTGACCTGCGCACCCCGCGTGCTCAAATAATCGGCGGCTAGCGTGGCCAGGGCACCACCCAGACTGTGGCCGACACAATGCACGGTGACCCCGCTCAAGCCTTGCGCCGGCAGGCGACGCTCAATTTGCTCCTGCAAGGTTTTCCAGGTCCGGTTGAAGCCCGCGTGCACCGCGGTGCCCGACGGGCCGGGTACTCCCGGACCAATCAACGCATCGGTCAGCGCGTCGGCAGCGCCGTCGGTCCCTCGGATCGCCAGAATGACCTCACGACGGGTGAGTTCGCTGCTGCCACTGGCAACAAAGCCGAAACCGGACAAGGTGCCCGGGCCCAGTCCGCTGACACCACTGACCCGGCTGCCCACTACAAAATTGGGCGGCAACTTGAGCTCGGTCGGATTGATCAGGCTGAGCTCCATGTTTTTCACCAGGTAGGCAGCATTTGCCAGCCCGGCCGCTTCAATGGGTTTGAGCTGCGGCATCAAATTTCTCCTAGACAAATGGATCAGCGGGGTGACAAGGTGACCCGGATACCGGGTGATGGGCCAACAAAGGTCGGCTCAACCGTCGGGTCGAAAACAAAATTCAGCGGCTGCCCGCCGTACTCACCGTTGTTGTCATAGTTGCGCTTGACGGTGGCGTAAACCAGCGTTTCAGTGCCGTTGATGACCACAAAAATCTTCTGTGTGATGACTGCCTCGTGCGGCATGAAGCCTGCCATGATGGAACTGAAGGTCACCTGTCCAAAGGAAAATCCACCGGTGTTGTCGGTGGTGGTGGTTTCAGTGCCTTCCTTGTCGCTGTAACCACCCCGGTACCAGCGTTTGACCGTGGCACCCGCCACGGGTTTGCCGGCCAGCACAATTTTTCCGGTCACCGGTGAGAACAAAACATACTTGGCCATGGCGGACTCCGAGCAGGCTGACAAAAACAAAAAAATTGCCAGGAGCGTTAACCAACGCCATGCGCGTGCAGTGACAGCATCCGGGCGTATTTTCAACAGGCAGGCGTGTTGAGCGGTCATGTCATCAATCAAACGAAAGTCCTGGAAAAATTGAATTAAATCACAGCTTTTGTCCGGGCGCGTCCGTCCTCATCCAGCCCTGAGGGCAGATTGCACGCCCAGATTGGCCAACTCGTCGGCGCGCTCGTTGCCGGCGTCACCATTGTGGCCGCGCACCCAGCGCCATTCGATCTGGTGCCCGCCGGTGTGGACCAGGGTGTCGAGCTGTTGCCAAAGGTCGACATTCTTGACCGGCTCCTTGGCCGCCGTTTTCCAGCCCCGTGCCTTCCAGCCTGGCAACCATTCGGTCATTCCCTTGAGCACATACTGGCTGTCGACATGCAGCAGCACCTTGCATGGCCGCTTCAAGGCCGTCAACGCCTCGATCACCGCCTGCATTTCCATGCGGTTGTTGGTGGTCGACGGCGCACCCCCGTACAGCTCCTTGCGTGACTGGGTTGAGGTCAGCAAGGCACCCCAGCCGCCCGGGCCCGGGTTGCCCTTGCAGGCTCCGTCGGTATAAATCTCAACCACATTCACAAGCTGCTCCTTGCTTTTCGGATGGGTTAACAATTACGCTTCCAGCGCTTGTTCCAGCAGTACTGTTTGCTACAGATACTTGAGTATTTGGCCGCCAGGCGGCAGATTTCCAGCCGGGTGTCAGAAGTGTCATGCCACGCACCCGCTTGACCGCCACCACCTTGTAGATGGCGCCAAGTATCGGCCACCAGCGCGCCCCCGCCTTGTCCATCCAGGCAAACCGCTGCAACCAGCCTGCATGGTTAAAAGCCGGGCGCCAGCAGCCAAAACGACCGGACTCGATATCCAGATCAAGCAGACGCAGCCAGTCACGCAGGCGCAGGTAGCCGATGAACTCACCAGCCTCCGGCAAAAACAGGCCGTCAAACCCCAGGCGGCGGTACACATGCCCGCGGCGCTGGCGCAAACCCCACAGACTCATCGGGTTAAAGCCGCAGATCACCACCCGCCCTTCAGGCACCAGCACCCGCGCCACCTCCCGCAACACCCCATGCGGGTCAGAACTCAGCTCCAGTGCGTGGGGCAGCAGTACCAGGTCCAGGCTGTTGGCCGGAAAAGGCAAGGCCGAAAAGCTGGTCACCAATGTCGCCCGTCGGGCCACCTTGGCTGCCGCATCACCGTGATCAGCACTGTCCGCAGCGGTTTCGGTCGCCAGCCAGCGGTGCGGCATGCGATTGCTTTCCAGGCCATCAAGCTGTGGCAAGCCCAATTGCAGCGCGTGGTAACCAAACACATCGGCCACCGTTTCGGCCAGCCAGGCACGCTCCCAGTCCAGCAGGTACTGGC
>JAGOUM010000208.1 GCA_018061265.1 Rhodoferax sp. | reverse complement strand
TCGGCGCTGATTTTGCTCACCAGCGTCTATTACGGCGCCATGTACGGTGGCCGAATTTCCTCCATTTTGCTGAATATCCCGGGGGACGAACCGGCCCTGATGACCACGCTGGACGGCTACCCGATGGCACGCCAGGGGCATGCTGGCGAAGCTCTGGCGATCTCGGGCATTGCGTCCTTTGTGGGCGCTTTTTTCGCCACCATCGGTTTGGTGGTGCTGGCACCCCAATTGGTGGAGGTGGCCTTGCTGTTTGGCCCGGCGGAGTACTTTGCCATGTTCACACTGGCCTTTGCCACGCTGGGTGGTGTGACCAGCAACAACCAAGCCAAAGCCGGGTTTGCAACCTGTTTGGGCTTGGCCATCTCCTTTATTGGGGTTGACGGCCAGACCGGTGTGCCGCGATTTACCTTTGGCAACGTGCATTTTTACGACGGTATCGACTTTCTGGTGGCTATTGTGGGCATGTTCGCCCTGTCCGAGATTTTTGTGTTTATCGAGGAGCGCCACAAGGTGGGCAGCCACACCACCGCCGCGATGCCCGAGGTGGGTCGTGTGATCCCTCCTTGGTCAATGATGAAAGAGACCAGTGGATCAATGACGCGTGGCACCATCCTCGGCTTTATTGCCGGGGTGCTGCCGGGTGCTGGTGCCTCGCTGGGGTCGTTTCTGGCCTACACAGTCGAAAAGAAGGTGGCCGGCAAGAATGGTCGATTTGGCCATGGTGACCCGAGGGGTGTTGCCGCGCCCGAGGCGGGCAACAATGCCGCAGCCGGGGGGGCCTTGGTGCCAATGCTTGCACTTGGCGTGCCGGGCTCGGGCACCACCGCCGTGTTGCTGGCCATGCTACTGGCCATGGATATCACCCCCGGGCCATTGTTGTTCACGCAGAACCCGGACGTGGTGTGGGGCCTGATTGCAGCCTTGTTCATCGGCAATTTCATGCTGCTGGCGCTGAATCTGCCCATGGTGGGCATGTTCACCAAGGTGTTAAAGATCCCGCCGATGTACCTGATGCCCGCCGTGACGATGATTTCGTTTGTAGGTATTTACGGCATCACCAACTCCACCTTTGATCTGATGCTGATGATTGCCTTTGGTGTGCTGGGCTGGTTGTTGCGCAAGCTTGATATTCCAATGGTGCCAGTAATCCTGGGCATTTTGCTGGGTGAGTTGATGGAGAAAAACCTGCGTCGCGCGCTGACGATTTCGGACGGTGAATTCTCCATTCTTTATGGCTCGCCGCTGGCTGTGGGTTTTCTGCTGGTGGCGCTGATCGGTTTTGTGCTGCCGGTGTTCCTGCGTGGCAAGGTGCAACCCAAAAAACTGGTGTCGGCACAAGAGGATGACAGCAAGTCCAGTTGATGGGTGACCCGTTTTATCTGTGTTCAGCCGCGTGGTGAATGATGTGTCGGCCACCCTGTTGCGCCCCAACCACCGTGCGGCACAGCGCCAGTTGATCGGGCTGACCGGCAAGTTGCCCTTTCTGGGCGCGGACCTCTGGACCGCGTTTGAACTGAGCTGGCTCAACCCGCGCGGCAAGCCACAGGTGGCGCTGGCGCACTTTTCGGTACCCTGTGAGTCGGTCAACCTGATCGAGAGCAGGTCGCTCACGCGGTACCTGGGCAGTTTCAGCAACACCCAATTCGCCGATGCGACCGAGGTGCAGCAACGATTGCGTGCTGACCTCACCGAGGCCGCCTGGCGGGGCGCGGTGGTGCAAAGCAGCGTCGGCGTGCGCCTCATCGGGGCCGACCAGTTTGACGCTGAGCCGATCGCCGAACTGTCCGGGCTGAGCCTGGACCGACTTGACCTTGACTGTGAGTGCTACACCCCGGCACCCGACTTGCTGTGCGCGGCCACTGACGAAGAGCCGGTGTCTGAGGTGCTCAGCAGCCGCTTGTTCAGGAGCACCTGCCCGGTCACTGGCCAGCCTGACTGGGCCAGTGTGCAGATCAGCTACTTTGGCCCGCAGATCGACCAGGCCGGACTGCTGCGTTACCTTGTGAGTTATCGGGACCATGCCGGGTTTCATGAGGATTGTGTCGAGCGCATCTTCATGGACATCAGCCAGCGCTGCCAGCCACACAAACTGTCGGTGCTGGCGCGCTTCACGCGACGGGGCGGGCTCGACATCAACCCGTTTCGCACCAGTTACCCGCAGGCCTTGCCGCTGAATCAGCGAACGGCGCGGCAGTAGCCGAACCCATCGCTGGACAAGTCCGGCCGAAAAATCCTGCCTTCAAAGGTGAGTCAGGTGGCGTGACCCCGCTCGCACAACAGGAAAATGCTGGCGCACAGATCAGGGTACTGTTGCCCCAATTGGTAACAGCCGTCCAGATAGGCTGCAGAAACGATGTCGGTCTTGAGCAATTGGTCCCATTGAAAGTTGGCCAGGGCCTTAAAGAAGATCCCTGAGCGATGAACCACCTGCAGGCCCGCTGCCGTGGCGTCGCACTCCAGCGTGTCAAGTGCATAGGTCCGGCGATGGCCATGTTGGGCTTCGGCTTCGGTCACGGCTGAGTTGTGGCTGATCAAACCCATCTTCACGGCGATCTGGCGCGACGGTGCATTGGCATTGGGGCACACCAAAAAAAGACGCCCACCGGGTGACAGCCATTCATCATTGATGCGCCTAAGCACCTGTACCGGATCATCCAGATGCTCCAGAACATGGGTCAACACGATGTTGTCGAAACGTTTTGGCAGCATGACGGTTTCGAACAGCCCGTGCACAAACTTGACCTTGTCGCCAAGTTTCTCCTGTGCTGACGATATGGCGACGCTGGACGCCT
This sequence comes from Rhodoferax sp., assembly GCA_018061265.1. Lineage (GTDB taxonomy): Bacteria > Pseudomonadota > Gammaproteobacteria > Burkholderiales > Burkholderiaceae_C > Rhodoferax. The sequence continues at coordinate 1,339 of JAGOUM010000208.1, read as the reverse complement.
CGACACAGGTGATGTCGTCAAACAAAGGCAGAAAGCGCCGGGTGAAGTCGCCCTTAAAACTGCCAAGTTCCAGCAAGCTTCCGGGCCTGAAGAAGGGGGCAAAGGACCGGATCATGTAAGGGTGCATGACATCCAGGTCAAAGCCGTAGGCATATTGATGGGTTTGGGCGTCCTGGATTTCGGCGTTGTAGTCGCGTTGGGTCGTCATGGTGTGTCACTTAAGTTCGACATAGGCGCAGTTCACGGGTGTCCTCGACACAAGTCTCGTCAGTAAACCCCAGTTTTCGGTAAATCGCAAGGGCAGGGGCATTGTCCTTGTGAACTGACAGTTTGATACATTTTATGCCTCTAGCCCAAGCATGGTCGATACTTCTAGCTACCAAATCAGTTGCTATATTGTGGCCCTGCCAGTCCGGCAGCACACTGACATTGGTGATGAAGGCGGCCTCAGCGGCACGATCATTGCAATACATGGCGACCAGGCCTGCCAGTTCATCTGCCGCCCAGGCCTCAAAACGGGTGGCATGCCGGATCATCTTTTGGGCATAGTGACCAATGTTCACCCGGGTACTCAGCCTGGGCAAAAAACCGGCATCACAAGCGTGCAGGTGGCCCGCCAGCTGCTCTTCTGTGGCACGGTTCAGTGCAGCAACAATGGTGCCCTTCATGGCTGCAGCACCGCCAGGCCAAATCCGTAACGACCAAACTCGTTGCCGTTGTACAGCATATAAATCTGACCGTCACAGCGGAAAACATGGGGGTAACAGACCATGTCACCATCCCACTGGCCAGGTGTCACGTCCAGCAAGGCCTGGGCATCGTCGCGCTGCCAGTGGCTCAAATCATCAGACCAGGCATGGCCGATGCGGTAACCGCGTCCGGCATTGGTCCGAAAGTCAAAGGACTGCCGATAGCAAAAAAACATGTGGAACCTGCCGTCGATCTCGATCACGCAGGGCAAAGCCTGGCTTTCATCCGGCCCGAGCCGGTCTGCAATGATCTGACGGGCCTCCTCCTTGACCCAGCGGATGCCGTCGGTGGACATGGCATGACCAATCTTGTAGGTGCGATCAGGTGGCGATGTGGCCGTGTATTGTTTCCAGCCGGTACCAAAGATGTACCACATATGAAATACCGCGCCGATCATCTTGACAAACCCGTCCACCACCAGACAGGGCTCATGCAGTGATGCGCCCAACACTGGTCCATCACCGTATCGCTCGAAGCTGTGGCCCTGATCGCGGCTGATGGCCAGGCCAATACCGGTTTCGACCGAAACCGAGACTCGCCGACTCCAGCCACTGGTGTAGGCGTAGACCAAATCGCCATGGCGCAAGAC
>JAGOUM010000078.1:12526-15890 GCA_018061265.1 Rhodoferax sp. | reverse complement strand
GTTTGGTGTTGCAGAAAGCCAGCGTACTGACCGGGCGAAAGTGGTTCAGCAACCGGGCGACTGTCTCAAAACGGTTGGCGCGAGTGACCTCATAAAAGCGCTGCTCAATCAGGCTTTTGGCCGTGACGGCTTGCACTTTGATCTGTTCGGGTTGGCGCATGAACTGTCTGGCCAGTTTTTCGATGCCCTCAGGGTAGGTTGCTGAAAACAGCAGGGTTTGTCGCTCGGCAGGGCACTGGCGCGTGACGGTGGCAATGTCATCAAAAAAGCCCATGTCGAGCATGCGGTCGGCTTCATCCAGCACCAGAGTGTTGAGTGCCTCCATGGACAGGTAGCCACGCGCCAGGTGGTCCATCACACGCCCTGGTGTACCCACCACGATATGGGCACCGTTTTCCAGGCTGGCACGCTGGCCGCGCAGTGCCACCCCACCACACAGCGTGACCACCTTGATGTTGTCCAAAGCGCGCGCCAGCCGACGGATTTCCACCGTGACCTGGTCGGCCAGTTCACGCGTGGGGCACAGCACCAGCGCCTGCACGGCAAAGCGCCGCGGGTTAAGCCGCTCCAGCAGCGCCAGTCCAAACGCTGCGGTTTTGCCGCTGCCGGTTTCTGCCTGGGCAATCAGATCTTTGCCGGCCAGTGCTGGCGGCAAACTCATGGCCTGGATTGGGGTCATCGCCAGGTAACCCAGCTGCGCCAGATTGTCCAAGGTGGCCGGGTTGAGCGCCAGGGTGCTGAAGGTTGGGGGGGGAGTGTTTGTCATGCGCTGATTATCGGCAGCGTCATTGCGTCTGCCCTTTTGATCCGTAGCCATACGGAACTGGTCGCCCATCTAGCCCGGATTGCTCGGTGGGAGTCGGCCGGAACATCGCTGGCCCTGGTGGTGGTGACTATCGCATGGCCGGTGTTGTGCGGTGTAACAGCTGTTCAACGACCTGCAAATCGTCGACAGTGTCAATATCCGTCACGCAGCCCAAATCGTCCAATGGTAATTCCATGGCCACATGGGCACCAACTACACGGGCCGCTCCACGATCTCCGTGCAAATCCAGCAATGCCTGTCGGCAGCCCATCGCGAACCCCACGGGATGTCCGCGTTGCCCCCTGTAAACTGGCACAACCACTTCCCGGTTCATCAGCGCCGCCGCAACGGCCGCTAGGCTGCTGCTTTGGATCAGCGGCAAATCGGCCGGCATGATCAGCCAACCATTGGCTTGTGCTGTTTTTTTTACGGCGGCGGCGATCGAGTCGCCCATACCAGGGTGGCTTTCATCTTCAAGATGCCAGGGCAGGCCGCTGCCCTGCACTGCCTCCATCGTATGTTGCAGAACGGTTTTGCCCATCAGTTTCGCTTGCAATTTGTGCGTGGTGCCGCCGGACGCAGTAAAACGCACACCGCGACCAGAGGCCAAAACAATGACGGTCGGCAAAAGCGCAGTCACACTGCTTGCCAAAAGGAGCTGCTATTGATCGGCTGAATGACTTGCAACACGAGAGTGGGGCTCAGCAAATTTCTGTTCAAGCACATGGTGCTGGGGGTATCAAACTGATAAGTGATAGCAAAAATCTTATCACTCTGGGCCATGTTGGCGGGTTGCAGGTTGTTCACTGCCACAGCGGTTGTCCTGGTTTTCAACAGATTTTTGCAGGTGTGCCGGGCAAACAACTGCCTATGATGGCGCTGGCATGATTCTTGAGAGCTCATTGACATGCAACCACGTGCAAGGTCAGGCGTGAAGCCAGGCCCAACCGCTATTGAACCGACTTGTTTAGAGGACACTCATGGACACCATCGAAAAACTGATCAATGAAATCGGCGCGCTCAAATCAAATCTCCACAAAAAAGACTTTCTGCTGACCTGGGAACAGAGCGCATCTGAACTCAAGCAAGTGCTCAAGGTTGCCGAAACGCTCAAACGCATGCGTGGCGAGAACATTGCCACCAAAGTATTCAACAGCGGTCTGGGCATCTCGATCTTTCGCGACAACTCCACCCGTACCCGCTTCTCCTATGCATCAGCGCTGAACCTGCTGGGCTTGGCGCAGCAAGACCTGGACGAAGGCAAGTCGCAGATCGCGCATGGCGAAACCGTGCGCGAAACGGCCAACATGATCGCCTTCTGCGCCGATGCGGTGGGTATCCGTGACGACATGTACCTGGGCGCGGGCAATGCCTACATGCGCGAAGTCGGCCTGGCCCTGGACGATGGCTTTGCCCAAGGTGTGCTGCCGCAGCGTCCGGCCATTGTCAACTTGCAGTGCGATATCGATCACCCGACCCAGTCGATGGCCGATCTGGCCTGGCTGCAAGAGCACTTTGGCAGCCTTGAAGCCTTGCAGGGCAAGAAGATCGCGATGACCTGGGCCTACTCACCCAGCTATGGCAAGCCTTTATCGGTACCCCAAGGCATCATCGGACTGATGACACGCTTTGGCATGGATGTCACGCTGGCGCACCCGCCGGGTTATGACCTGATTCCCGATGTGATCAAAGTGGCCAAGAAAAACGCGAAAGCCTGCGGCGGCACATTCCGCCATGTCGAATCCATGGACGAAGCTTTCCAGGGAGCCGACATCGTCTATCCAAAATCATGGGCACCCTACCAGGTGATGCAACAGCGCACCGAACTGCTGCGCGAGAGCAATTACGACGGACTCAAGGCGCTGGAGAAGCAATGTCTGGCGCAAAACGCCAAGCACAAGGACTGGCATTGCACCGAGGAGAAGATGAAACTCACCAAGGATGGCCAAGCGCTGTACATGCACTGTCTGCCCGCTGACATTTCCGGCGTTTCGTGCGTGGCAGGAGAGGTGCAGGACACCGTCTTTGAGCGCTATCGGATTGCCACCTACAAGGAAGCGAGCTGGAAGCCCTACATCATCGCGGCCATGATCCTGGCTCGCAAGTACGCCAAACCGGCTCAGGTGCTCGCTCAACTGCTCAAGGATGCTCAACCTCGGGTCAGGTAGGTTAGCGGCACGAAAAGGACGCAGCCATGTCGGCTTTCAGAATGAGGATGGACGTTGCGGAAAACCGCAACTTCACAGGGGAAAGCTCAACTACGTTTTGTCGCGCCGAAGCGCGCAAGGCGCGGGCCTTTCACAGCACAATCAAGGGCTACCAACCCACACCGCTGCTGGCGCTGGATGCTTTTGCGCAAATGCTTGGTGTAGCCAAGGTTCTGGTCAAGGATGAATCAAAGCGGTTCGGGCTCAATGCATTCAAGATGCTTGGCGGCTCATACGCGATTGCGCGTCTGCTGTGTGAACGTTATGACATCAACATCGCAGATTTCACCATTGAAAAGTTTCGCGCCGCCGGCTATCCAAAAGCGACCTTCGCCACCACTACCGATGGCAA
>JAGOUM010000078.1:0-12426 GCA_018061265.1 Rhodoferax sp. | reverse complement strand
TTTCGCACCCGACCGCGACGCACTGTTGCGCCAGTTCAAGCTTGACAAAAATTCGGTTGTGTTGCTGATCAGCACGGAAGGCGACACCGACCAGCGCGGCTATCGTGAAGTGGTTTGGGCAGGCCGCTACCCCTGCGCCTGAAGCAAATGAAACGACTCATCCAAAACGGTACGGTGGTCAGTGCCGAGGGCGTGCTTAACGCTGATGTGCTGATTCAGGACGGGCGCATCAGTGCCGTCGGGCAAGATCTGGCAGCCGAAGGTGCTGAAGTGATCGACGCGACTGGCTGTTATGTGCTGCCTGGCGGCATTGATGTGCACACACATTTCAACATCGATGTCGGCATCGCCCGCAGCTGCGATGATTTTTTCAGCGGCACGCGTGCTGCTGCCTGTGGCGGTACGACGACCATCATCGACCACATGGGCTTTGGCCCTGTCGGGTGCAGCCTGCACCACCAGTTGGAGGTCTACCACCATGCCGCTGCCGGTCAGGCCGTGATTGACTACAGCTTTCACGGTGTGATCCAGCATGTCGACGAGGCCATCCTCGACGAAATGCGCGCCATGGTCGACGACGAGGGCATTTCGAGCTTCAAGTTTTACCTGACCTATGGGCACAAGCTCAACGACACCAATGCATTGCAGGCCTTGACACGCCTGGGCCAGATCGGCGCATTGGCGACGGTACATCCGGAAAATGATGCTGCCATTGCCGCCAGGCGCACGCAGTTGCTGGCTACGGGCCATGGAGCGCCCATCGACCATGCACGCAGCCGACCACTGGAGTGCGAGGCCGAGGCCATTGCACGAATGATCAATCTGGCACGCCTGGCAGGCGATGCGCCGCTTTACATCGTGCATCTGTCAAATGGCTTGGGCTTGGATTACCTGCGGCTGGCGCGTGCTGCCAAACAACCGGTATGGGTCGAGACCTGCCCGCAGTATTTGCTGCTCGATGAAAGCCATTACCTGCGCGAGGATGGGCTGAAATTCATCCTCAGTCCGCCGCTGCGCCCCCACATTGAACTGGAAAAACTATGGGCTGGCGTGATGGACGGCAGCATCGACACCGTCGCCACCGATCACTGCACCTTCCCGTATCAACAGCGCCAGAAGATGGCGCAAAACGACTTTTCGCATTGCCCGAACGGGCTGCCTGGTGTCGAAAACCGGATGGCGCTGCTGTTCTCTGAAGGCGTAATGCAAGGCCGAATATCGGTTTCGCGCTATGTGGATTTGACCAGCACAATGCCAGCCAAGCTCTTTGGCCTGTGGCCACGCAAGGGCAACCTGGCCGTCGGTGCCGACGCTGACATCGTCATCATCGACCCTCGGCGCAGTCATACCCTGTGTCACGGCGACATGCATGACAACGCCGACTACTCGCCTTACGAGGGCATGCAGTGTCAGGGCATGTTGATGACAACGCTCAGCCGTGGAGAAGTTGTTGCGCACGAGGGCCAATTCACCGGCGTCGCCGGTGCGGGGCAATTTTTGGCGCGTAAGCCTTTTGACTTGGCGCTGGTTCGACGCGGTCCGACCAATTCAAATTTTGGGGTCTAAACAACATGGGTAAAAAGATTATTCTGGCGCTCGGCGGAAACGCGTTGGGCGAATCGCTGGCCGAGCAAATGGCGGCCGTGCAAACTTCTTCCAATGCAATCGCGGACCTGATCGAACAGGGTCATGAAATTGTCATCACCCATGGGAATGGACCCCAGGTTGGCATGATCGAGGTTGCGTTCGAGGCGGCATCCAAGACATCAGTGCATTCCCCGATTCTGCCGATGTCGGTGTGCGTGGCACTGAGTCAGGGCTACATCGGTTACGACTTGCAAAATGCGTTGCGCGAAGTGCTCTTGAGTCGGGGTATTGATAAACCGGTAGCCACACTGATCACACAAGTCGTAGTGGATGCCAACGATCCGGCATTTGCTGACCCGAGCAAGCCGATTGGCTCCTTTTTTACCAAGGAAGAAGCCGATGCGATGATCGCCAAGGGCGCGCACATGAAAGAAGATGCCGGGCGCGGCTACCGCCAGGTCGTGGCCTCGCCAAAGCCGATTGACGTGGTTGAAAAGGAAACCGTGCTTGCGCTGCTGCAGGCCGGGCAAATTGCCATCACTGTGGGCGGTGGCGGGATACCGGTGATCCGCCAAGGTAATCACCTCAAAGGTGCGTCGGCCGTTGTGGACAAAGACTTCGCCAGCGCCAAGCTTGGCGAATTGATTGATGCCGACTTGCTGATCATCCTCACAGCCGTCGAAAAGGTTGCCATCAATTTTGGCAAGCCCAATCAGCAGTGGCTGGATCGGCTGAGCGTTGATCAGGCACGCGACTATGCGGCGCAGGGTCATTTCGCCAAAGGCTCAATGTTGCCCAAGGTCGAGGCCGCCTTGTCATTTGCTGCATCCCGACCTGGCCGCCAGGCACTCATTACCAAATTGACAACCGCCAAGGATGGTATTGAAGGAAAAACCGGAACAGTGATTGGATAAGTGACGGATCGGCCGCTTAGAGCGGCTTGATCGCGCCCTTTGTTTCCACAATCAGTCGGTAGGTGTCGGGCTCGCGATGCAGCTCAAAGTTGAACACGTTTTCCTTGATTTCGCGGCAGCGATCCAGATTGCAGGATTCGGTAATCAGCTCATCCTCAACCGTTGAGCACATCGAGACAATTTCGCCAGTAGGTGCGACGATACAGCTTTGACCGAGCAGGTCGCAGCCCTCCTCGATGCCGGCCTTGGCAACGCCGACCACCCACATTCCGTTCTGATAGGCACCAGCCTGCAGCGACAGGTGATTGTGAAATGCCTGCAGATGATCATGCTCGGGCACCTGCGCGTAGTGCAGCGGTGTGTTGTAACCAATCAGGGCCATCTCGACACCTTGCAAGCCGAGTACCCGATAGGTTTCCGGCCAGCGTCGGTCGTTGCACAGCGCCATGCCAAAGATGCCTTGGTGTTCGTTAAATTTCGCCTGAAATGCCGGAAAACCCAAGTCACCGCGTTCGAAATAGCGCTTCTCCAGGTGCTGGAATGGCCGCCAAGCTTCGTTTTCGGTGTGCCCAGGCAAGTGGATTTTGCGGTACTTGCCAATCAATTCGCCACGCTTGCCAACAAGAACTGATGTGTTGAAGTGGCGCACTCGACCGCCCTGCTCGGTCAGTTCTGCATAGCCGAGATAAAAGCCAATGGATAACCGAAGCGCCTCGTCAAAAAGCGCCTGGGTGTCCGGCCCGGGTAGCTCCCGCTCGAACCAGGTATCAACCTCGTCTTGCGCCTCAAAGTACCAGCGAGGGAAAAATGTTGTCAGCGCCAGCTCCGGATAAACGACCAGATCGCAACCACGAGCCTTGGCTTCGCGCATCAGTTCAATCAGTCGCCCGACCACAACGCGGCGACTGTCGCTACGCGCAATGGGGCCAAGCTGTGCGGCACCGACAATGATTTTTCGACTCATAAGTGATTTCCTGTTACTGCTGGTCCGCTGGCATCGTCGTTGAGTTATTAAAATCGGGGGACAACTATCAAATCTATCAATATCAATCTCTCAAATTGATAGGCGCCGTTCGATGACCACCCACTCGCCAATGGGTTGTCATTCCTCGGACATCTTCGCTGCAGCAATACTCTCGGTCCGATGGTCTTCCGAGCCATTGAAGAACAGGTTCAACAGCAACGCAGACATTGAGGTCAGCAAAATGCCAGACTCAATCAGCGGATGCATTCCGTGCGGCATCCATTGCTTGAAGTTGGGAGCTATTAGCGGAATCATCCCGATACCGATCGACACTGCAACCACAAAGCTGTTGTCGCGATTGGTCTTGAAATCGACGCTCGAAAGAATGCGGATGCCTGTGGCGGTGACCATGCCGAACATCACCAGGCCGGCACCGCCCAGCACGACGGTTGGCAGGGCCTCGACCAAGGCAGCCAGCTTTGGCAGAAGCCCAAGCACCACCATGATCAGACCCGCCGCCACACACACGAAGCGACTCTTGATGCCGGTGACACCCACCAAACCAACGTTTTGTGAGAAGCTGGTGTAGGGGAATGTATTGAAAATACCACCAATCATGGTACCCAGACCATCGGTGCGCAAACCGCGCGCCAGGTCAACCTGGCCCACTTCACGGCCGGTCATGTCGCTCAGCGCCAGAAACATGCCGGTGGACTCAATCATCACGACCAGCATGACCAGAGTCATTGTCAGGATTAGCATCGGATCGAAGATCGGCACGCCGAACTGGAACGGAAGTACGACGTCAAACCACGCCGCCTTGGCAACGTTGTCGAAATTCATCATCCCCAGGGCAACCGCGACAACAGCACCAATCACGATGCCTAACAAAACCGAGATGTTCTTGACGAAGCCTTTGCCAAATTTCGAAATCAGCAGGATGGAAATCAACACGATGGTCGACACGCCAATGCCCAGCAGCGTGGCGTACTTGGGGTTATCCACCGTGCCAACCAGGGCCAGCCCTTTGGGTACAGCAGGAACAACCGAGGCCAGCGGAGCTGTGCCGGAGGCAGGTGTCAAAGCAGCGTTGGCCATGGAGGCCACGTCGGTGAGCCATTTGGCGTGTTCGGGGGCGACAATCTTGGGGGCAGTCGGGCCGAATGGGTTGCCGAAGATCCAGTTGATGCCTACCCGCATCAGACTGATGCCGATGATGGTGATGATGGTGCCAGTCACCACGGGTGGGAAAAAGCGCAGCATTCGGCTGACCAGCGGCGCTATCAAAGTTGCGATCAGTCCAGCACCAATGATCGAGCCAAAAATCAGACGGGCACCCTCGGCACCCGGGGTGGAATTTGCCATGGCCACCATGGGTGCGACTGCCGCGAAAGTCACGCCCATCATTACCGGCAGGCGAATACCGAAATACTGCGTTGCACCCCAAGCCTGAATCAATGTGACCAGACCACAACAAAACAGGTCCGCTGAAATCAGCATGGAGACTTCCTGCGGGCTCAATTTCAGCGCGCGGCCAATAATCAACGGAACCGCCACTGCACCGGCATACATCACCAGCACATGCTGCATTCCAAGTGTTGCGAGTTTGCCGGTAGGCAGCATCTCATCCACCGGATGGACACCGCCACGACCTAAAACTGAGTCTGACATAGCACTCTCCAAAGAAAAATCTGCCAATTGAAAGATATTCGCCATGCTGTTGACGCAATATTGGTGCCAGCAAGAATTCGGGTGACAGGCACCGGCCAGAGCAAAATGGTTGGCGCAATATTGATCAATGCCATGGCATTGAATATGCTTGATGACTGATTAGATAAGTCGGTGACACCGTTGCAATAAGCAGCAATGACAGGAAAAATGCATGAATACCACAACACGCACTGAACCAGGCTCTGACCCAGTTGAACTTGAAAAATCCAGGTGCACCACCATACTCGGCCACCGGGTTCCTCGGGTTGATGGCGCTACCAAGGTAACGGGCTCGGCCATTTACGGTGACGATATCAAGCTGCCTGGCATGCTGTACGGCGTGTGCCGTTACACCGATATCGCAGCCGGCAAAATTGTGTCGATTGACACCTCTGATGCCGAAAAAGTAGAAGGTGTCGTGCGCATCGCGACCTACGCAGATATCACTGGCAACCCGGTGGTGGGTGTCATAGTCAAAGACTACTTGCCTATCGTTAAAGATGAAATCGTCTTTCACGGTGATGTCGTTGCGGTGATTGCCGCAACCTCTTACGAAGCAGCTTGCTTGGCCTCTGACATGATCAAAGTCAGTTACACGCCCTACGAACCCATCACAACCATTGAAGATGCCATCAAACCGGGTGCACGCCGCATTCACGCCCACGCCGAGGGCAACCGCATCAACCACCATCACACCGTCAAGGGTGATATTGATGCAGGCTTTGCCGCATCAACACATATTATTGAGCGTGATTACGAAGTCGGTTTTCAGGAACACGCCTATATTGAGCCTGAAACCATCACCGCCTACATCGACCCCACGGAAAGAACACTGGTCATTACCGGTTCAGTACAAAACCCGCACCGTGTGCGGAGTTTTGTCGCTGGCTTTTTGGGTATTGCCCAGTCAAAAATCAACATCAAGCGCGCGGTGATGGGCGGATCGTTCGGTGGCAAGGACGATGTGATCGACCACCTGTCCTGCCGTGCCGGGTTGATGGCGACCTTGACCGGTCGCCCTGTCAAATTTACCTACACCCGCGAACAATCCATCCGCGAGAGCTGCAAACGCCACCCGTACAAGATGAAATACAAGGTGGGCCTGGATGACAGTGGCCGCATTCTGGCCATCAAGGTCGATATCCTGGCAGACGGGGGCGGCTATGCGGCATCAACGCCTTTCGTCACCTGGCGCTCCGTGGTCCAGGCGGCCGGACCCTACAACATTGCCAACGTGCGTGTCGACACCACCGGCATTTACACCAACAACAGCTACACCTCGGCGATGCGCGGATTTGGTTCGCCGCAGATCATCTATGCCAATGAGTCTTTGATGGATGAAATTGCCCGGCATTTCAATATGTCGCCCATCGAAATCCGCCGACTCAATATGCTCAGGCAAAACGACCAAAGCATCACTGGTCAAGCGTTCACCAGGCATGTCGTCTCCATTGGCGAGGTATTGAACAAAGCCGTCACGAATGCAAAATTTGAAGAAAAACGCGAACAGTGCGCAAAGCGCAATGCCGAGGGTGGGACTATCAAATATGGTATCGGCCTGGCGCTAAGCTACCGTGGCTGCTCGATGGGTGCGGAAGGCGTTGATACCGGCACCGCGCTGGTTCAGGTCAACCATGATGGCAGCATCAGCGTGTCAACTTCGGTCGCCGAGAACGGGCAAGGGCTGCAGACCACCATGTCCCTTATCGCCGCTGAGTCGTTTGGTGTGACTCTGAAAAATGTGGTGTTCAGCGAGCCCCCGACATCGGTCATTGCTGACGGTGGCCCAACCGTTGCCTCTCGTGCAACCATCATGGGCGGGCGTGCCGTAGTGGATGCCACCGAGAAGATCAAGGCGCGCATTGTGGGTGTCATCGGGAACAGCATCCAGGTCAAGAGCCTGGCTGAAACCGAATGGCGAGACGGCACAATTTTCAATAAAGCGCATCCTGAACACAGCGTTTCGTTCGTTGCAGCCGTCAATACCACCAAATGGGCATCTGTCAGTTTGGCGGACTACGGCTGGTTTGCCGCACCCGACATCCATTGGGACGAAGAAAACGGCACCGGAAGCCCCTACTTCACCTGGGTTTACGGTTGCAATATCGCCGAAGTTGCCGTCGACACCAGTACCGGAAAGATCACCCTGCAACGCGTGACGGCGGTGCACGACGTGGGCAAGGTCATCAACCCGGTGGGCTATGAAGGCCAGGTCTGCGGTGGTATTGCGCAAGGCTGCGGTTACGCCATTTTGGAAGATTTTAATATTGAGCACGGCAAAGTCAAATCAGAAAACTTTGACTCCTACCTGTTGCCAACGATCAAGGATATTCCGCCGATTGATGTTCATGCGGTTGAAAACCATGACCCGGATGGTCCGTTTGGCGCCAAGAGCATTGGTGAACCTGCCACCGAAATAGCGGCGGCAGCCATTAACAATGCCGTCAATTTTGCGCTGGGTACCGCATTCAACAAGCTGCCGCTCACGCTGGAGCAGGTTTTTTTGGGCTACAACCTGAAAAAGCCGGTACGTCAAAGCGAAAAAATACTGTGCAAACATCAGGTCTCCTCTGACGTATCGAAACAAGTACTGCGTTTGAACAACATGAGCATGCGCACGCCCAACTCACTGGATGAGGCGCTGGCCATGTTGGCCGAGGCAAATGTGACAGCAGTGGCTGGCGGCACCGACGTGATAGTGCAGGGACGGATGAAGGCCGCAGCACAAAGCCTGATCAACATTGCGAAGCTTCCTGGCCTGTGCCATATCGAAGAACGTGATGGTTCGGTGGTGATTGGTGGCGGTGTTTGCTTTAACAAACTGACTGAGCACCATTTGGTACGGGCGCGCTATCCGCTGTTGGCGCAAGCGTGCCATACGGTGGGTTCCAACCAAATCCGTAACCGTGCAACCATCGGTGGCAACATCGTCAACGCAGCACCTTGCGCGGACTCGGTGCCGCCACTGATTGCATATGGCGCAGAGCTTGTGTTGCAATCAGCGGCAGGCAAACGCCGCATGCCGGTTGCCGATTTCATCATCAATGGATATGAGACCAAACTCGAAAAAGGCGAATTGTTGGTTGAAATCATTCTGCCTGCACCGCCAGCTAATCTGCTGCAAAACTACGACCAACTGGGTCGCCGCAACGCGCTGAACATCACACGTCTGAGCTTGACCAGTCTGTTTGCTTTGGATGGCGCTGGAAAGGTCAGCTTGTGCCGCCTGGTCGATGGTGCGCTGCTGAGCAAACCACAACGCCTGACCGCCGTTGAAGACGTTTTGCTGGGCAAGGCGCTTGATGAGGCAAGTGTTGCCCAGGCGCTGACAGTGCTGGAAAAATTGATTGAAGATGCCATTGGCGGACGCTGGTCTGCGGCATACAAACAACCGGTCTATCTCAATATGTTCCGCGACCAGATGAACAAAGTCCGTGCGCAAATCGGCCAATAACCCATAGGAAAAGTGATGAGCCAAATTTCTTTACAAGTCAATGGTCAAACCGTCAGCGGTGATGTGGATGGCAGCACCCGTCTGCTCGACTTTGTGCGCGACACGCTCAATCTGACGGGAACCAAAGAAGGTTGTGCGGTGGGCGAATGTGGCGCTTGCACGGTCATCATGAATGGCGACGCGGTCTGCTCTTGCCTGGTGTTGGCCGCGCAGTGCGACAACGCCACGGTGACAACGGTCGAAGGACTGGCATCAGACAGCTTGGGCCAAAAACTGCAAACCGCTTTCGTCGAACATGGCGGCGTTCAGTGTGGTTTCTGCACCCCTGGCGTGTTGATGAGCGCCAAGGCGTTGCTGGACAAAACCCCCAAACCGAGTGAACAAGAATTGCTGGACGCTTTGGAAGGCAATATTTGCCGCTGCACCGGGTATCAGCCTATATTGCAATCGCTGCGCGCTGTGATTGACAATTAAGCGCTGATAAGCATAAGTCGCGAAAAGCTGGTTTCCATTGCCATTTAATTAAATTTAATAGCACTTCACGTTTATTTGATAAGGGCTAAAGCCTGTTTTTATCAACAAATTTGCAAAAGCCTGCGATCCCTGAGTCATCGGCTTGGCTCAGTATACTTTTGGTCAACCGAAAAACCGGCAACGCGTAGCGCGCTTGCCAGCTTTTCCTGTGTCATGTTCTCGCCTTTGCCTTGAACGACAACTTGACCTGCCGACATTTTGACGTCCACGTCATGCACGCCGTACAACACATTCAGGGCTTTCTTGATTCCCAAAACGCAGCCGCAGCCAGTGATGCCATCTACCTTGAGTTGAATTACCGTGGGTAAATTACCAGCGTTTTGGAGTGTTTTCAATTGTGAATCAGACAGTCCAGTCATGATGACCATCGTAGCGGGCTTCAAGCGGTCCCACAAGTTATCAAACTGATCTATGAATATTGATTTGATCCTGGATGTCTCTTTTCGATGCGCCCGGTTGCGCCGTCGCTAGGGCGTCTGTTTGTCAACAGCGCACGACAAGTCGCTGCAGTGGTCAAGAGTTCGGTGATGGACTAGACACGGGTTTCAAGCATTGTGTTTGGTCCGAAACTTGCGTGCAGATCACCGGATATCACATTACGCGTTTCCCCAGCTTACAACTCAGATATTGGAGATCATCATGAGCGACATCATGCGGCCCGTTCCGTTCGAGGGACTGTTGCAGCGTATCTTTGAAGAGTTTCGGGTCAGCCGCTCAATTTTCGATATTGTCGAGAGTCAGTTTTACCGTAAGGCCGATGATCGCCTGATTGAGGTTTTTGGCGAGACCTGCGAGACGCCTGTTGGCCCGGCGGCTGGGCCACACACGCAATTGGCACAGAACATCGTGGCTTCCTGGCTGGTGGGTGGACGCTTCATTGAGCTCAAGACAGTGCAGATCATGGACCGGCTTGAAATCGAGAAGCCTTGCATTGATGCCGCCGATGAAGGCTACAACACCGAGTGGTCGTCAGAGTACACCTTGCCGAAAGCCTTTGACGAATACCTCAAAGCCTGGTTTGCGCTGCATCTGCTCGAAGAGGTGTTTGACCCGCGCGCGCCGGGCGAAGCCAAGTCGTTCAGCTTCAACATGAGCGTGGGCTACAACCTTGATGGCATCAAGCAGGCACCGATGCAAGCCTTCATTGACAACACCATTGATGCCTCAGCGCATCCGAAGTTTGCCGAGTACCAACGCATTCTTGAAAAATGGGTCAACGATGACCGTTTTATCAACAACCTGGGTCTGCAGGACCGTAAGGCAAAACTGCAAAGCCTGCCAGCACGCATTTCAACGCGCTTGGTCAAGGGGGTCACGCTTTCGACCATGCACGGCTGCCCGCCCCAGGAGATTGAATCGATCTGCCGCTACATGCTCGAAGAGAAGTCGATCAACACCTTCGTCAAGCTCAATCCCACGCTGCTGGGTTTCAAACGGGTACGTGAAATTCTCGACACCTGCGGCTTTGACTACCTGATCGTCAAGGAAGAGTCCTTTGACCATGATCTCAAACTCGATCAGGCCTGCGCGATGTTGCGCCGCCTGCTGGATTTGAGCAAAGAAAAGAATCTCAGCTTCGGTGTCAAGCTGACCAATACGCTGGGTTCGGTCAATCACAAGGGAAAACTGCCGGGCGAGGAAATGTACATGTCGGGCCGCGCACTGTTTCCGCTGTCAATCAACGTGGCGGCGCTGCTGTCACGCGAATTCGACGGGCGCTTGCCTATTTCTTACTCAGGTGGTGCGAGCCTGTACAACATTCGAGAGATTTTTGAGACCGGCATCCGGCCGATCACGATGGCCACCGATCTGCTCAAACCTGGCGGCTATCTGCGGCTGCTGGAATGCGCGCGCACGCTGGACCAATCTGATGCCTGGCAAATGGGCCAAGTTGATGTCGCCAAGCTCGAAGTACTGGCTACAAAGGCGATCACTACCGACTACACGCAGAAGGCTTGGCGCTCCAAGGACGAAATTGATACCGGCAGTGCGTTGCCGCTGACCGACTGCTACGTCGCACCCTGCGTGTCAGCCTGCGCCATCCACCAGGACATCCCTGAGTACATTCGCCTGGTCAGCGAGGGGCGCTACGCCGACGCGCTCGATGTCATCTACCGCACCAATGCGCTGCCGGCGATCACCGGGCACATTTGCGATCACCAGTGTCAGTACAACTGCACCCGGCTCGATTACGAAGGCCCACTCAATATTCGCGACCTGAAAAAAATTGCGCTGGAAAAAGGCTGGGACGAATACCGCCGCCGTTGGCATAAGCCGGCCGGCACCGGTTCGCGCAACGCTGTGGCGGTGATTGGTATGGGCCCGGCTGGCTTGGCCGCTGGTTATTTTTTGGCGCGTGCGGGCCATGCGGTCACCCTGTTTGATCGTGAGCAGGCCGCCGGTGGCGTGCCACGCCACGTCATTCCGCGCTTTCGCAGTCCGGGCGAACTGGTGCAGCACGATATCAATTTCGTCGCAGAGCATGGTGTGAAATTTGTCTATGGCTGCGATCCGCAGCTGACTGTTGACAAACTCAAAGCGCAGGGGTTTGAGTACGTGCTGGTCGGCATCGGTGCCGACAAAAACAGCGGCATCCAGCTGAATGGCGATAACCGCCATCTCTACTCTTCGCTGCCGTTTTTGCGCCGCTTCAACGATGGCGAAAAACTCGACCTGGGCCGGCATGTGGCTGTGGTTGGCGCCGGCAACACCGCCATGGACTGCGCACGCGCTGCGCTGCGCGTTCCGGGTGTGGAGGATGTGACGGTCATCTATCGCCGCAGCTTCAACGAAATTCCCGCTTACCGTGAAGAGTACGAAGAGGCGCTTGAGGATGGCGTGAAGTTTCACTTCCTGACCAACCCTGAGCGTTTCGATGCCGACGGTACGGTCACTTGTCGCGTGATGGAACTTGGCGCGCCCGACGACAAGGGCCGCCGCCGCCCCTTGGCGACCGACCGGACCATTACGCTAAAGATGGATGCGTTGATCACTGCCATTGGTGAGCAGGCCGACTGTGGTGCGCTCAAGGCAATGGGCGTTCCGCTGGGCGACGATGGTTGGCCAGCCGTCAACCCGGCATCCGGCGAGACCGCGCGCGAAAATGTCTTTTTGATCGGCGATGTGCAACACGGACCCTCGTCCATCGTTGCGGCCATAGGCGATGCCCGGCGCGCCACAGATGAGATTCTCAAGCGCGAGAACCTGAAGAGCCACCATGGCCAAAAATTCTGGTTGAACGTCGATCCCAAGGAAATCACCCA
>JAGOUM010000077.1 GCA_018061265.1 Rhodoferax sp. | reverse complement strand
GCCTGGATCGGATCGTTCTATGCCAACATGGCCAGCTGGAACAAAGTCCCGCCACATCTGCAACAGTTGATTCGCCTGGCGTTTGACAGTTCACACTATTACCGTCAACACTGGTATTGGGGCGGTGAAGCCAAACTGCGCGTTGAAGGCAAAAAAATGAAGCTCACCACCATTCCCGATGCCGAGTGGAAAACGGTGGAGGTTGCCGGACGCAAGTTCTGGGATGAGATTGCCAAGGAGAGCCCACTCAAGGCCAAGATCGTGCAGATCCTGAAGAACTACAACGCAGCCATGGACAAGGCCGGCCCGCCTTATCGTTACGGTTGATGGGCTCTGTCGAGGGTGGCCCTGCACACAGACTTCAAGGCGGTGTATTTGTCAGGGTGTCCAACATGACGGTGTGGGGCGTTGATCAATGTGCATCGGCCACTCTCTCGACAGGGAATGCCTTCTTCCGTCAAATCGTGTTAGGTTCTGACCATTCAAGTCAGAATTAAGGAGGAGGAACACATGCAAACCTGGCAAATGCAAACCGCAAAAGCGCGCTTTTCTGACTTGGTCAGAAGTGCAAAACAGGATGGACCCCAGGACATCACGGTGCATGGCAGGTCGGTGGCTGTCGTGATGTCACGCGAGTTGTTTGACAGGCTGAGCGGCAACGCCCAATCTCTGGTGGCTTTTATACAGCAGTCGCCGCTATCCGACAGCGACGACTTGGTTTTTGAACGCGACACCAGTTTGCCCCGTGCGATTGCGTTGTGAGTTATCTGGTCGACACCAATGTCATCTCGGAGCTACGACGCAAACAGCCGGATGCCAACGTAGTCGCGTGGTTAGAGCGCTGCGCGCCCCAGTCACTCTATTTGAGCGTGCTGACACTCGGCGAAATCCGCAAAGGCATTGAGCGGCTGGATGACCTCAAACGCCGCCAAATCCTGGTGGATTGGTTGCATGTGGAGTTGACCACTTTTTTTCTGGGACGCCTGATCAGTATCGACGCTTCCGTCGCTGATCGCTGGGGGCGTCTGCAAAGTGACGCCAGCAGATCACTGCCCGCAATCGATGGCTTGTTGGCTGCCACGGCGTTGCAGTACGACCTGACCATGGTGACCCGCAACCTCAAGGGTTTTCAGGGTTTGGGCCTAAAGATCATCAATCCGTGGGATGTTTGAAGGCGCTGGTTCTTACGATGACCGCGCGTTGGTCTTCTGCCCCTGCATCATCGTCAAAGCCAAAACGGCCGAAGCCACCATCAGCAGCAGACTCACCGCATTGAGCACCGGCGTGGCCCCTTCACGCATGCGGCCGTACATCATCACAGTGAGTGGTGAGTCCGACCCGACCAGCATCAGCGTGGTGTTGAAGTTCTCGAAACTCATCAGGAACGAGATCGCCGCCGAACCGATCAAGGCGGGCTTCAGGTACGGCAAGGTGATGGTCCACAACACCGCTGCGCGCGAGGCACCCAGGTTGTAGGCGGCTTCTTCCAGCGTGACGTCAAATCGTTTCAGGCGTGCAGTAATCGTCAGCGTGGCGATTGATACGATGTATGAAAATTGTCCTAGTACCACCAGCGGTAAACCCGGGCGCAGAAACTCCAGTTCCAGCCCCCACAGATCATCGGCCAAATTTGCGATGCGGCTGGCAAACGCCAGGATGGAGATGCCCAAGATCACACCTGGAATCACCAGCGGTGCCAGCATCAGCATCGACAGGGCCTGTTTGCCGCGAAACTGGGTGCGTTCGATCAAAAAAGCATTGGCCGTGCCCACCAGCACCGACAGCAACGTGACCCAGGCTGCCACCACGATACTGGTCCAAATGCTGCCCAGCATCGCGGTGTCGGCAAACAGCCCGCGCCGGTTGGCCTGCGCACCTCCCAGAAACCAGTCCAGTGTGAAGCCGCGCCAGGGCGGTGCTGGGTACGGTGCGTCGTTAAAGGCAAAAATTGCCACGATCGCCAGCGGCAGGAACAAAAAAGCAAAGAAGGCCACGCCGTACAACACGGTGCTGGTACGCAGCCAAAGCGGGCGAGGCAGAGAGGCAATCATGAGCGTTGCATCACTTCGCCAAATTTCTGGCCGCTGAGTTTCAGGCCAGCCCAGACGATGGCGGTTGACAGGCCTAGCAGCAAAAAGCCAAATGCCGCACCCTGCTCCCAATTAAAGCGGGTGATGAACTGGGTGTAAATCTGCTCGGTGAACCACTGTGAATTTTTTCCGCCGAGCAGCGTTGGCGTCAGGTAGTTTCCCAAGGTGAGCATGAACACCACAATACAGCCGGCCACAATGCCGGGGGCGGCGTGCGGGATGACGATCTGGCGCAGGATCGACCAGCCATTGCCACCCAGGTCATAAGCCGCTTCGATAAGCGAGTCGTCCAGGCTCTCGAGCGCGCTGATCAGCGGAATCACCATGAATAACATTGACGTGTAGACCAGCCCGACCAGGATCGTCGCGTCGTGGTAGAGCATCTCAATCGGCGCTGGTGTCACGCCCAAGTTCACCAGCAGCGCGGGCAACACGCCCGATTCGCGCAACAAAATCATCCAGCCCAGTGTGCGCACCGTCTCGCTGACCCAGAACGGAATCAGGCACATCACAAACATCATCGACTTGACCCGGCCCCGGGCAATCTTGGCAATCGTCCAAGCAATCGGAAAGGCCATCAACAGCGTGATGGCGGTGGCCACAATCGACATCAGCGCGGTGCGCACAAAGGTGTGCCAGTACAGCGGCTCATCTACAAAGGTGGCAAACTGCGCCAGACTGGGTTCGTAAACGCGTGGTGCGACGCGCTGGCGCAGCGACAAAATGCCCAGTTCCACATGTGGCAGCACGATCAGTCCCAGCAGCCACAGTAGCGCCGGCACCAGCAGCAGCATCAGCATCAGCCGCGCCGAGTTGCGCGACACATCGGACGGGTCAGCTAAAGACATGGGCGTTCGACGTGGTGCCCGCAGCAAAACACACCACGCGTTGCGGGTCAAAGCCAAAGGTCACGACCTGTCCCACACTCAGGTGGGCAAACTCACCGGTTTGCGGTAGCGCGATGCGGAACTCGGTCTGTGTGCCTACCTCCTGCAACAGCACAGCCGAATTGGCACCGTCAAACAGCAAGCTTTCTACCCTGGCGCTGTAGCTGGGCAGCCCGGCGTCCGTCAACACGGCGGCGTCGTGCGCCAGGCGAGCAACTTCGGGGCGTACAAAGGCTTCGACCGCATCACCCTGGGTCAGTTTCCCAATGGCGCGTGCCGGAATCACCAGACCCTTGGCTGTGGCGACGCTGACCTGGTCGCCGTTGACAGTGGTTGCACGGCCAGCCATGCGGTTGTTGGCCCCTACAAACCCAGCCACAAACGGCGTTTGTGGCTCGTAATACAGTTGCTGGGGTGTGCCGACTTGTTCAAACTTGCCCTGGTTCATCACCGCCACATGGTCTGACAGCACCAGTGCCTCAGACTGGTCGTGGGTGATGTACACAAAGGTGGTGCCAAATGCCGCCTGCAACTGCTTGAGCTCAATCTTCATGTGCTCACGCAGTTTCAGATCAAGTGCACCTAAGGGCTCATCCAGGAGCAGCAGCGTGGGTTCGAGCACCAGGCTGCGGGCAATCGCCACCCGCTGCTTTTGCCCGCCTGAGAGCTGATCCACGCGCTTGTCCTGCGCCCCGGCGAGACTGACCCGCTCCAGCATGTCGCCAACACGGCGTTTGATTTCGTCCTTGGCGACACCTCGGCGTGCCAGGCCGTAGCCGACGTTGTCGCCCACGCTCATCATCGGGAACAGCGCCAGATGTTGAAACACCATGTTGACCGGGCGCTTGTTGGGCGGCACCCCGTTCATGGGCTTGCCGCCAATCTGGATTTCCCCCACATCGGCTTCCAGAAAGCCAGCAATCATGCGCAATAGCGTGGTCTTGCCACAACCCGAGGGCCCCAGAATCGAGAAAAAACTGCCGCGCGCCACTTCGAGCGATAAATCGTCCACCGCGCGGAAAGCACCGTAGTGCTTGGCCACGCGGGTGGCACGCAGGTCAGGCTGCGCAGCAGTGTTCACCATAGCCAGTTCAGTTGGCAGCCTTGATGCGGTCAAGCACCTTGCCTTCGATGTCTTCAATGCCAGCGGGCACGGCTGGGTACCACTTGACATTTTTCAGAGCCGCTTCCGGGAAGCTGGCGGCAAACTGAGCCTTGAGTTTGGCATCCATCATCTGGTCTGCTCCCTTGGAGGCGGTGAAGTTACCGGCCGACCCAGCCACCTTGGCAGCGATTTCAGGGCGCATGTTGAAGTTGATCCAGGCGTAGGCGGCAGCATCGTTCTTGCCTTTGGCGGGGATCGCGAAGGTGTCGATCCAGCCGAGTGCGCCGGCTTTGGGGGCGATGAACTGGATTTCAGCTTTTTCATTGTTGAGTTTCCAGCCACCCGTGTCCCACATCATGGCGCCGACGATCTCGCCTGAGCGCATGCCGTTGAGCAACTGGTCTTTGTTGTCCCAGAAGAACTTCAGGTTGCCTTTGCAGGCGGTGACGGTTTTGCCGACTTCGTCCATCAGCGCAGCATAGGCTTTCGCGTCGCCATATAAAGCAAACGGGTCTTTGCCAGAAGCAAACGCAAACGCCAGCAGCGTCGGGCGTTTCAGGCGAACGGCCGTTTTGCCTTTGAAGTCGGCCTTGCACAAATCAGGGTAGTTGTCCATCTTGGCCAACTTGGTATTGACCACCAGGCCATCAGTGCCCCAGATGTGCGGCAGACCATAAACCTTGCCAGCGAGCGTGGTGTTTTTCTTGGTGGCGTCAAGCATCGAGGGGATGAACAGCTCGGCTTTGAGCTTGCTCAGGTCCATCGGCTTATAAATGCCAAATTCAGCCTGCGGACCGGTGATACGGTCTTGTGAAGGTTGGGCCAAATCAAAACCCGCGCCGCCGGTGGCGCGCAGCTTGGAGATCATTTCTTCGTTGTTGGACAGGGTCAACTCAACCTTGTAACCGCTTTCTTTCTCGAACTGCGCCACGATGTCAGCAGGGGCATAGTCAGCCCAGGTCAGCAGGCGGAATGTTTTTTCCTGAGCCAGTGCCGAGCCTGCATAGCCCATGGCGACGATACCGGCAGCGATCAAAGTAAAGCGGAACTTCATGATGAATCCTTGCAATGAATTAAAAATTGTCCAAGAACTTGCAGTAGCACAGTTCATGAACGCAGACCCGTAAGGATACGCCAGTTTAGTGACAGTTTGACGTCACATTTGTTACCTTTTGGCAAGTGTGTCAGCGGGCTCCCCAAGGTGTCAGAAAATCTTGTTATCGTTGCGGGCAAGGTGCCTTCGGGCAAACTTTTTTCAGGAGAAACAGGCATGGCGATGGATGTGGTGGACTACGAGATTTTTGGCACGGAAATGCAGTACGTTGAAGTCGAGTTGGACCCCGGTGAGGCCGCTGTTGGCGAAGCAGGTGTGATGATGTACATGCAGGATGGCATCCAGATGGACACGGTGTTCGGCGACGGGGCACAGCAGGGCGGGCTGTTTGGCAAGCTGATGGGTGCGGGCAAGCGTTTACTCACCGGCGAGAGCCTGTTCACCACGGTGTTTCAGAACGTTGGAACCAACAAGCGAAGGGTGGCGTTTGCCGCGCCCTACCCGGGCAAGATTTTGGCGATGGATCTGCGCGCACTCGGGGGCACCCTGCTGTGCCAGAAGGACTCTTTCCTGTGTGCAGCCAAAGGGGTGTCGCTGGGTATTGCGCTACAGAAAAAGTTGGGTGCGGGCCTGTTTGGTGGCGAAGGATTCATCATGCAAAAGCTCGAAGGCGACGGCATGGCCTTTGTGCACGCGGGGGGCACCTTGATGGAGCGCAACTTGGCCCATGGTGAAACGCTTCGCGTGGACACCGGCTGTGTGGTGGCGTACCAGCCCTCGGTTGACTTTGACATCCAGTACGTCGGCAAGATCAAGTCGGCGCTGTTTGGTGGGGAGGGACTGTTCTTTGCCACTTTGCGGGGCCCCGGTCGCATCTGGCTGCAATCGCTGCCGCTGTCACGTCTGGCCAATCGAATCATCGCGTCGGCGCCGGCAGCCGGGGGCAGATCTGCCGAACAGGGCTCGCTGCTGGGTGGTGGTGTGTTGGGTGGCAGTCTGCTTGGCGGGATGATGGGTGGTGACGATGAGTAAGTTGCTCAGATTTTGAGTGTTTTAGGCTCCTAGCGCATATTGGATAAGCATTTATAGCTTTTAATTCAGGAGTAGACATGCCGGTCATTGTTGTCACCAATCCCAAAGGTGGTGTCGGAAAAACCACGCTGTCCACCCATGTGGCAGCCTACTTCGCCAACCAGGGACACGCCGTGATGCTCGGTGACGTGGATCGCCAGCAGTCCAGCAAAATGTGGCTGACCCTGCGTGCGGAGTCTGCTGCGCCCATCGCCAGTTGGGCGGTGGACCGGGATCACATTGCCAAACCCCCCAAAGGCACCACCCATGTGGTGTTGGACACGCCGGGCGGTCTGCGGGGCAAACGCTTGCTGGATGTGCTCAAGCGCGGCCAGAAGTTGCTGGTGCCGCTACAGGCCAGTGTGTTTGATATGACCGCCACACTGCATTTTTTGGCCGAACTGGCCGATTGCCGTGTCCAAACCGGCAAACTGCAGGTGGCGCTGGTTGGACTGCGGGTGGATGAACGCACCCGTTCCGCTGAGCAGTTGCGCCAGTTTGTTGCGCGGACCGAATTGCCCCTGTTGACCATGTTGCGCAACACGCAGAACTACCCGTTGCTGGCCGCCCGCGGCCTGACGGTGTTTGACCTGCCGACGCAACAGGCACAGCGTGACCTCTCACAATGGGCGCCAATTTGCCGCTGGCTTGATGCAGCGTAGGCTTTTCAAGGGCCTGACTGGTTGCCGGGTGCCGTATGGGTTTACAGTTTGGGGGTGTTGGCTGCGTTGTTGTGGCCGACCCGGCCGCCAGGCCGGTCTTTGAAGATGATCAAACAATGAACTACTCTTTTTGTGCCTTGAGTGACGCTGGTCTGGTGCGCACCAATAACGAAGACTCCTTTGCGCTGGATGAAAAATCCGGTGTCGCCGTTTTGGCGGACGGAATGGGCGGGTACAACGCGGGTGAAGTGGCCAGCGGTATGGCAACCACTTTTATCAAGGGTGAGCTGGTGCGTCGACTGAACTCGGGCACGCAGCCACGCAGCTTGGAGCAGATTGCGCGCGACATCGAGAGCCTGACCAGCCGTTCCAACCAACTGATCCTCAATGCCGCCACAACGGACGTGCAATGTATTGGAATGGGCACCACGGTGGTGACGGCGGTGTTTCGGGACGACAGCCTGATTCTGGGACACGTGGGTGACTCGCGTTGTTATCGCCTGCGTCAAGGGTCACTCAAACAAATCACCAAAGACCATTCCATGCTGCAGGAGCAGGTGGACGCCGGTGTCCTGACACCGGAGCAGGCGGCGATTGCTCCCGGCAAAAATCTGTTGACACGTGCACTCGGCGTCGAGGACTCGGTGAAAGTGGACGTTTTTCGCCATGAAGTCCAGGCCGGCGACATCTACCTGTTGTGCTCCGATGGTTTGACCGACATGCTGGACCTGCCGAGCATGACCGCCGCGCTGGCCATGGACGCAACCCTGCCGGTGATGGCGGCTGCACTGGTGGATCAGGCCAAGGTCAAAGGCGGGCGCGACAACATCACCGTGGTGCTGGTGCAGGCCGCTGGCGCAGCCCCGTGACCCGATTGATCACGGCAAGCTGAAACCCTATACTGCTCCAACAGGAGGTGTTCATGCCCAAGGTGACTGTTTTATTGGATGGCGTTGTCCTCAAGGAAGTTGAACTGACCAAGGAGCGGACCACCTTGGGTCGGCGGCCCTATTGCGATATCGTGATCGAACATCTGACTGTCAGCGGCGAGCATGCGGCGCTACACCTCTCGGGCGGTGCCGTCACCGTTGAAGACCTCAACAGCACCAACGGTACCTATATCGGTACAAAAGCCATCAAATCGCAGCTGTTGCAGCATGGCGATGTGCTGGACTTAGGCAAATTCAAGATCAGATTCGAGTCCGAGCCACCGCAGGACGATTTCGAAAAGACCATGGTCTATAAGCGAGGCTCCCTGCCCTTGCCTCCGGTAATAAGGCCGACACCGGTTGCTCTTGCACCTGCGCCAAACCCGCCAGCACCGCCACCACCTCCTTCGCAGGCGGCATCCGCCGCTGAATCACATGGCTGGATCAAGGTGTTGACCGGCACCGCTGCGGGTCGCGAAATGGCCTTGACCAAGGTGGTCACCACCGTCGGCAAGCCCGGGGTATCGGTGGCGGCCATCACCCAGCGGCGCCATGATTTTTTTGTCCACCACGTCGAAGGGGTGGACCGCATCCTGGTGAACGGCATGCCGGCGAGTGAAGAACCCACTTTGCTCAGGAATGGAGACCAGATTGTGCTTGCCGGCACGCAGATGCAATTTTTGCTGCGTTAAACCCTGGGTTTCACGCCTATGAACTCGGTCCTGCGCCCCCTGCAGCCAGAGCGTCTCGGCATGACTTTTGAGGCGCTTTTTTACAAGCAGCTGCAGCATGTGACTGCGCGCATCCACGAGACCGACAACATCGAGCAGATCATGCTCGAAGCCAGCCAGGACATTTGCAAACTCTTCAACGCGGACCGTTTGACGCTGTACGTCGTCAACGACGAGCAGAACGCCATCATTTCCAAGGTCAAGACCGGCCTCAACAGCAGCCGGGAGCTCAAGCTGCCCATCACGCCGCAGAGCATTGCCGGTTATGTGGCTTTCAGCCGGATGCTGGTGAATCTGCCCGATGTTTACGATGACGAGGCGCTTAAAAGAATCCACCCAACGCTGAGTTTCTTGAAAGAGGTGGACAAACGTTCTGGCTATCGGACGCGCCAGATGCTGGTCGCCCCGATTCTTGAAGGCAGCACCTTGTACGGTGTTTTGCAGGTGATCAACAACAAGGGTAACCAGCCCTTTGGTGATCTGGAGATCGAAGGTGTCTCACAGCTGTGCAAGACATTGGCCACCGCCATACGGCACCGCACCCAGGGTGCTTCAAACACCTTGCGACGCATGGTGACCAAGTACGACGGCCTGATCTCTGACGGTGTTTTGTCCGAGGCAGAACTGGCGCAGTCGCTGCATCGTGCCCGCGAAGAGGGGCTGACCGCCGAGCGCATGCTGCTGGACAGCTACCAGGTCAAACCGCAGCAAATTGGGCCCTCACTGTCCAGGTTTTTTGGTGTCGCTTACGAACCGTTGGCACCGGGCCGGATTCGTTCAGAGGCTTTGCATGGGGCGTTGAAACGGGAGTTTCTTGAAGAGCAGGGCTGGATTCCGCTGGAAGAGTCCACGGCGGGGCTGGTTGTCATGTGCCTGGACCCGGAGGCTGTCCGGACTTCGCGCATCCTGCATCAGGTGTTTCCACGCATCAGCAAGTTTGATTACCGGGTCACCACCCAGACCGACTTCAAGGAAACCCTGGGACAGATATTTGGTGTGGAAGCCAGTGGTGGCAGTATTGACGAAATGCTCGCTGACATGGACACCGGCGCGATTGACGAAGGCAGCAATGATGACGCGCTGGAGTCTGCAGCGGCCGACAACGAACTGGTCAAATTTGTCAACAAGGTCATCATGGACGCCTACAAACAGGGCGTTTCGGATATCCATATCGAGCCCATGCCCGGCAAGCTCAAGACCGGCATCCGCTTTCGTATCGACGGATCCTTGCAGCCCTACATCGAAGTGCCGGCCCATTTCCGCCAGGCCATGGTGACGCGGCTGAAAATCATGTGTGACCTCGACATTTCCGAGCGCCGCAAGCCACAGGACGGCAAGATCAAGTTCAAGAAATATGGCCCGCTGGATATCGAACTGCGTGTCGCCACCATCCCTTCGGCCGGTGGTGTAGAAGACGTGGTGATGCGGATTCTGGCAGCCGGTGAGCCAATTCCCCTGGATAGTCTGGGACTGACTTCGCACAACAAAGCGCGGGTGATACAGACCGTCGAGAAACCTTACGGCCTGTTTTACGTCTGCGGCCCCACAGGGTCCGGTAAAACCACCACGCTGCATTCGATTCTCAAACACCTCAACAAGCCCGACACCAAGATCTGGACCGCCGAAGACCCCGTTGAAATTACCCAAAAGGGTTTGCGTCAGGTGCAGGTTAACAAAAAAGCCGGCATTGACTTTGCGCTGGTGATGCGCGCTTTTTTGCGCGCTGACCCTGACATCATCATGGTCGGTGAGTCGCGTGACAAAGAAACCGTGTCGATGGGGGTGGAAGCCTCACTGACCGGGCATTTGGTGTTTTCCACACTGCACACCAATTCGGCCCCCGAATCCATCACCCGGCTGCTTGATATGGGCATGGACCCGTTCAACTTTGCCGATGCGCTACTGGGTATTCTGGCGCAGCGTCTGGCCAAGCGCCTGTGTTCGTGCAAGGAGGCGTATCAGCCCGATGATGAAGAGCTGAGGCTGTTCGCCATTGAATATGTGGAGGAGCTGCGTCATTCGGCCAGCTGGAAGGCGGACTTTGATGGTGAGATGGGCAAGCTGATGGCCAGCTGGCTGGCGCAGTATGGTGAGGGCGGCCGGATCAGGCTTTATCGGCATGTGGGTTGTGACAAATGTAATCAGACAGGCTACAAAGGCCGCGTCGGGCTGCATGAGCTGCTGATTGCGGACGACCACATCAAACGCCTGATTCAGGAGCGCGCACGGGTGGCCGAGATTTTTGCAGCGTCGGTCGAAGGTGGCATGCGAACGCTGAAGATGGACGGCATGGAAAAGGTGATGATGGGCCTGACGGACCTCAAGATGGTGCGCTCCGTCTGTATCAAATAAAATACCCACTAGCGCTTATTGGTAAACCGCTTCTAGCTATATTTTCGATACTTTTTCCGGAGTCTTGACTGCTTGTCTGGTGATCAAAGGTTGCCGGCAAACAACTGGCGCATCACCAGGTCTTTGAAGGTGTGCACCTCGGCCAGGCCGAGGCGTTCCAGGTACTCTGGCGGCGCCTCTTTGCCTTCCCACAGGCTCTTGATGGCCATGGCCAGCAGCTCGGAGGGGTGGTGGCTGGCATGTTTCATTTTTTTCATGGCGCGCACCATGTGCAACTCGTCCTCGGTCAGGTCGGTACCAAACGGAAAGTCCGGCAGCAAGTCGGCCTCTTTCCAGGGTTTGAGTTTGGCCGCCAGCGCCTCGGGCAGGTTGTGCCGATAACGCTCAGGTACCTCATAACCCGCTTCAAGTTTGCCGTGGGCCTTGGCCTGGCGCACCAGTTCGTCCTGAAAGCGCGAGTCGGCAACGGCAATCAGGCGCTTGACGACCTCGCTGTCAGCCTGTCCCCGCAGCTCGGCAATGCCGTATTCGGTGATGACGACATCGCGCAGGTGGCGCGGAATGGTGACATGGCCGTAGTTCCAGACGATGCTGCTTTTCAACCCGTCCTTGTTGTCATGGGTGGCGCGCAGCATCATGATCAGCCGAGCATCGGCCAGCGCATGGCTCATGGCCACAAAGTTGTACTGGCCGCCGACACCACTGACCACCTGGCCGGACTCAAGTGCGTCACTGGCAGCGGCACCCAGCAGCGTCATCACCATGGTGGTGTTCATGAATCGCGCTTTGCGGCGCTGGGCGCGTTTCAGCGCGTCGTTGCCATACAGTTGGTTGATGAAGTCGATGCGGGTCATGTCGATCTTGACAAGATCCTGTGGTGCCATGCTGCGCAGGCGGTCATAAAAGTCTCGTGGACCAAGAAAGAATCCACCCGTCATGAAAACCCCGTGCATCAGCCGCGACCCAAGCATGTGACTGCCAATACACTCAAAGTTGGCCTTGTCGTCCAGGTCTGTGCCGCAGCGGTGGCTTTCAAAACTCAGCTGCTGGGCATGCAGTTGAACTTCATGCCGCAGGATGCCAAAACGTTTCAGAAACGTCACGTCCTCCTGGACCAGCGGTGAGCGGATGCGCCCGGCCTGCAGCAGTGCCAGCAACATATCGGCGCTGACACAGTCGTCCTGGATACGTCCACTATTGAGCAATTGCTGCAGCACGGCGTCATCAAATACCTCGCGGCGGATGATGCCAGCCTCAATCAGCCGCAAGAACGCGTTGACAAACATCTCCGAGCAACCATACAGGCCGGCATCAAAGCGGCCAAGTTCACGTCCGGCCAGACCGTCCGGACATAAGGATTCCAGAATATGGCGGTATTCCGCGCTGTGGCGGTCGCGCACGATGAGTGCTTGCCCGATCGCGTCACCCAGTGAGCCAATGCCAATTTGCAGCGTGCCACCATCCACCACCAGACTGGAGGCGTGCAGCCCGATGGCATAGTCGGCGGCGCTGACCTTGTTGTTGGGCGGGGCAAACAGCGCGTGGGTGGCCGCCGGGTCCGACACCACCACATCAAAGAAGCCGGGGTCGACTTCGGCACCGTTGGGCATAAAAGGCATCTGCCGGTTGATCACCCCGACAGCGATCACGGGCTGACCACTGCCGCGTACACATTCGATGACTTCCTCGGTGATATCGGGGTTGCTCGACAGGCTCAGGCGCAGGCTGTCGTCGTGCCCTTTGGCCGCAACCGCCTGGGCGATCACATTGAGCCCCTGCACCGCCATGTCCCGGGCGGCGTAGGTGTAGTTGGTGGAGATGTAAGCCTGCTGCGCCGGGGCATTGCCGAGGTAGTCTCCGGTCTTCATGAAAAACTCCTGCACCTCGATGTTGGCGGGCAGCGATCCGGCACGCAGGTCGGTGACGTAATCCATGTCGGGATAGTCGTCAAACACCCGCTCGACCAGCGGTTGCAGGAAGTTGCGTTCCAGGTCGCTGTGCCCGACCGGCCGCTCCAGTGACAAGGCGGTGATGATGCGCAGTTTGCGTGCCGGGTTGGCCTTGATGCGACGGTACAGCACATTGACCAGGGGATTGGGTTTGCCGATACCCAAGGGGATGCCCAGCACCACCGTACCGGGAACGGTGTCAAGGATGTGATCGACGCAGGCATCCATGGACGCAATAAAGATGGGTTTTTTCACGGGCTGTCTCCTGTTCCTGCTTGGGGTGCAGGCTAATCTGGCGGACTTGAATTTTCGCCTTTTGACGCACAATTGAACAGGTGCCACACCGTTCTGGACTTGGCATACTAAACGCTGGTTTTAACCGTCTGTCTTGAGGAATCTTGAAAATGAGCCACCCGCACACCTGCCCACTGTGTTCGCATCGGCGCTTGCTGCTGCAGGGTGCGGCCGTCATGACGATGCCGGCCTTGGGTCTGCTGGACGCGCAGGCCGAAGGCGTCGAGGTTGGCAAAAACTCGATGTTCACCAAACTGGTACCCGCCGAGACCATTGAGCGTTCCGCGGCCCAACAATACGCGCAGATGATGCAGCAGGCGGCCAACCAGAACGCACTGGCCGGGCGCGATCATCCTCAGGTGAAACGCTTGCGCAGCATTGCCAACAAGACCATTCCCCACGCCTTGGGCTGGAACCCGCGGGCCGCCAATTGGCGCTGGGAGGTCAACCTGATAGGCAGCAAACAAATCAACGCTTTTTGTATGCCTGGCGGCAAGATCGCGTTTTATACCGGCATCCTTGAGCAGCTCAAACTCACAGACGATGAGGTGGCGACCGTCATGGGACATGAGGTGGCGCACGCGCTGCGTGAGCATGCCCGCGAACGGATGGGGAAAACCGCGGCCACGGGTATTGGCGCCTCGCTGTTGGGTGCTGTGCTGGGGTTGGGTGAACTGGGGCAGACCGTCACCAACTACGGGGCGCAACTGTTGACGCTGCAGTTCAGCCGCAGCGATGAATCCGAGGCCGATCTGGTGGGTATGGAGCTGGCCGCCCGTGCCGGGTTTGATCCGCGCGCCGGGGTCAGTCTGTGGCAGAAAATGGCGCAGGCGAGTAAAGGCGCACCGCCACAGTGGCTCTCGACCCACCCGTCCGGCAGCACCCGCATTGCCGATATCGAGGCCAACCTGCCCAAGGTGTTGCCACTCTACGCCCGGGCGCAGGAGCCACTGCCCGGCCGTTAGTTGGCGACGCCTGCCACAGCCCGGTTGCTTCAGTCGGGGGCGGATTTGAGTGACAGCGCCAGCGCGTAAAGGTCGTTGCGCGATTCGCCAGTGATCTCGGCGGTCAGCTTGACTGCGGTCTTGAGTGGCAACTCCGCCAGCAGCAGTTGCAACACGCGGCTGTCTGCGCCGGCTGCGGTGTCTTTGGCAAGCGGGTGTAGCACCAGCGCGAACTCGCCCCGCATGCGATGAGGGTTCTGTTGCAGCCAGCCCGAAAAATCCTGCACCTTCAGTGTGGCGATTTCTTCAAACTGCTTGGTCAGCTCGCGCCCGATGGTCAGGCTGCGTTCGCCCAGGCTGGCCAGTGCCTGCGCCAGTGCTTCGATGCGGTGGGGTGCCTCCAGCATCACCACCGCGCGTGGCTCACCCGCCAGGGCTTGCACTGCAGCCAGGCGCTCGCTGCTCTTGGAAGACAGGAAGCCGGCAAACACAAAATCACCCTGCTGCTCGCCGTCCGGCGTGATGCCGGCCACACTGAGGACAGTGGTCACACTACTGGCACCTGGTATCGGCATCACTCTCACGTCGGCCCGGCGTACCCCGGCGACCAGCCGTGCGCCCGGGTCACTGATGGCAGGTGTGCCCGCATCACTGACGTAGGCGACACGTTGGCCCTGCGCCAAGCGGTCAAGCACCCCTTGTATTGCCTGCGCCTCGTTGTGCTGGTGTACCGCCAGCCATTGCGACGGTGTTTTGTCCACCCCATAGGCCCGCAGCAAAGCCTGTGTGTGGCGGGTGTCTTCGCAGGCAATGACGTCGGCGATTTGCAACAGGTGCAAGGCGCGCAAAGTGATATCCGCAAGGTTGCCGATGGGTGTGGCGATCACGTACAGGGTGGCCGCAGGATAATTCTGGCTTGCTGCCGCTTCGCTGGCACCGCGCAGTGCGGTGCCAAAGTCAACGGCCAGACTCGAAGGGTGGCTTGTCATCAATGATCTTTCCTTTGGCGAACAAAAAAACCAAACCCGTCACCACCAGGCAGACCGGTGACGCTGCCGAGGCGCTGGCCCTGCAACACCTGTTACACGCAGGACTGGTGCTGCTGGAGCGCAATTATCGAACCCCTGGCAGGGGTGGCGGCGAGATTGACCTGATCATGCGCGCACCGGACGGCACCTGTGTATTTGTCGAAGTTCGGCAACGCAAAACCGCCAGCCACGGCGGTGCTGCAGCCAGTGTCAGCGCCGTCAAGCAGCGCCGTATCATCTTTGCTGCCCGACATTATCTGATGCGCTTGGCCCGCCTGCCGCCCTGCCGTTTTGACGTGCTGGCGCTGGAGTCGGGAGCAATCACCTGGCTTCAGGGGGCGTTTGACGCCGACTAGTCTAAAACCTGCTCTGCCATGGGCAAAGCCTGCGCAGGTATCATGCGGCCATGCTGGAACAACGAATTCAACAACACTTTATCGAGAGCGCCGACCTGAAATACCAGGCCGCAAGCCTTCTGAGCAAACCCATCGCCGACGCGGTGCAGGCTTTGCTGACCTGTGTGACCGGTGGCGGCAAGGTGCTGGCGTGTGGCAATGGCGGGTCGGCTGCGGACGCGCAGCACTTTGCCGCCGAATTTGTCGGCCGTTTTGAGCGTGAACGGCCGGAACTGGCGGCCATCGCCCTGACCACCGACAGCTCCATCCTCACGGCAGTGGCCAATGACTACGGCTTTAATGCGGTTTTTTCGCGCCAAGTCCGTGCCCTGGGTCAAGCCGGGGATGTGCTGATTGCCATCTCAACCAGCGGGAACTCACCCAATGTGCTGGCTGCCATTGAGGCCGCTCACGAGCGCGACATGGTGGTGCTGGGTTTGACTGGCCGGGGCGGTGGCAAGATGGCCACCACGCTGCGCGACACCGACGTACACATCTGTGTACCCCACGAACG
>JAGOUM010000207.1 GCA_018061265.1 Rhodoferax sp. | reverse complement strand
GACCGCATGGTCGACGCCATGGGCAATGACATCTTGTCTGACATTTACCGTGTCAACAGCCTGCGCGTACGCCTGATCAAGCTTGAACACAGTGTGATCACACCTGCGCGCCTGATTCCTGCCATGCACGAACACCTGGCCTTTATTGCTGCGGTGCGCGCCCGCGATGGCGCCCAGGCCTGCCGCCTGCTCGAAGCCCACATTGACAGTGCACGCAGCCGCGTCATGACCGCACCGCTGAAGCAGGTGCGTGGTGAATGGGCCGGTGCCAACCCCCTTCTCAACTCAAGGAACTCCAATTGAACGCAGATATTCATGGCCTTTGGCCGGCGTTGCTCATGCCATTTGATGCCGACGGGCATCTCGACACGGCGCGCGCGCTGGCCCATGCCCGGCGCATGCTGGCGGCTGGCTGCGACGGCGTCACCCTGTTTGGAACCACTGGCGAAGGTCCGGCATTTACCGTGGCAGAGCGCAAAGCGCTGCTGGAGCTGATGCTCGGCACCGGTATCCGCGCCGACCAAATCATCGTCACCACCACCGCACTGGCACTGGGTGATGCCATTGAGCTGGGCCGCCACGCTGCCCGTCTGGGCGTGCACCGCCAGATGTTCATGCCGCCTTTCTTCTTTAACCAGCCGCGTGATGCGGGTGTGATCGAGGCCGTGTCGCAAGTGATTCGTGGCATTGGCGACGAGGGCCTCAAGCTTTTGCTCTACCACTTTCCGGTGATGAGCACCTATGGTTTTTCAATGGACGCCATTCAGGCGCTGGTTGCGCGTTTTCCCGGCAACGTGATCGGTGCCAAAGACAGCAGTTGTGACCTGGCGCATTCGCTGCTGTGGGCACAAAGCTTCCCGGAACTGTCGATTCTGGTCGGTGCCGAACACCACGTCGCGCAGGCCATGCTGGTGGGCGGCTCCGGTTCCATCAATGGCCTGGCCAATGTGGCACCGCGTCTGATGGCGCGGGTGATCGCATCACCTGCCACAGTGACTGCGGCTGACAGTCAGTTGATTCTGGACCTGCTGGCGCTGCTTGGGGTACGGCCAGATATGCCATTTGTCGGCGTCTACAAAATGATGCTGGCCGAACAGTTGGGCGATGCGCAGTGGCTTAATATGCGCGCACCCTTGAGCCCATTGAGTACCGACGAAGCCAAGGCGGTGCGCGACGGTTACCACGCACTCGGCGCGCGGCTGGGCGCCATCTGATTTCAGCAACCACTTCACCACAACAGGAGATCACACCATGACAAGTTACACCCTCTCTCGCCGCACCCTGCTGGGTGCCACCGCTGCTTTGGGCGCAGTCGGTCTTCCCGCTCTGGCCCAGACCAAGACAGTGCTGCGCATCTCGACCCCGGCTGTTCCCGACGACTGGCATGCCAAGATGTGGACGGTGTTCAAGGACAACCTGGAAAAAAGTGCCCCCGGCGAGTTTGACGTGCAGATCAACCTGAACGCCTCGCTGTTCAAACAGGGCACCGAGCCTGCCGCCATGGCGCGTGGCAACCTGGAACTCTCCAGCATTTCGGCGTTTGACATCGCCAAGCTGGTGCCCGAGTTCTCGGTGTTCACGGCCGGCTACATCGTGCGCGACCCCGAACAGCAGCAAAAAATCTTCAACGGCCCCATCGGTACCGAACTGTTCAAGGCCGTGTCTGAGAAGATGGAGGTCACCCCATTGGCCACCGTTTATCTGGGCACACGCCAGCTCAACCTGCGTGAAGTCAAAAACGTCAAGACGCCTGCCGACCTCAAAGGCGTGAAGCTGCGCATGCCGGGTTCCAAAGAATGGCTGTTCCTGGGTGAGGCCCTGGGTGCCACTGCCACGCCGCTGGCGTTTGGCGAGGTGTATCTGGGCCTGAAGACCGGCACCATCGACGGCCAGGACAACCCGCTGCCTTCCGTGCGTGCGGCCAAGTTCTATGAAGTGACCAAACAGATCGTGCTCACCAGTCACCTGGTGGACGGTATCTTTATTGCCATTTCCAACAAGAGCTTCAACGCTTTAAGCGCAGCACAAAAACAAAAGGTCTCCGCCGCCGCCCAAGCCGCTGCAGCCTTTAACAACGAGAACCGCATCAAGGAAGAAGGCCAGATCATCGACTTCTTCAAGCAGCAGGGCCTGCAGGTCAGCACTCCCGACGTGGATGCGTTCCGCAAAGCAGTGCAGGAGAAATACAAAGCCTCCGAATACGCCAAGGTCTGGCCGGCAGGCATCGTGGACCGCATCAACGCCACCAAGTAAGCCCTGTCGACTGGTATGACCCGTTGGCTCAGGCACGCCGCCAACACCTTGGGTGGCGTGCTTTTTTTGATGCTGTTTGGCGTCTTCATCGTCCAGATTGCCGCGCGTTTTGGCTTTAACCAGCCACTGCCCTGGACCGATGAGGCGGCCGTGATTCTCTACATCTGGGTCATTTTGTGGGCCGCGGCGGCCGTGGTGCCAGAGCGCGAGCATGTGGTGTTTGACCTGGTCTGGAATATCGTCGGCCGCCGGATACGGCAGGTGATGCGTATTCTGGGCAACCTGCTCATCGGTGGTCTGGCATTGGTGGGTCTGCCCGGCAGCTGGGACTACGTGAAGTTCATGGCGCGTGAAAACTCGCCGGTGCTGGGTCTGCCGTTGATGTGGGTTTATCTACCATTCGTTCTTTTATTAATAGCACTCATCGCTCGCAGCGTCTGGGCCATATGGCAATCTGTGCGTGGAATCGGGTTGGACGCGGAAGTGCGGGTTTGATATGAGTCTGGCGCTACTGGTCTTGGTTGGGGTGCTGGTGGTCGGCATGCTGCTGCGTATGCCCATCGGTTTTTCGATGCTGGCCTCCGGCTTTGCCTACCTGCTGGTCAAAGGGCAGGACCTGGGGCTGGTGGCTGAGCAGGTGAGCAACGGGCTCTACAACAGTTATGTGCTGCTGGCCGTGCCGCTGTTTGTCTTTGCCGCCAATGTGATGAACGCCGGCACAGTGAGTGAGCGCATTTTTGACTTTTGTCGCATTCTGGTCGGGCGCATGCGCGGTGGCCTGGCGGAGGTGGACATTCTGGTGAGTGTGGTGTTCTCTGGCATGAGTGGAAGCGCCATTGCCGACGCGGCCGGCCCCGGGCTGGTCACTATCCGCCAGATGCTCAACAAGCCGGAGTACCCGCGCGGATTTGCCGGTGCGGTGGTGGTGGCCAGCGCCACCATTGGTCCGATCATCCCGCCGAGCATTCCGATGATCATCTACGCGCTGGTGTCGGGTGCGTCGGTGGGTGCCTTGTTTCTGGCCGGCCTGGTACCAGGTCTGTTGATGGCGGCGCTGATGATGGGTGTGGTGCATGTGATCGCCACCCGCCGCAACATGCCACGTGACGACAAGATTCCCATGGGCGACTGGCCAAAGATCCTGTTTCGCGGTGTGCTGCCGCTGTCGCTGCCAATCGTGCTGCTGGGTGGTATTTACTCTGGTGCGTTCACACCCACCGAGGCGGCGGCCGTGGCCGCCTTGCACGCACTGATCCTGGCGGGAATTGTCTTTCGTGGCCTGACCTGGCGCAGCTTTTGGGGTGTGGTGCTGGAGTCGACCCGGGGTAGTGCGGTGATCACCATGATTCTGGCCGGCTCATTCATGCTCAACTATGCCTTTACCGCAGAAGGTGTGCCGCAGGCGATGGGGCTCTGGGTTGATCAGATGCAGCTTTCGCGGCTGAACTTTCTGTTGATGGTCAATCTGATGTTTCTGGTGCTGGGCTGTTTTCTGGACGTCTCGGTGCTGCTGCTGGTGTTTGTCCCCATGCTGCTGCCAGCGGCCAAACTGCTGGGCATTGACCTGGTGCATTTTGGTGTGCTGGCGGTGCTCAACATGATGATCGGGCTGATTACACCGCCTTTTGGCATGCTGCTTTTTGTCACCAAGGCGCTCACCGGCATACCGATCGGTGAAATGGTGCGCGAGGGCTGGCTGTTTCTGCTGATGCTGATCGTGCTGCTGCTGTTGATTACCGTGTTTCCACAGATTGTGCTGTGGTTGCCCCAAAGTATGGGCTATGTGACCACCTAGCCCGGCTGGACCGGTGGTCTGCAGTGGTTTTGACTGGAGCGGGTGAAGGGAATCGAACCCTCGTATGAAGCTTGGGAAGCTGCCGTTCTACCATTGAACTACACCCGCGTTTTGTAACTG
>JAGOUM010000206.1 GCA_018061265.1 Rhodoferax sp. | reverse complement strand
CCTCATGCGGGTAGAGTTTGAAGACGCGCTCGGGGTCGTCAATCTGCACCGATTGCAGAGCTTCGAGTGCGCGCTGGCGCGCCGCACTGGCCGACATGCGGCTGTGTGCCAGCAGGGTTTCCATGATCTGACGTCCAATCGTCATCACCGGATTGAGCGAAAACTTGGGGTCTTGCAGCACCATGGCGATGCGGCCGCCACGCAACTCACGGCGCTGCTTGGGCGAGCAGTTGAGTAAATCCACCCCGTTGAAAGCCAGCGTTTTTGCGCTGACGCGGCCTTCAGGTGCCGTCAGACCCAAAATGGCGCGGCCGGTTTGTGATTTGCCCGAACCCGATTCGCCCACAATGCCAAGGCGCTCGCGCCCCAACGTGAACGACACACCGCGCACCGCCTCCACCCAGCCCCCATCGCGGCTGGGGAACGACACGCGCAGGTCGTCCACCACCAGCATCGGGTCTGAGGAATTGATGGTTTGGTTCATGCGGCCCAACGTCTGTCGATGTGTGGCGCGAAGCCGCAAGATTTGCGGGCACAGGAGTGGATCGGAAATTTCTCCAACCCACCTGTGCACCATGAATCGTGGCCGATTTGCAGCCTCAGATATTTTTTCACCCTGTCAATTAACCACGAGCGGTAGCAGATTTGGGGTCGGATCCCAATTCGGCCTCGCGATGTATCCATCGTCGCAGGTGCATCCCCGAATTGGGCTCTGACCCCAATTCTGCGGGCTACTGTTAACCATTCGCCGCACGCAGACACGCTGATTCGAGCCCGACGATATGGTAACTTAGCCGAAAGGCACTGCCACCCATGGCCCGCAGAATTGGGGTCAGAGCCCCATTCGGTGATGCGCTGCATCCCTTGCGACGACTGTTTGGCCGAATGGGGATCCGACCCCAAATCTGCTACCGTGCGCGCCGAACTGCCAGGCTTGACAGCGGTTCGCCAGGCAAGGGGTTTGATCTGCCTGTCAGCACCGCTCATTTCACCCCCTTCGGGTCGAGCGCGTCGCGCAGGCCGTCGCCCAGAAGGTTAAACGCCAGGCTGATCAAAAAGATGGCGGCACCCGGGGCGGCAGCCACCCACCATTGGTCCAGCACATACTGGCGGCCGTTGGCAATCATGGCACCCCATTCCGGGCTGGGGGGTTGCGCACCCAGGCCCAAAAAACCCAGGCCAGCAGCGGTGAGGATGATGCCGGCCATGTCCAGCGTGACGCGCACAATCACCGAGGACACACACAGCGGCATGATGTGCCTGAACACGATGCGCCAGGGCGACGCGCCGATCAGTTGCACGGCGGCAATGTAGTCGGTCTGGCGAATGGTCAACGTCTCGGCCCGGGCGAGGCGCGCATAGGCCGGCCAGGAGGTGATGGCAATCGCAATCACCGCGTTTTCGATGCCTGGCCCCAGCGCTGCAACAAACGCCAACGCCAGAATCAGCCGCGGAAACGCCAGGAAAATATCGGTGATGCGCATCAGCGCGGCATCCACCAAGCCGCCTGCATACCCGGCCACTGTGCCCACCAGCAAACCTATTGGGGCGGCCAGCACGGCGACCAGAAACACCACAAACAGCGTGATGCGCGAGCCAAAAATCAACCGCGACAAAATATCGCGGCCCTGGTCATCGGTGCCCAGCCAAAACTGGCCCGAGGGTGGCAGCAGCCGGGTGGTGCGCAAATCGCCCTCAAACGGAGAAAACGGTGCCAACTGGTTGGCGAAAAGCGCCACCCCGACCAGCAGCAGCACAATCAGCAGCCCCAACATCGCCAACCGGTTGCGCGCAAACGTGCGCCATGCACCATAGGCACGCCCCAGGGCAGCCTGGCGACGCGACGCTGGCCGATCGGACATCAGCCAGGCGTGCAGACCACCCGCTTCGGTCACCGTCATTGCCGCTTTACCGGTCATCGTGCAGGCCCAGATAAATTCATAAGAAAATAGGCTCTAACCCTTGCAGATATTGCGCTACAAGCTATATTATTCGAGAGCATGAAACACATCGATTTCATCGCTGCCGCGTCCTTGGGTCAAGCGTGCGGTACAGCAGGTCCGACAACAAATTAAGCCCAATAAACACCGAACCCACCACAATCGTGCCACCCAGCACCGCGTTCATGTCGGCGTTTTGCAGCGAATTGGTGATGTACAAGCCCAGCCCCGGCCAGGCGAACACGGTCTCGGTCAGCACTGAACCCTCCAGCAACCCGGCATACGACAGTGTGATCACCGTGACCAGCGGCACCATGGCGTTGCGCAGCGCATGCCGCCAAATGATGCGCGCCTCGCTCAAGCCCTTGGCGCGCGCCGCCACCACATATTCCTGGCTCAACTCATTGAGCATGAACGAGCGCGTCATGCGGCTGATGTAGGCCAGCGAAAAGTAACCCAGCAGCGAGGCCGGCAAAATCAGGTGGGAAAACACATTGCGAAACGCCTCCCACTGACCCTGCATGGCGGTATCAAGCAACAGGATGCCGGTGGTGGCAGTGAACATATATTCATACGTGACGTCAATGCGGCCGGGGCCGGCCACCCAGTCGAGCTTGGCGTAGAAAAGCACCAGCGCCATCAGGCCCAACCAGAAAATCGGTACCGAATAACCGATCAGCCCCATCACCCGCACCACCTGGTCGGCCACGCCACCTCGGCGCACCGCCGCCCACACGCCCAGCGGCACGCCAAACCCCGCACCGATCAAAATGCCCAGCGTGGCCAGCTCAAAGGTGGCGGGAAAAGCGCGGCGAATGTCTTGCAGCACCGGGTTGGAGGTGAGCACCGACACACCAAAATCACCGGTCAAGACCTTGCCCACATAAATGCCGAACTGGGTGTACAGCGGCTTGTTCAGCCCCATTTCTTCGCGCGTGCGGGCAATCACATGCTCTGGCGCATGGTCGCCCACCACCGCCAACACCGGGTCGATCGGGATCACCCGACCGATAAAGAAGGTGACCGCCAGCAGACCCAGGTAGGTCAGGACAATGGCAAAAATAAATCGCGCCAGAGCGCG
This sequence comes from Rhodoferax sp., assembly GCA_018061265.1. Taxonomy (GTDB): domain Bacteria; phylum Pseudomonadota; class Gammaproteobacteria; order Burkholderiales; family Burkholderiaceae_C; genus Rhodoferax. The sequence goes on along the minus strand of JAGOUM010000206.1, from coordinate 1,155 downwards.
GGAGAATTTCATGAATCAAAAGGGCACCACCCGCAGGCGGTGCCCAGCGCTTCAGACATCAGCGTTTGGAGACGCGGTAAACGTAGGTCGAGTCAGACGTTGAGCCAATGCGCAGGCCATCCACATTGGTGCGGTAAGCGGCCACTTCGGTCTGCTGATACAGCATCACAAACGGGCTGGTGGCCCGAAACTCGGCCTGCATCTTTTCGTACATGGTTTTACGCTTGGCCGGGTCACGCTCCAGCACGGCGGCATCGGCCTGCTTGGTCAGCTCCGGGATGTCCCAGGCATTGCGCCAGGCCAAAGGCTTGGCTTTGGCGTTATCGGCGTTGTCGGGGTTACGCACGAAGGTGTCGGCATTAGTGTGCGGGTCCCAATAGTCAGCGCCCCACTGGCCGATGTACATGTCGTGCGTGCGGGCACGGTACTTGGTCAGCACCTGCTTGCCGTCGCCAGGGATGATTTCGACATCGATCCCGGCGCGCTTGGCGGTTTGCTGGAAGGCCTCGGTAATGCCTTGCACCGGCTGAATGGTGCGCATATCGATGGTGACCTTGAAACCATTCGGGTAGCCGGCCTTGGTCAGAAGTGCCTTGGCTTTGTCCACATCGAGCTTGTAGGGGTTGACGGTGCTGGCACCGAGCAAGCCCACTGGCAAAAAGTTCTGGTGCACCACGCCAATGTTCTTGATGATGGTGTCGCCAATGGCCGAGTAGTCCACCAGCCACTTGAAGGCTTCGCGCACTTCGGGCTTGGCCAGCGCCGGGTTCTTTTGGTTCAGGCTGATGTAATACACCGTGCCCTTGGGCGTGGCGGTGGTTTTGATGTCTTTGTTGGCAGCCACGGCAGCCAGGTCTTGCGGCGACAAATTGCGCGCCACATCCACATCACCCTTTTCCAGCATCAGACGCTGCGTGGCAGATTCTTTGCTGAAACGGTAAATGACGCGGGCCAGCTTGGATTTGTCGGCATAGTAGTTGTCGTTGCGCTCCAGCACCAGCACCTCATTGGCGCGCCACTCGCGCAGCTTCATCGCGCCCGAGCCGGCGTAGTTGGTCTTGAGCCAGGCGTAACCCAGGTCGCCGTTCACTTCTTTGGACAGCACGAGCTTCTTGTCAACCACGGCAGCCACATTGGCGGTCAGGCAGTTGAGCA
>JAGOUM010000076.1 GCA_018061265.1 Rhodoferax sp. | reverse complement strand
GGTAGTCAAAGCCCACCGGCCGAAAGAACAAGGCCCACAGCACCACCAGCATGGCCCAGTAAAAGCCGCTGAACGCCGTCGCATAAACCAGCGGCCAGGCGGCAAAAATGGCACCACCCCCGGTGATAAACCACACCTGGTTGCCGTCCCAGTGTGGCCCCACGGTGTTGATGACCACGCGGCGCTCCAGGTCAGTTTTTCCGACAAACGGCAGCAACGTGCCGACACCCATGTCGTGCCCGTCCATGACGGCAAAGCCAACCAGCAGCACCCCCACCAGCAGCCACCAGATAATTTTCAGGGTTTCGTAATCAAACATGATGTGTGTCTTTCAAGCGTGTGCCGCAGTCAAGTGATGTTCTGGCTCGTTTTGATAGCGCCCGGTGCCCAGGCTGCCGGGGCCCATGCGGGCAAACTTGACCATCAAATACATCTCGACCACCAGCAACACGGTGTAAAAACCGATGAAACCCGCCAGTGATCCGTACAGGCTGTTGACGCTCAGCGTCGATACCGACATGTGCGTGGGAAGCACACCGTAAATCGTCCATGGCTGGCGGCCGTACTCGGCAACAAACCAGCCCAGCTCACATGACAACCAGGGTGCGGGCAGCATGAACAGCGCCCATTTCAGCAGCCACGGCCGCTGCATTCCGCCGGCTTTCAAGGTGCTGTAAAACGCCATGGCAAACAGCGCCAGCATGGCAAAGCCCAATCCCACCATGATGCGAAACGCCCAAAACAAGGGGGTAACGCGCGGCACCGTGTCAGCTACGGCCCGGTCAATCATCTCGGGGGTGGCCTGGCGCACGTCGGTCACGTATTTTTTCAGCAGCAAGCCAAAACCCAGGTCGGCCTTGTGCTGCTCAAACACCTGCTTGGTCACTGTGTCATCACGGTGCGCACGCAGCGCCTCCAGTGCGGTGACCGCCACCATGCCGTTGACGATGCGTTCGCGGTTTTTCAGCTTGATGTCGTGTATGCCGGGAATCTCCTTGCTCAGCGAGCGGGTGCCAATCAGGCCCATCACCCAGGGAATCTCCACCTCCCAGTCGTTCTTTTGCTCGGCCTCGTTGATGCCTGCAATCAGCGTTAGCCCGGCCGGGGCCGGCTTGGTCTCCCACATGGCCTCCATGGCGGCCAGCTTGGTTTGCTGCGCTTCGCCCACGGTGTAACCCGACTCGTCACCCAGCACAATCACACTCAACACCGAGGCCAGGCCAAACGCCGCCGCCACCCGAAAGCTGCGCCTGGCAAACGCCACATCGCGATTTTTCAGCAAATACCAGCTTGAAATCGACAGCACAAACATGGCCCCGGTGGTGTACCCGGCAGACACCGTGTGGACAAACTTGGCTTGCGCGTCCGGGTTGAACAGCACTGCCCAAAAATCGGTCATTTCCATGCGCATGGTCAGGTAGCTGAACTCTGAGCCCACCGGGTTTTGCATCCAGCCATTGGCAATCAAAATCCACAAGGCGCTCAGATTGGTGCCGACGGCCATCAGCAGTGTCACCAGCAAGTGCTGCGGGCGCGACAGCCGGTCCCAACCAAAGAAGAACAAGCCGATCATGGTCGATTCAAGAAAAAAGGCCATCAAGCCCTCAATCGCCAACGGTGCGCCAAAAATGTCACCCACATAGTGCGAGTAGTAGGCCCAGTTGGTGCCAAACTGAAATTCCAGCGTGATGCCAGTGGTGACACCCAGCGCAAAGTTGATGCCAAACAGCTTGCCCCAAAAACGCGTCATGTCTTTCCAGACGACGTTGCCGGTCATCAAATAGACACTTTCCATGATGACCAGCATCCACACCATGCCGATCGTCAGCGGCACAAATAAGAAGTGGTACAGCGCTGTAGCGGCAAACTGCAGCCGCGACAAGTCAACCAGTTGTTCTGAAATCAAGGGGACTCTCCTAAGGCAGGGTCAGGATGGGACAACAGAAACCGGTCAGCCACCCGGCCTCCATCTACGGTGACGCGCTGGTCACGCACAAACCCCCACCACAACCCAAGCAGAATGACCAGTTTGATCAGCAGCACAACGGCCAGCTTGGTGACAAGTGTTTTATCGAGGGGTTTCATGACGCTATACAACGAGTTGTCGACGTTGTAATCAATTAGCGTGCCACGCCAGAAGATTAAAAAACTTGTTTTAATTCAATGACTTAATGAAACGACTGGTATAGAAATCTAATTTTTGGCAGAGTTGTGACTGTCAATAGTGGCACTATGTCAGTCATCTGCGGTGGACTCTGCCAACAGATGACATGCGGCGCTGCTACCAACAAGCCACAGCCGACTGCCGTACGAAGCACGGCAAGGGTATTGGGCAACGGGTGCAGCAGACCGCGTAGCGCTTATCAAACCAGATGTGGACTACCAGGGGTCGGTTGAATTGCATGGTTTAGACATCAAATTGGCCTCTGGCCCTTTATTTATACTCGCTGCCAGCTTCAAGTTATGAAGCAATTGGCATTTGACTGTGCTCACCTTACCGAAGGCCGCGCCAGGTGGGCGCTGGTTTGCTTGTGGCGGGTTTTATGCTGCCACGCAAGCCGGATTGTTGGGGTGTGTGGTCCAGTCCGCGTGCTGAGCCACCACAACCTTGCCGGTGCGCAAATCGGTTTCACCCGGCATCAGGCTGCGCAGGGTGATGCACTCGGGTACCGGACACACCAGCGTGCACAGGTTGCAACCGACACACTCGGCTTCGTTGACCTCAAAGTGGCGTTTTCCGTCTTTCATCGCGGTAATGGCCTGGTGCGAGGTGTCTTCGCAGGCGATGTGGCAGCGCCCACACTGGATACAGCTGTCCTGGCGGATGACGGCCTTGCTGATGTGATTGAGGTTGAGGTTTTTCCAGTCAGTCACGGTGGGGACAGCCCGGCCCCTGAAGTCTTCAATCGACTTGAAGCCCATTTCATCCATGTAATTGGACAAGTCGTCACTCAAAAGTGTCTGTGCCCGAGCGGATTTCAAAGCGGACCGTGCATACCCCGTGCACAGACTTTTCGGTGTGATTGGGTGACAATCTGCCTTGCTGTTCAACGAGCCTGCACACCATGTCAGTTTCTTTAGAGTACCAACGGCGCCTGGCCGGATCCTTGCTGGTGGTCGTGCAATTCGGACTGCTCCTCTGGCTAGGGGTGATGGCCTTGCCTGAACTGTCACAGGATCGTATCAGCACCCTTTGTGTGCTACTCCTGCTGCTTTCTGCTGCACTGGGCGCTTGGACCCTGCTGCATAACCGCCTGGGAAACTTCAACATTCACCCTGAGCCGAAGGCCAACGGTGTTCTGGTGACCACCGGACCCTACCGTTGGATGCGCCACCCCATGTACACCACGGTGCTGCTGGCTGCCGCAGCACTCGCGTGTTTGTCCGGCTCCACGATGGCGTGGCTGGTGTGGACTCTGCTTTTTGGCGTATTGCTGGCCAAGTCAGCCATGGAGGAGCACTGGTTGCACACCCATCATCCGCACTATCAGACCTATCGCAGACAGCGCAAACGTTTTGTGCCGTGGCTGTTTTAGGGCAACATTCGCGCCGGCAGAGCCCCTTAAGTGACTACTGTCACAGTCCCACACATACCCTGGGTTGTATCATTGAAAGCTTGAGTGAATTACTGGAGATTTGATGAACAAACATGCCACTGCCGCGCCCGTCGCCCCTGAAGCACCTCATTCACGCCTGGCACACATGCCGGTGTCGATGTTTGCCATCGTGATGGGCTTGTCCGGCACCACTATTGCATTTGAAAAAGCCGAGCACCTATGGGGCTGGTCTTTCGCACCCAGCGGGGCGCTGCTTGTCGTGACTGCGCTGGTGTATGCGCTGATCGCCCTGGCTTACCTGGGCAAACTTGTGTTGCATCGCCAACATGTGACCGGCGAGTTCAATCATCCCATCCGCATGAGTTTTTTCCCGGCAATGTCAATCGGCATGATCCTGCTCGCCATCGCATCGCTGTCAACTGCCCCGGCAGTGGCACTGGTTTTATGGTCTATCGGCGCCGTTGTGCAGTTGGCGTTCACTCTGGCGATCCTGTCCAACTGGATGCACCACGAAAAGTATCAGGTTCAGCACAGCAATCCGGCATGGTTCATCCCCATCGTGGGCAATATTCTGGTTCCGATTGCCGGTGTTCCGCTCGGGTTTCCTGAGCTGTCCTGGTTCTACTTCAGCGTTGGCCTGGTGATGTGGATTCCCTTGCTGGCTGTGCTGCTCAACCGATTTTTCTTCCATCCCATGATCCCCAGCAAGTTGTTGCCGACCCTGTTCATCCTGATCGCCCCCCCGGCGGTAGGATTTATCGCTTGGGTCAAATTGCATAACGGCACGATCGACGACACCGCACGCATTTTTTACTACTTTGCGGTATTCATCACCATGCTGTTGTTCTCACAAATTCGTTTTTTCTGGAAGTTGCAGTTTGCCCTGCCTTGGTGGGCCTATTCGTTCCCGATGGCCGCCATGACCATCGGGACCCTTGTCATGGCCGAGAAGTTGGGGGGCAGTTTTTTCCCAGTTCTGGCGCAAATTTTGCTTGTTATTCTCGGACTTCTGGTGACGATGCTGAGCGTGCTGACAGTTCGCGCTATGTTGCGCGGGCAGATTTGTGTACCGGAATAGACGCTTCCATCCAATCTTCTGCCAAGGGCTGCACTTGGGGGAATTCAAAGCCGCTGATTAGTCTGTTTTGTATAGCATTTAGCCCTTTAAAAATGAGGGCCTGATCATCTTTCTGATCCAGAAGGTCTGGCGAATCGCCAGATCGGTTGATGGCTTCCATTTCCATTGCCCTGCCATGTAGGGAGCCTAAAATGGATGTGATCACACCGGTCCGGCGTGACTGCTTTGAAAGTGCTAAACCTTTTTTGGGAGCGTGAAAATGGCAGACTTTGATGCATCGAGCTTCGGCATGCGCAGCACCCGTGACCCCAGGTATATCAGTCAGTTGACCCGTAACACCTTCGCCATGATCCTGGCAGGTGGCCGCGGGAGCCGACTGCATGAACTGACCGATTGGCGCAGCAAACCGGCGGTTCCCTTTGGCGGCAAGTTCCGCATCATTGACTTCACCCTGTCAAACTGTGTCAACTCCGGAGTCCGGCGTGTGGGGGTCGCCACCCAATACAAGGCACAAAGCCTGATCCGACACCTGCAGTTGGGTTGGAGCTTTCTGGACGGTCGTCTCGGCGAGTTCATTGAAATCATGCCGGCGCAGCAGCAGGTGGACGACTCACACTGGTACCAGGGCACTGCAGATGCCGTATTCCAGAACCTTCGGGAAATCCGCCACGCCAACCCGGAATATGTGTTGATCCTCTCCGGCGACCACATTTATCGCATGGACTATGGGCGCATCCTGGCCGCCCATGTGGAACGCAAGGCGGACCTGACCGTTGCGTGTATCGAAGTTCCGCTTAAAGACGCCAAGGGTTTTGGCGTCATGTCGGTGGACGCAGAGGACCGAATTGTTGAATTCAAGGAAAAACCCGCCAATCCGCAGCCCATGGTCGGTAACCCCGACATGGCGCTGGCCAGCATGGGCATCTACGTTTTTAACGCAAGATTTTTGTACGAGCAGTTGTTGCGTGATGCCGACGACCCGAAGTCCAGCCACGACTTCGGCAAAGACATCATTCCCCACTGTGTGAAGCGCTATCGAACATTTGCCCAGAATTTCGCCGAGAGCTGTGTCAGCGAGCCCGACAAAACGCCATATTGGCGCGATGTCGGCACGCTGGACGCCTATTGGGAGGCCAATATGGACCTGGTTCAAGTCACCCCTGACCTGAACTTGTACGACGAGTCCTGGCCCATCTGGACCTGGCAACCCCAAAGTCCGCCGGCCAAATTTGTGTTTGATGACAATCACCGGCGTGGTAAGGCGGTGGACGCCATGGTGTCCGGTGGCTGCATTGTCAGTGGAGCCACAGTACGCCGTTCCATGCTGTTCTCGGGTGTTCGGGTGCACAGTTACACGCTGATCGAAGAGTCCATTGTTTTACCCAATGTCGATATCGGACGGCATTGCATCCTGAAAAAATGCATTCTCGACAAGAACTGCGTTATCCCTGAAGGCACCCAGATCGGCGTTCACCGCGAAGAGGACAAGAAACGCTTTCACGTCACTGAATCCGGCATCACCCTGGTGACGGAAGCGATGCTGGGACAGTGCAGCGTGACGATTCGCTAGTTGTCCTGTACCAGCATGTCGATCACCCGCAGGCTGGTGCCGCCGGTGGGCTGCAGCTGATAGCCGCCACATTGAGGGCATGCACAACCTCGCTCTGGCATCGCAACAGTCAGACTGCAGGTCATACACCAAGCCTGCCCTTCGGGTTGTTCAAACTCAAAACGGGCTTCGTTCAACACCGTGCCAGGGGCGATGGCCGTCAGTGAGAACTGCAGCGCAGACAGTTCCACGTTCGCCAGTTGACCCACTTCGATGCGAAGCAGGCTGACCTGGCGAAAATTCTCACGCTGCGCCGCCTCCTCCACCAGTTGCAATATGCCACCCGCCAGACTGGCTTCATGCATGGCACACCTCACTGCTTAAGGTGTTGTTGTGCAGCCAGGTCAGCGCCCAGTCTTGCGCCGCCAATAGATGCTCTTGCGCCGCGGCGCTGAGTGGCTCACCCAACTCGAAGGATTCACCGCGTATGGCCAGCAAGGTGGCTGCTGGCGCGGCACAACCCGTCAGGTCCTCAAACACCTGCAGCAGCGATTGGGCGGAGACTGCATGGCTGCTGTAACTGGTGTCGCGAGAGGGCGTTAAGGCATGCGCTTCAAAACCCAGGGTGGCGTTCAGGCTGGCGTCGATGAACAATACGGCCTTGCGCCCGACCAGGTCAAGCGCGTATTCCACCTGTAATTGGTAGTCATCCAGAAAGTCCACCTGAGTTTGCAGTTCAGCCGAAAGCTGCGCCTGCAAGCCGGCGACACACAAGGGGCCTAAGGCGTCATCACCACGACTACGGTTACCCCAGCCAAGCACCAGAAGTGGTCTCGCGCGAACATCTTGCGTGATGTTCACGAGGTCAACTTTACTACATTAAAAATAGCCATAAACATATACTGAATATGTGCTGGAAGTCAATTTGTATCAAAACTCACTCAAACATCTTGGCGACTGAGCCTGCCGCCTGGTGCCTTTTGCACCCGATCGAGCTGCGCGCCATCGGCACCCAGCAGCGTCACATCCAGCGGCATTTGGCCCAGCGCATGGGTGGCGCATGACAGGCAGGGATCATAGGCGCGGATGGCCACCTCGATGTGGTTAAGCAGTCCCTCGGTCAGCTCGTGGCCGCTGAGGTGCTCGCGCGCTACCGATCGCACGGCCTCGTTCATCGCCTGGTTGTTGTGGGTGGTAGACACAATCAGGTTGCAGCGCGTCACCAGATCGTCGTCGCCGACTTCGTAGTCGTGAATCAGCGTGCCACGCGGTGCCTCGATGATGCCCACACCGTGCGAGCAACGCACACCCGTGCTGACCAGGTCTCCCGAGAGCAGCGCCGGGTCGTCGAGCAGTTCCCCAATCACCTCCACCGCGTGCAGTAGCTCGATCATGCGTGCCCAGTGGTAAGCCAGTGACCCATTCACCAGATCACCCTGCCCCCATGCCACAAAAGCCTGGCGTTCGTCCTCCGCTCTGGGGCTGGGGATGAAGTCGCAGTTTTGCACCCGCGCCAGCGGCCCGACACGGTACCAGCCCTGCTCACGACCCAGGCTCTTGAGGTGCGGGAACTTCATGTAGCTCCAGGAGCGAACTTCTTCTTCAATCAAATCAAGGTAGTCCTGATCGGCAACACCGTCGGCCAGAATCTTGCCATGGTCGTCGCGCACCCGCAGCACGCCGTCGTACAAGTCCATGGCACCGTCGGTGCGCACGATCGACATCAGGTTGGAGCGAAAACTGCCAAACGCGTTGTAAAGTGCCGGGTTTTGCGCGTGCAACTGTTTGGCAATATCCACCGAGTCCTGCGCCCAGGCCAGCATTTGTGGCAACTCGGCCTTGAGAGCGTCACGCTCCTGCACGGTGACAAGCTTATTGACACCTCCGGGCACCGCACCCGTGCCGTGCACCCGTTTGCCCGAGGTGATGCGGATGACTTCCTGGCCAAACTTGCGCAGCAAGATGCCCTTTTTGGCAATACCAGGGTGGGCTTGTGCCACACCCACGATATTGCGCTGCGCCACGGCGGAGTCAAAACCGAATAACAGGTCTGGCGAGGACAGGTGAAAAAAGTGCAGCGCGTGTGACTGCAGCATTTGCCCGTAATGCATCAGGCGGCGCACCCGGTCCGCGCTGGCGGGCACCGGCATGGCACCCAGCACCCGGTCAAACGCCTTGCAGGCTGCCAGGTGGTGCGACACGGGGCAGATACCGCACAGGCGCTGCACCATCACTGGCACCTCCCAGTAGGGTCGGCCTTCAATGAACTTCTCAAAACCACGGAACTCGACAATGTGCAGACGCGCCTGCTGCACCACATTGGCCTCGTCCAGCAACAGCGTGACCTTGCCGTGCCCCTCGACACGGGATACCGGGTCAATGGCCACGCGGCGCAAACCCTTGGGATTGGCGGCGGTTTCCAAATCAAAACTCATGGCAACGCGTCCTTAGTCGTAATGAATCAGGCCGTGTGGCAGATGCGGCGTGCGCCCGGCCAGCAGGTCATTGAGAAAAGCCCAGAAAGCATCCCCCGAGGGTGGGCACCCAGGCAAGAAAAAGTCCACATGCACCACTTCGTGGATCGGGTGCACATGATTGAGCGGCAGCGGCAGTTCGGGGTCATTGGGAATCAGGTTGCCGACACTTCCCCCGATCTGCCGGCAGTAAACGTCACGCATCATTTGCCCAACGTCCCGCTGGTTACGCTGTGCCGGCAGGCCCCCGTTAATGGCACAGGCACCCACGGCCACCAGGGTCTTGCAATTGGCGCGGAACTCACGCAGCACATGTACGTTTTCAGCATTACATAGGCCACCTTCGATCAGCCCGATGTCGCAGCGGCCAATCTGCTTGATGTCGGTGAGGGGGCTGCGGTCAAAATCCACCAGCTCCAGCAGCTGCAACAGGCGCTCGTCGATATCCAAAAAAGACATATGGCAGCCAAAACAGCCCGCCAAAGACACCGTGGCGAGCTTGAGTTTGCGTGGCAGGTGCACCGGGATGCCTTGCGACAAGGCACTGTTGGGCACACTGGGAAGGTTGGGAATCGGGCTCATCAGGCTTCCTCCCCGACCTGTTGCGAAACCGGCCGCTCGTCAAAGCGGCGCTGGCCAATCGGTGTGGCAAAACCCTGGCGTTTGTGCAAAATAGCCCCCACTGGGCAAATGTGCGCAGCGCGGTCGGCGGTGGCAATGGCACTGTTGACCAGTTTGCCGCTGGGGCTATTAACCAGCAGGTGGGTCTGAATGCCGTGGCCACCAATGGCAAACACGTCCTTACCGTCCACATCATGGCTGGCGCGCACACACAGCCCGCACAGAATGCAGCGGTTGAGGTCCAGCATCAGGTCCGGATGGCTGGCGTCGACCTGGCGATTGGGGTAAAACTCCTCAAAGTGCGGCCCCTCCATCTCCATGTCGTAGGCAGTGGCCTGTAGTCGGCAATTGCCACTTTTTTCACACGAAGGGCAAAAATGGTTGCCTTCAATAAAAATCATCTGCAGAAGAGTTTTGCGCTGGGCATTGAGCTCGTCGGTGTTGCTCTGAACTTCCTGCCCCGAAGCCGCATTGACAGCACAGGCCGCGCCAATGCGACCGTTGATGCGCACCGTACACAAGCGGCATGAGCCTTTGGCGGCAAAATCCGGGTGCCAGCACAGGTGCGGAATGTAATAGCCCGAGCGGGTGGCGGCCTGCAAAATGGAGTCACCCGGGCCAAACTCGATCTCTTCGCCGTCCAGGGTAAAAGTGCCAGGTGAGAGCGCGTCAATGCGGGTATGGTCTGTCATGCCAGTGTCTCCAGGTGAGCGCCATGGTCATCGCGACCCGTAGCCAAACGGGCTTGCGAGAGTTCGGCGTCCATGTCAAAGCCAGGCGCAAAATGCAGTGACTTGAGGTGTTTTTCGTAGGCCGGCCGAAACTTGGCGATGGTGTCACGCAACGAGTTGCAGGCGCTGGCCCCCAGACCACAATGGGTGGCACCATGCATCAGTTTGTCCAGCTCATACAAAATCTGGACATCATCGCCCGAGCCATAGCCTTTCTTGAGCTTGTCCAGCCGACGAACCACCAATTCGGTGCCGACCCGGCAAGGGGTACAAAAGCCACAGCTTTCATGGGCAAAAAACTGGGCGAAGTTCAGCGCCACTTCAAACATGTCGCGGGTGCGATCAAAAATCATGAAAGCGCCTGCCGTATGCACGTCTTCAAAGCCGATTCGCCGACCAAATTCGAGTGCCGACAGGCAGACCCCGGATGGTCCGCCCACCTGAACGGCTTGCGTGTCCCGCGCACCGCAGTCTTCCAGAATGCGCCCTATACGCGTGCCAAACGGGTATTCATAGAGGCCAGGCCGCTCACAGTCGCCTGAAACAGCGTGAATTTTGGTGCCAGTGGACTGTGCCGTGCCAATGCCGGCCCACCAGGTGCCGCCATGCACCGCAATGTGGGCCGCCGCGCAGAAGGTTTCAACGTTGTTGACCGTGCTGGGTTGGCCAAGGTAGCCACGCTCTACGGGAAACGGCGGGCGGATGCGTGGTGTGCCTCGTTTACCCTCCAGGGACTCGATCAGAGCCGACTCTTCACCACACACATAGGCGCCAGCGCCTACATGGATGTCAATGTCAAAGTCAAATCCGGCACGCCCCTGAATGCCCTGGCCGAGCAAGCCTGCCGCGCGACGCCTTGACAACACGGCCTGCAAGGGCTCCAGCAAATAGGTGTATTCGCCTCGCAGGTACACCAGTCCCTGTTTGGCACCCACGACAAAAGCGGCAATCGTCATGCCTTCAAAAACGGTATCGGCGAAACTGCTCAGCAAGACCCGGTCCTTGAAGGTGCCGGGCTCTCCCTCATCGGCGTTACAAATCACATAGCGTGTATCCGCCGCTGCGTTGCGGCAGAGCTGCCATTTGATGCCCGTTGCATAACCGGCCCCGCCGCGCCCACGCAGCTTGCTTCGCTTGATGTCTTCGAGCATGCCTTGTGGGCCGCGCGCCAGCGCCGCGGCAATGCCCTGCCCGGGCTCGGGCTGAGCACCGAGTTTCACGTTGGCCAGACGAATTTGGTCGTCTACCTTTGACCATTCGGCGGGCCACTGCGCAGGAGGCACCCGCTGTTCGATCAGCGCTGCCATGTGTTTGATCCGCCCCGGAGTCAGCCGGGTCACGACATGCCGGTGGTTGATAAGCGCTGCAGGTCCTTGGTCACACATACCGGTGCAGGACGTGGAGGCCACACTGACTCGCCCATCGGAGCGCACACCACCCGGCTCCAACTTGAGCAAGTGACGCAGGTGGCGTTGCAACTCCTCGCTGCCACCCATGCGGTCAGTGATGTTGTCGCTAAATAACACCCGGTACTCACCTACCGGTGTCAGGTGGAAAAAATGATAAAACCCGGCCACACCCTCCACATGGGCCAACGGCAGCTTCAGCGCGCTGGCAACCCGGGTCAGGTCTGGCCGGGACAACCAGCCCTTGCTGGCCTGAATGGTTCGCAAAATTTGCACCAGGCGGTGCGGCGCTCGCTGATGATGGTCGAGCAGATCATCTATATCAAACGCATTCGGTTCCATGTTTGTACTCCTGCGCTGAGGTTGCAGTAACTCGGGAATTCTAGGGGCGCTGGTTCAATGGTCATTCAGCAAGGTTTCGCACGCCAGCGCCGCGGCGGCAAAGTCAAAAGCCGCCATCGCCGTGCTCAGGTTGCTAAAGGCCGGAGTTTCTGCAAAGAGAGCTCGCCGCTGCAGGCGCTCGTACACCTCACAAGCACCCATGTCCGAAGACTTTAACAATGCCCACAGTTGACGCAGCCCTTCCTGACCATCATCAACTCCACCCGCTGGTATCACCTGGTCTGGGCCATCCTGGGTGCAAGTCTTGGCCACATGGGACATCACCGCCTGGGTCGCCGAAACCGCGGCCCTGAATCCGATGCTCAGCGCCTGAATGTCCAGCGCATCGGTGTCCGATCCCGGTGTGTTGACCGCCTTGATCGTCAACTCCGCTTTACGCGACACCGCAGCCATATAGCTGGCACCAACCGTTGCCGACAAGCCCTTGAGTGTGTGCAGGATTCGCTGTGCGGCGGGCCAATCGGCAGCACCAAGCGCCTGATCCAGCAGGTCCGGCTGATCGGCAATGTCGTTGAGGTAGGACTGCAACACGCGTGCATACAGCGCTGAATTCCCACCCAGTCGGTCCAGCGCACCCGCCATGTCAACCGTATCAAGGCGTGGCAATCCAGGCTCAGGTGGCTGGCTGGGGGACAGGCGCGCGGCGGCGGTGCTCTCCATCATGCTAACGCGGTTCGCTGGACGGGCGAGGCTTTGCAACAAGTCCACCAGCTCAGCCAATTTGAAGGGTTTGCCAATGTGAGCGTCCATTCCAGCGGCCAGACACGCCTCGCGATCACTTGCCATGGCGTTGGCGGTCATGGCAATGATGGGAAGCCTGGCCAACGCCGCATCCTGACGCAGCAGGCGTGTTGCGGTGTAACCATCCATCACCGGCATCTGGATGTCCATCAACACCGCGTCATAACACTGGCCGCAGGCAATGGCACGATGCACGGCCTCTACGCCAAGCTCACCGTTCTCTGCAAGATCGATCGCGGCGCCTTCGTTGGTCAGCATCTCCTGCGCCACTTGCTGATTGATGATGTTGTCTTCCACAACCAGCAGGCGCATGCCGAGCAAAGGTTGCGCTGCGGGAGGGCTGGTCTGCTCAGGCAAGGTCTGCGAAACACTGCCGGCCAATGCCTCGGCGACCGCGTCATACAGCATCGAGGCGGTAATCGGCTTGACCAGAAACCCATCAAGTCGATCCTGCTCCTGGGCGCTGCGCTGGCCCAGCATCTCTCGGCCGTTGGCAGTCACCATCACAATGATCGGATTGCGATCGTCCGTGCGCCCGGCCTTCAGTCGGCTGATGGTCTCCCAGCCATCCATATCGGGCATTTGCCAGTCGACAAAAACCGCCTGGTACGCTGGCTTGCCGAGATCCCGCCGCCGTTGAACCAGTTCCAGTGCTGCCGCTCCGCCCGATGCCAGATCAACCTGCCATCCAATGGATTTGGCCATTTCACCGAGCACGTGTCGCGCCGTCGGGTTGTCATCAACGACCAGCACACCGAGGTTCTCCGGCAGTGTGGCCACACTTGTACTGATCGCGGGACGCGTACGCTCAGGTGCCAGAGGCAATTCGATGCAAAACGAAAACGTGCTGCCCACACCCAGCGCACTTTCCAGAGCCAGTTCTCCCCCCATCAGCGTCACCAGGCGACGGCTGATGGTCAGACCCAAGCCAGTCCCGCCAAAGCGACGGGTGGTCGATGCCTCCGCCTGTGAAAATCCCTCAAAAATATGCTTCTGGTTTTCTGGCGCAATACCAATGCCGCTGTCGCGCACGGCAAATCGCAGTCCCACCGCGTCGGCGCTTCGGTGTGTCACACGAATGCTGATCACCACCTCACCTTGCGCTGTGAACTTGATGGCATTGCCACTCAGATTGATCAACACTTGCTGCAAGCGCAACACGTCGCCCATCAGCGCGCGCGGGATCGCAGGATCCAGGTCAAACAACACCTCGACCGGCTTGGCCCCCAGATTTGCCGACAAAATGACCGACAGGTCGCGCATTAGCTTGTCGACACGAAATGCCCGCGATTCCAGGCTCAGTTTTCCAGCGTCGATCTTCGAGAAATCAAGAATATCGTTCAGCAGCCCCAGCAGGGAGCGTGCGGCACTTTCTGCCTTGACAACGTAATCCAGCTGCCGTTTGGTCAGATCCGTGTTCTGGATCAACTTAAGCATGCCCAGAACTGCATTCATGGGTGTGCGAATTTCGTGACTCATATTGGCCAGGAAGTGCCCTTTGGCACGCATCGCAGCCTCAGCGTCCTCACGCGCCGCCTGCAAGTGGTGCTCCAGCGCCTTATTGGCCGTGATATCGGTACGAATGCCGATGTAATGGTGCGGCAGCCCGTCCTGCCCTACTAGAGGGAC
Organism: Rhodoferax sp.; assembly: GCA_018061265.1. Classification (GTDB taxonomy): domain Bacteria; phylum Pseudomonadota; class Gammaproteobacteria; order Burkholderiales; family Burkholderiaceae_C; genus Rhodoferax. Next base: position 2,050 of record JAGOUM010000076.1, on the reverse strand, counting down.
GATGGTGGCATTGACCCAGTAAGCCGTTCCATCTTTGCGTCGGTTCTTTATTTCACCATGCCAGACCCGCCCCTCAGAAATGGTCTGCCATAGATTTTCAAACAATGCTGCATCGTGCTCATCGGATTTGACAATCCGATGGTTTTTCCCCAGCAACTCGTGCACCTCATAGCCGCTGATATCACAAAAGCGCTGGTTGGCGTAGGTGATGTTGCCGTTCAGGTCGGAGATGCTGACAATCGCATGCTGATCCAGTGCAAATTTCTGGCTGCTGAGTTCCGCATGTCCAGAAAGTAAGCGTTGAGACAAGGCGTTGAGCGCTGTGCCGAGCGCCTCCACCTCCGACGTCAGGTGGGATACCGTCAGCCTGGAGCCCATGGCCGTGTTGAGATGCCCGGCGAACTCGGTGGCCTGCTCCAACGCGCGCAAGGTTGGCCGCAGCAAAAGGTACAGCAGAGACAAGGTACCGAACACCGCCAACAGCACCGTCTGAAGCGCCTCCCAGCGAATCTTCTCGGCGATCAGATCAAAGGTATCGAGCCGGTAATTGATACGAACCCAGCCCAACGGGTCTTGCATGGTGCCAATTCGATGCCAGGCACTCATGGTACCGCCGGTGCCCGCCAGATAGTCCCGCTGCACCGCACTGTGGGGTTTGCTCTCAAATAACGAGTCCGGCTGGGTTTTACCGGGTACCTCCAGCAAAGCTGCATTAAAACGGGGCGACCAGACACCATTTTTGTTGACCACCTCTGACAAGGGCTTGCCATTGATGTCCGTCACCAAAACAGAGTAAATTCCGTCCACCGTTGCCGTGTGCAGAGTGAGTACTTCAATTTGACTGGGATCGTCTGAACGCAGAAGATAAGCATCCACCGTGGCAAGGTTTTTTGCCAGGCCAAGCATCTGCGCGGTGATCGAGTGTTTGGCCGCTGCTGTTTCTTCAACCGCCCGGTAATATCCGTACCCCATGATGCAAAGCGCCAGGCAGGTCGAAGTGAGCAACATCACCTGATGGCCGAGACTTCGCGGCAACCAGCGCGCCAGAAACGCGTGCCAATTGGCAGACATGCCTGTACCCGGATTCACGCGACCTGGCCTTTCAAAACCGCGCCACAAACACGGCCACGACCGGTGTTTTTAGCCTGGTACAACTGCTGGTCAGCCCTTTCAAGCAATTCAGTAACAGACAAGGCAGATTCACCGCAGGTGGCGGTAACACCCAGGCTGACGGTCACGATCTGGAAGTCCGAGTCGACATGCGCAACATGTTTGCTTCTTACATTGCGCTCCAGCGTGGCGGCGATCGCCATGGCACTGTCAAAGGGCGTGTCGGGCAGCAAGCACACGAACTCCTCACCACCATAACGGGCGACCAGATCAGCCGGGCGGCGCAAACTCTCCCTGACGCTGGTTGCCACTGTGCGCAGGCAGTCGTCACCACACTGATGACCGTAACAATCGTTGAACCGCTTGAAAAAATCCACGTCCAGCATGATCAACGCCAGCGGTGTTTGATTACGTACAGTCCGTGCCACCTCAATCGGCAACTGCTGATCCAGATACCGTCGATTAAAAACACCCGTCAATCCGTCTAAAAAAACCAGTCTTCGCATCAAATCTGACTGACTTTTCAGCGTCAGCTGGGTTTTGACCCGGGCACGCACCACCGCCGGATTGACCGGTTTGGAAATGAAGTCCACCGCCCCGAGCTCCAGTCCACGGGTTTCCTGGTGCGCGTCGGTGTGCGCCGTGACAAAAATGACCGGGATATCGCTGGTTTCAGGATGCGACTTGAGTGCCTTGCATACCTCAAATCCGTCCATGCCAGGCATGACCACATCGAGCAGAACGATGTCGGGCGGCGTGCTAAGGCAAAAATTTAGCGCCTGTTGCCCGCTGGTTGCCATAAACACCTGGCAATGCGAACCAAAAATCTGATGCATGACCTGGATGTTGATCGGCTGGTCATCCACCACCAGCAGGCGCGGCCGCGCTGGCACCGCACTTAACAATTCGGCAATGGTGGGGTCGTCAGATTGCATGGCGG
>JAGOUM010000075.1 GCA_018061265.1 Rhodoferax sp. | reverse complement strand
GGTCTAACAGCTCAGGCGAAATGCGCGGCAATACCGCCTTGGCCGCCGTGGCGGTTTTTACTCTCATTGGCATAGATGCTCCTTTTTGACATGCTATGCCTCAAACACAAAACTCCTGACAGGCTCAACAGCACAAACACAATTCGACATTCGGGCGATTCAATCCTCTTGGGCGACGTTTGATTCTCTTGTGCAGCTTCGTCCCCTCCATGATGAGGCTGGTTACGACCAGTTGGTGATCCTGATGAACTCACTCTTGGATGAAGTTGGCGAAGACGAAGATCATGCGCTTTCTGGTTTGCTGGAGTTGGTTGGCGATATCGTCTCCAGATATGAGCGCGAATACTACGCCATTGAACCGGCCGACCCCAATGAATCGCTGCGCTTTCTGATGGAGTCCCGCAGGCTCAAGCAGGAAGACCTGAGCGCCATCGTGCCGCAGAGCAACCTTTCTGCAATTCTGGCCGGAAAACGCAATATCAGCGCGACTTTGGCAGGCAAGCTCGGCAAATTTTTTGGCGTGAGTCCCGCACTCTTTGTCCCTGGGTAAGCCTTGAAGCCAAGCTGATTTGGTACCTGAACGATCTACAAAACGGATCGAGCCTCAAGCACCTTTGGCGTAAATTCAAACCAGTCGTCAATCTGGTGGTCATCCGGGTCGGTAGCCAGGGCCGTTTGGCGGCCAGTCACTGGTCAGACCTTTACCATTGAAGGTGAAACTGACTTTCAGTCGAAGGTTGTGCGCTCAAAAAGGGGGCGTTCGTTCCGACCCCCTTTGCCGCTGGGCTTATCCCCGGGATACTCTGAGCTCGGGGTGCCACCCTTGCCCACGCTCAACAAGGGCAGTTGTGCCTTCTGGGGCCGGGGCGTGCCCTGCGGTCACCACCACGTCCCACGCCAGGCTCAACTCCCCTTGGCCGCTGGGCTTATCCCGGGGATGGGCCAACAGGCGCTGGCCTGATGGCTCTTTGACTGCCGTCGCCAACCTGGGCGACTCACCTGCGTTTCACTGCGGACCGCCCCTTGGGCGTAGCCAGAGGCACGGGGTGTGCCTGTGCGGCTTTGCTGTTGTCGTGCATTTGGGTGGCTTGCCAACACCTCGCTGAGTGTTTCGCCTGGGTTTCACTTTAGCCCGAGTCGCTCTTGCTGCAGGGGCTTTCGCGGCATAAAGCCGCTTTGTGCCGGTTGCCAGTCACTGACGTGTACGAGCACCCGGTACGCGCTTTTTATTCCACGCTCCCCCACAGCACCACGGCTGGGTGTCACGGCGCTGACGCTTGGGTGCCACCCAGCCCCTAGAGCTTGGTCGGTCTTCATGCCACCCCTTTGCGGCGAAAGAACTCAGCGAGGCGATGGCAATTTAACCAACCCAAAGGATCACATCATGACAACAGCAAACCAAACCACTTCCACCAACGGCTCTGAATCTTGCAACACGATGGTTGAGGGGGGCAACTTAAGACAACGCGCCACAGATGCTGCCCAACGGGTCAAGCCGTTTCTCTCACGGATGCAGTTTTTCACCATGGTTGAACTCTGCCAGGGGGAGGAGGGCAATCATTTTCTGAAAATGTTCATCGATCTGGCCCAGTGCATCGACACCATGCCCAAGACGTATGAGCAGGACGGTCTGGGAGAAAAGGCGCTTGCTCACCTGCATTACTTCATGGGGGCCAGCGACTGGTTCGTTCTTGAAAAGGACATCGAGGGTGGTACTGAGCAAGCCTTTGGCTACGCCATTTTGAATGGTGATGTTCAGTGTGCCGAGCTGGGCTACATCTCGATTGAGGAAATCACCCAGTGTGGTGCCGAACTGGACCTGTATTTCAATGCGCTGACCCTGGCCGCGATCAAAAAGCAGCGCCGCAGCAATTAATTCCCCCTGGCCTCGTGGGCTACGGGGCAAAAACAACTCTCATTCATGAAAGCGAGAAACACAAAATGGCATCCCTCAACAAAATGACACTGATTGGCAATCTGGGTACCGAGCCCGACCTGCGCTCACTTCCCAATGGCACCCCCACCGCCACCCTGAGCGTGGCGACGAGCCGCAGTTGGAAAGATCCAAATGGAGAACGCCAGGAGCGCACCGATTGGCACCGGGTGGTGCTTTACAAAGGATTGGCCGAACTGGCCGGCAAATATCTGCACAAGGGTTTGGCTGTTTATGTGGAGGGCAGGCTTCGCACCCGTAAATGGCAGGACCAGGGTGGCAGTGACCACTACACGACGGAGATCGTGGCCCACGATCTCAAAATGTTGTCCAAAACCAATTCAACGGTATTGCCTGCGGGTGTCGAACAAATGGTGAGTGAGGCCGTTGCAGTCAACACAGATATCGAAGACGACGACATCCCCTGGTAGACACGGGCTGACAGGCTGGCGATGAGCCAGCCTGTGTTCAAGCGTTCCCGAACGGTCTGAACTGCTCGGGATACCCCGGGAAATTGCTGAAGCTCTGATACGCCAGATATGCCATTCGAGAGCGAATGGGTGAAGGGCCATGCTGACCCAGCCCCCCTGGGCGCGCTCAAAAAGGGGAGATGGATCTTGGTGGCCGTCAGGTGACCTGGTGGCCACGATGGCGGCCGCAAAATCCAGCACCCCTTTGCCGCGAGGCTATTCCCCGTCATCGGGGCAGCGGGTGGTCGTTGGCGGGTGGTGTGTTTTATGTGGTCTGGGTTGCGCTGACTGATGAGTGGCCGTCATGCAAAGTCTTTTCACCCAAGGGGGTGTTGACCTTCTGTGCGAGGGCCTTGATCAACTCGGAATTTTGGGTGTTCACTCGCAACAGCTCTGCATTGAGGTCATCGGCGCGGTGCGTTATTTCAATGGCGCGGGCTTCAGATGAAGCGGCGCGCTCCTGCACGTTGGCAAGTTCCGTCTTGAGTTGCAGATTGACATCTTGTAACTTGACCCGCTCGGACTCCAATGACGCTGCTTTTTGCTTGAGCTCTTCAAGCTCTGCAATGACCTGGTCGGCCAACTCGACTGCGGCCAGACGCTCGGCTTCGCTTGCGACCCGGTTGTCTTGTAAGCTTTGTCGTTCAGCATCAAGGCGTGTATTGGCGGTGGTAATTGCTAGAGCCCAGATGTCTCCTGCCAAACTAGACAGTTGATCTTGAATGGCTTGCGGCGCTGGTTCACGAAGTGGCGCGTCCTTGGAAATCTTTTTTGACTTCCACTCCGTCATGGCGTCGGAAATCGTTGTGAAACTTCCGCCGCCGAGGTGCTTGCGCACAGCCGCCAGTGTCGGGCTCTGGCCCAAAACGTCCAATTCGTTGGCAGCCCGAAATATGTCGTCCTTGGTGATGGCCATGATGTACTTTAGGTCAGTGATTGTATCAATGTATGATACAGCTACAACATACACTGTATCAATTCTTTTCCGCTGGGTGCCTGATTGGAGCTCTGGCTTTATTGCAGGTAGGCTCTACAGTCTCAGGAGAATTGAAGAATGAACAAACCACCGCTCGACATGGACAATCTGCATCTGTACCGTGACCTGTTAGCCACCGTGATTCAGGCGCGTTTCCAGATGGATGCAGCATCAGCCCGCGCAGATCTCTTGCTCAATATTTTCTTGATGGGTGTTGAGCAATTTGGCACCGAACAGCACTTCATCGAACGCACCATCAACCATCTTGAACTTGAAATGCTTGACAGTCGGGACGCGCCCGAAATCCTGCGAGATGCCACGGCTGATACGGCACGGGCTATTTGGGCGTACCACGCCAATTCGAACACCGCCACTGATCTTGTGGTCAGGCAAGAGTTTGAGCGCTGGGAAAGCGTGTACCTGCGGGTGATGGGGGAGCCACCGACCGAAACCTATATGGACATGGAGAACGCCCGCTGCCTGGCTGAACCGGACTATTACGAAAAACCGCCCTTGCCATTTCCAAGCCGGGTTCACCTGAAGTTTGGCAACCAGAACTGAGTGGCATTCGATCAATGTCATCGACAGACCGCGATGATTGGAAAAGGTTCGCACCAGCCCAGATCGGTTTCCAATTGATGGATTGCCGGATCAATGATTTGCAATTGAAATTCGGACTAGTTAATCGTTTTTAAACTGAAATCGAAAGTGCTCTGGCCGTCGAGCCAAAGCTGCAATTTTTCAGCCAGAGCGAACAAGAGCGTCGATTGAAACTCACCGGCGCCCTATGGCAAATCAGCCGAAAATGAATCAACATCAGCTGGCAAGCCCAGCAGTTATTTTGTCGATCTCAGCCAGGATCTCGGGCGTGAGCTTTGCGATGACATTCGCGGCACCCAGGTTATCCTGTAGCTGTGTCAGCTTGGATGCCCCCATGATCACCGTACTGACCCGCGGGTTGTGAGCCGCCCAGGCAATGGCCAACTGACTCAGGCTGCAATCGAGTTCTGAGGCCAGCGTCTCCAGCTGTGTGATGGCTGCATTCTTGGAGGCGTCGGTCAGGCGCGGCAGCAAAAAATCCATTCCTGCCACCGTGCCACGACTGCCGGGTGGAATGCCATGGCGGTATTTGCCAGTGAGCAAGCCGCTAGCCAGTGGACTCCAGGTGGTCAGGCCCAGACCCATGGTCTCGTAAAGCCGGGCATATTCCTGTTCCACGCGTCTGCGGTGAAACAGGTGGTACTGGGGCTGTTCCATCACGGGCTTGTGCAGGTGGCACCTCTGCGCGATGTCCCAGGCCGACTGAATCTCCTGTGCTGACCATTCGCTGGTGCCCCAATACAGGGCTTTGCCCCGAGTGATCATGTCACTCATGGCCCAGACCGTTTCCTCAATTGGCGTGTCTGGATCAGGTCGGTGGCAGTAGACCAAGTCGATGAAATCCAGGCCCATGCGCTGCAAGGAGCCATCGATGGCTTGCATCAGGTATTTGCGATTGAGTGTGTCCTTCGCGTTGATCGTTGGCCCCGACTTGTTGAGTCCCCAGAAAAACTTGGTCGAGACGATGTAACTGAGCCGGGGCCAATTCAACGCCTTGATGGCCTGACCCATCACGATTTCGCTCTGGCCATTTGCATAGACCTCGGCGTTGTCAAAGAAATTGATGCCCGCATCAAACGCTGCTGCCAGCATTTCACGCGCCGCGGTCGCGTCAACCTGATTGTGATAAGTGACCCAGGAGCCCAAAGAGAGTTCACTGACTTGCAGGCCACTTTGGCCAAGTCGTCGGTACTGCATGCGTTTGTCCTGATGGAATGATCTTGGCCGTGGATGACCAAAAGCCTGATCTTATGATTTTGGCGCAGGCAGGTTTTTTACGGGTTGATGTGCGTAAGTCTGTTTTGCTGGAGACGTTGAAGATTTTCAAGCGACCTCAAAACTTGGCGTTACAGCTAGAGCGGCACTTTTGAGTTTTTCAACTCCCAACAGTCTTTTGATGTCTGGCAGCGCAGCCGTCCAGACATCAACGCTGATGCCATCGAGCTTTTCTGTCTTGATGAAATCAAACACCGCTTTCTGGCAGCGCTCACGTTCCCTCTTCTGCATTTCCTTTTGCTTTTCCTGCAACTTGCGCAGTTTCTCAGTGGCTCTGGCAATTTCATCTTCAATTGAAATGGCCTTGGGAATTTGCTTTTCTGATATTTCAGTTGTTGACATGGTTTTTGACTTTCAGTGAGTTGGATAAAAATTTATCCCAACTCGAACAATAATATCCTCAATAAAAGATGACTTTTAGAATTTTGGCTTTTGTAGTATTTTTGGCGCGGTTCATTGAAACAGGACCAACGGTTGAGTTCAGTAATTATTCAGGCGGCAAGGGCCGCCTGGAAATCCGCTGTTTGAGCTGCGTCCCGCTAGTGCCGCTCGCAACCACCCGAGTTGAAATATCGGCAAAGGCCGTTGACTGTCCCCATGTCGGCCGATCGCTGCTGGTGAAAAGTGGTGTTTTGATGGCTTGAATGGGCCGCACGCACAAGCGTTTGGCCACTTCTCAAACGGCCAGCTTGGCCGGATTTCCTCAAAAAGTCCGGGGCGTCCCCGAACCCCCTTAAATTTGTCACACAAGACGCAACTGGGTTGAATTCAATAATAGTACTGGCACGCAAGGAAACTACGGTGTTTACACCGAAGATATTCAAGAAAACACCGATGGTATGAATTAAGAAATATTCGAGTTAATACCCTATAAAATACAAGCCTCTATCGCAGTAACACCGAACGTCTATATCTGTTAACAAGTTTGTTATTGAATAGGCGAGGTATCACGGCGTCCCAGCAAAGCGAGCCCGATCGGGTCTCGAATTTTTCAGAGAGGCGGCTTGTCATGCCCCGACCAAAAGGAACAGGAAAAGGTGCAACCGAGGTTGTTGGCATTCGACTTGAAAAAGAGATTGCCGCCTTTTATCGCACCAAGGCCAATGAAGCCGGCTTGAGCCTTTCCCACTTCATCAAGGAAACGCTGATGGCAGGACTTGCTGCCGATTCCTTCCAAAGAATTGAAGCGCGTCTTGAGCAGACTGTTGCAAAAATCAACACCACGGTGGCTGCACCCAGCGCTTTGTCCTTGCCCGAAGATGCATGGAAGTCGCTCTTTTTGACCGAGGCCATGTTGACGGTCATCGTCGAATCCCGCAATCCACAGGATCTCTATGACGCGCAGAGTGCGGCCAACAAGAGGATCCAAGCCCTCAAGGGAGCCTAACCATGGCGCAGCGCGAACCCAGAACCTCGGTGAGCAATTTCGCCAGGGGGTCCGAATTATGGGTTCATCAGGCCCGTTTGGTGCTGGTGGCGATCAGGAATTTGTTGCTTGCCAGTGTCGTGATCACCCTGATATTTGGTTCAGGCTATTTCTACTTTGTCTCAAGCGACTTGAAGCTCTACGCGCTGGAGAGAAACATAGCGGCCAGGCTGGTGGTTTTGATGATGTTCAAGAACTCAACCATCACGCTGGATATCAACGGGAAACCAACGGTGACTGAGGCCAAACTGGCCATTGACTTGACTGAGGACTTGGCACGCGACGCCCTTCGGATTGGGAAGAACGGATTCATGATCGGGGCGCTAGTTTCGCTGACCTTTGTCATCTTTGCCAGTTATTACCTGTTCGTCTATGGGCGCAGAAAGATGACAGATGATTTCTTGCGCGGCTCCAGCCTGGTCAGTGGTCAGGACTTGACAAACCTACTCCAGGGACGTGATGACTGCAGCCCGTATTTGCTGGCTGGTGTACCGATGCGCGCCAAATCGGAAACCTTGCACACCCTGATTGGTGGCGCACAGGGCACCGGCAAATCTCAGCAGTTCTTTGTGCTGATGAAGCAATTACGCGTGCGCGGCAGGCGCGCCATTGTGTATGACCCGACCGGTGAATTCACCCAGGCGTTTTATCGTGAAGGTAAAGACATCCTGATGAACCCTCTGGACAGTCGCAGTCCCAACTGGAATGTCTGGAACGAAATCGAGAAGGACTACCACTTTGACAACATGGCCAATGGTCTGATTCCGGATCCGGCCGAAACCGATCCGTTTTGGGCCCAGGCTGGGCGCATGGTGTTGAAGGACGTGTACCGGGTCCTGGGTCGCGAAGAGCGCAAGACCAACAAGGACCTGTACAACGCGATTGCCAAGAACAACCTCGAATCCCTTTACGCCCTGTTGGCAGGCACGGCCGGCGCCACCTATGTGGACCCCAAAACCGAGCGTACCGGCATGAGCCTGAAGATGACAGTTCAGAACCAACTGGAGTCGTTTCGCTTCCTGCCGGACACGGGGGAGCCTTTTTCAATTCGGCGCTGGGTGCATGAGGACTCGGACGCCTGGATGTTCATCACCGCCCGGGAATCCATGCGTGAGGCCTTGAAGCCGGTTTTGTCACTTTGGATCGATACGGCGATCAAGGCCGTGCTGGATCTGGAGCCGATTCATCGTGAGCGGCTGTGGTTTTTCATTGACGAATTGCCGACGCTGCAAAAACTCGACATCCTGAAGTTGGCACTCACTAACACCCGAAAGTACGGATTGTGTGTGGTGCTGGGGGTGCAGGACTTTTCTCAGCTTTATGAAACCTATGGCCATGATCTGGCCAAGACCATCATCTCAGGATGCCAGACCAAATTGCTGTTGCGTGTGACCGATGGTGCGGCGGCCAAACTGTTGGCTGACATGATGGGGCAGGCTGAAGTTGATGAAAAGGAAGAGACCCTGAGTTACGGGTTGGACTCTCAGCGCGACGGGGTCAGTGTGTCGGCCCGCAGGTCTTTGCGTGACATCGTGTTGACCTCGGAAATTCTCACCTTGCCCGACATGCATGGTTACCTGGTGATTCCGGGTGACTATCCGATTGCCAAGGTGTCTTACGGCTACGTGCCCACACCCAAAATCGCCGATGGCTTTGTGGAACGTGCGGGGTTTGCCGTAGTCTTTGCCAAGACGGGCAAGTCAGCCAATTCAGTGAGCGGTGCTGCTGATTTCACCTCCGTCTTCGAAGTGCCAACACCAAAGCTAGTGGGGCATGCAGATGATCTCCAGCCAGCGAGACCTGTTGAGCTCGTTGAAACCGAGTCGCACCCGTCTCATGACAGCCAGGTGCACCAACGGCCAATTTCACCTTATGGGGACCTGTGATGTCCACCGTCACCCGAGAGCTTTATATGCGTCCATTGAGCCACGCGATCCAATACCGGGTTTATTGCCATGATTAGCCTGTCCAATGTGGCAAGCGCGGGTGGTGCGATGCACTATTTCAGCCAGGATAACTATTACACCCAGGAGCAGGGCTTGCAGGAGTCTGGCTGGTTTGGCCGTGGCGCTGAAATTCTGGGTTTGACCGGCAAGGTGGAAAAAGAGCAGTTTGCCGAAGTCCTCAAGGGCCATGTTGGTGGGCAGGAATTGGGAAAGTTGGTCAACAATGAAAAAACCGGTGCGCAGGAAAGAGAGCATCGACCCGGCACCGACTTGACCTTCTCTGCGCCAAAAAGTGTGTCCCTGCTGGCTGAAGTTGGCGGCCGCCAGGATGTCCGGCAAGCCCATGAGGCTGCGGTGACCAAAGCGTTGGCCTATATCGAAAACGAACTGGCTGGTACCCGCCAAACCACCGGTGCCGTCACCCAAAACGTCAGAACCGGCAATTTGGCGGTGGCCATGTTTCGGCACAACACTTCACGCGATCTGGATCCGCAGACCCACACCCATGCCGTCATCCTGAATGTCACTCTCAGAGACGACGGTCATTGGCGCTCCCTGGATAACACCCCAATCTTTGAGGACAAGGCCCTAATCTCGGCGATCTATACCGCAGAGTTGGCCAAGGGTTTGCAGGAGCTTGGATTTGAGTTGACCCGCACGGATGACAAGGGCAACTTTGAGATCACCGGGATCGCTCGCGACCAGATCGAGCATTTCAGTCAACGCCGCGCCGAGATCGAGGCTGCACTGGCATCTCGGGGCATTGCCATCGACAGTGCGACGCGGCAGGAGCGCGAAGCCGCCACATTGATGACGCGTGGGCGCAAGACACAGGTCGATCATGACCTGTTGATCACCGGATGGATGGGCCAGGCGCAGGCCTTGGGAATTGATTTCACCGAGATCAATGCGCGCGCCCAAGGGCATCGGGAAAAGGGCGGTTTTGTGCCACAGAACCTCCTGAGTGGTCGTGAGGCCATGGTGTTTTCTGGTGGGCACCATTTTGAGCGTGAAGCCGTGGTCGACAAATCGCAGTTGATGGCCACTGCCATGGCCCACGGCGCGGGGCGGGTTGGACCAGATCAGGTGATGCAGGCGTTTGACACCTTGGAGCGCGACGGTGATCTGATGAAGCTGCCCGATGGTCGCTACACAGCCAAAAAAATGATCAGTTCCGAGATTTGGTCACTGGAGCAGGTGAGGGCGCACAAAGGTCAAACTGCCCCGGTCATGACTGTCCAGCAGGTGAGTCAACGCATCGCTGCTGACGAAGCGCGGCGCAATACCGAATCGGGTCAAAGAAACCCAGCGAAGAAATTTGTTTACACAGACGGTCAAAAGGACGCACTCATCATGGCGCTGACCACCAAAGACCGCTACATGGAAGTCCAGGGTTTGGCGGGCACCGGCAAAACCACCATGCTCAAAGCCTTGAACACCATGGCTCAGGAGCACGGGTACTTGGTGCGGGGCATGGCACCTACGGGGGCCGCCTCTCAGACCTTGAGCCGGGAAGCCGGCATTCCCAGTGACACGGTGTCGATGTTTTTTGTCAAAGAGCGAAAACTGCAGGACGACATCACCTTTGCCCGCAGGTATGCGGATGACTTCAAGCGAAAAGATGAGATGTGGGTGGTCGATGAGTCGTCATTTTTGTCTCAAAAACAGAAATCGCTGATTGATGCCATGGCGCAGACGGCCGGAGCCAAAGTTGTTTATTTGGGCGACAAGCTGCAATTGCAGGGTGTTGAGGCTGGAAAACCGTTCGAGCTGGCCCAGAATAACGGTATCAGCACGGCCTACATGACCGAGATCAGCCGCCAAAAGACCCCGCAGATGAAGCAGGCGGTGGCCATCATGACGGGGCATGATCAATTGGCGCCAGGTGAGCGTTTGAACGAGATTGAGCTTGCCAGCAATGCCCGGGCCTTCAACTACATGGATTCTGCGGGCATGGTTCGGGAGGTCAGAGAATCTGATGCCAGTTTGAGCGCAAGTGGCATGGGCGGCGGTGAACTGGTCCAAGCGGTGGTGGCTGATGTGCTGCGCATGAACCCGGTGGAGCGGGCCAATACCTTGGTCATCACGCCCTTCAACAAGGACCGGCACGAGATCAACGCCGGAATTCGTGCAGGATTGAGGCTGACTGGGGAGCTACAGGGCACGGATCAGAAAAGGGAAGTCTTTGTGCGGCCCGACTCCGGTGGAAAAACCCGGGCCGAGATCAGGGAAGCTCAGTATTACAAGGTCGGCGATGTGGTGCGATCAGGCAAAGCCTACAAAACCATTGATCTGGCCAAGGGCGAGTACACCCGGGTGGTGGCAGTGCATGCGCAGCAGGGACGTGTCGTGCTGCAAAAAGTCAATGGACAGCATGTTGACTGGTACCCGATGAAAAACAACATGGTTGAGGTCTACAAGAGCGAGCAGCGTGACATCGCCAAGGGAGATCTGATCCGGCTGACCCGCAACGAAGGTGAGCTAACCAATGGCACGATCGCCAGGATTGTGAGGATAGAGGGCAGCGTCGCTTCGCTGGAAGTCAGCCGCAGCAGCGCGGTTGAAAAGCATCAAATAGATTTGTCAGTGAACCGGCACTGGGATCATGCGTATGCGTCAACCGTCCACGCATCGCAAGGATCAACCCAACAACAGGTTGTGTTCTTGGTACGCACCCCGCAAACCAGCAACGACCACCAGCAGGACCGGGCGCTGCAACAAATGGCCAAGGTTTTTGCCGATCGCAGTTTTTATGTCGGGGTCACCCGGGCCAGCCATGAAACCCGCATTTACACCAACAACAAGGAAGTCGCCGCCCAGGCTGTTGGGATCAAGCAGGACAAGACCAGTGCGGTGGAGACGATTGACAAGTACGCCGATGTGCTTGTGCACCGTGATAGACCTCGCGACTTGGAGCCATTGACGCGATAAGGCTTGTGAAAGGGGCAAGCCAAATCGCAGAATGAGAGGTGGAAAACACCACGCTTGTCAACCCGATTGCAACGCCATCGCTTTGTTGTAAAGGGACGCAGTGATTTGATATCAGATCATATTTGATGCACAATCAACACATGAAAAGCAATTTCAAGCGGCCGTTTGCGCAATATGTCAAAAAGGCGCACAAGCCTTTGCAGCTGGCTATTGAAGATGAGGTGGATGTCGTTTGTGGTGATCCTGAAATTGGTGAACTCAAAGTTGGCGATCTGGCAGGAATTCGTGTGCACAAGTTTCGCTTCAGCCGACAGGAATATTTAATAGCGTATCGACCTCCAATGGAAGATGTGCCCATGGAGTTTTTGATTATTGATTTTTATCAGGTGGGTGTTCACGAGAACTTTTATGCCGAGTTGAAACACTACCTACGACAGGAAGAATCTAAAGGAGCCTCTAAATGAACCACGCACTGACTGCACAAGATCTCTTCTTTGAGATGAAGCGTATGCCCTCGACTGAGCGGATTAAATTCTTTGCGCTGTTGGCTAGCCAGGCGTTTCGGGATGATGACTTCACTCGCGAGCAGGTATTTGGTCACTTGCAGCATGAACCTTTGTCGGCTGGGGAGGCAGCGGAGTACCTTGAGGTATCTTTGCCAACCCTGAGGCGCTATGTTCAAGCGAATAAATTACGGCCATGCCATATGGTAGGACGAAACCAGATGTTCTCTGCCGAAGATCTTCGGGCATACAAGCGAGCTCGAAGGTAGATACCATCTAAAGCTGACTCCACTCGACCCAAAGCGGTAGTACGGCACCTCGAATTCATCGCTCCAAAGCAGACGTCCAGTTGAAGAGATCTACCATTTTTTGCAGTTGACAGGATTGGTCGGAGAGTGAAACAGGCGCTTAGCCAGATTGAAAGCATGGGCGTATAGCCTAATAGCAGCGGCATAATTTCTTCCAGCCTATCCCTATTCGCAACGTATGCTTCACAAATGTCCGCTGACCGCCTCACCTACTGTCTTGAACGCATTTCTTCGTATCGTGACTTTGAGCGTCTTTGCACCGCGCTCCTCGCCGGATCCGACTACCCTGGAATAGATCCCCTTGGGGGAACTGGCGATGGCGGACGCGATGCCATCGTCCGTTCGGACGGAAACGGGCAGAAAATTGTGTTTGCATACACTGTGCGTGGCGACTGGAGGGTCAAGCTAAAGCACGACTGCTTGCGAGTGCGTGAGCTCAAGCACAACCCCGATGTCTTCGTGTTCGTGTGCACAGAGGCGCTAAATGCTTCCGAGAAAGACGGCGCTTACAGGATGGTGGCGCAAGAGTTTGGGTGGAAGTTGGACCTGTTCGACCTCGAGCGACTTCGAGCACTGCTCGCGGGGTCGCAAAGACACTTGGTCGCCCAGCATTCAAGCATCTTTGCCCCACCATTCTTCCCACAGTCCGGAGGTGAGTCGCTTTCAGAGAGCCGCGACACGCTTGTTATTGACCACATCGATGCTGACCACGCTTTGGCCACTTGGCTTTCGCGGCGACTAACGCTCGCTGGCTTTCGGACTTGGTGCCGCGGTACTGCTCCGCTGGCAGGTGAGAATCCTGATGACAGTGTCAGGCAGTTGATCGAGCTTCGAACGAAGCAATACTTGCCCATCGCATCATCGGCGAGCGTCGCCGATGAGCTTTTCCTGGAACGCTGCAGTCTAGCTGCGTCGAAAGAATCCCTTGTGCTTCCAAGCCAAGCGTCATCAGGCGCGCACGCACGCTTGCCTTCGAGATTGAGGGGCATGTTGCCTGCGGACTTCTCTTCCTCTTGGAACGATGGACTGCAGCAGGTGTTGCAACGTATGGCAGGGATTGGCATCCAGCCAGAATTCGGGAGCGAGCAAGGTAAAAGAATTGCGCTGGGTGACTATATGCCCACGAACGTCACCATCGCAAAGCCTGAGCCAGTATTCGCAAACGTGTTTACGTTGCAGCTACCGCAGACCATGCTCATCTATGATCTCTATGCGGCCATGTCATCAGCCGAACGAGAGGCGCTGCGAAAGAAATGGGCGTTCGTAGAGGCCAACCCCTACCGATTGTTGGCATTCACGCCGCCGCCGCCCAACTCAATTCCGGCAACTAAGCCGGAGCGCACCCCCGAGTTCCTGTGGGCCGAGACGCCAGAGCGAGATGGCAAGAGATCAGAGGACGTGGCCAAGGAACTTGTTCGGCGTAGCCTCTGGGTGGTTTGCGGTGAGAAAGGCCTGGAGTATTGCGCCGACCGCGATCTCTATTACTTTCCAAAGCGAGACAACAACGAGTGGAACCAGAAAATCCGCCATGTCGACGGCCGAAACACTAGAGTTGCCCTAACTGGTGCGCGAACACTAGGTTGGGGGGACCGTGCGTCGCCCTTTACGTACCAACTGGCGCCTTTGTTTCAACCTCAGCACGATGCTGATGGGACATGGAGCGTCGTTGTGCGTGTTTACGTGCGCCCTACCGACTTAGACGGTAAGTTGTACGAGCTCAAGGCCATCGGCAGGCGCCGTAAGTCCGTCACAAAGAGTTGGTGGAACAAGGATTGGCTTGCGCGTCTGCTGGGCGTTGTTCAGGCCCTGGAGACGAGCGTGGGTGAAGTGCGCTATGGCGAGGGCAAGCGTGCGGTGGTGATGAGCAGCGAGCCGCTGCGATGGGAGTGCCCTGTCAGCCTAGATGTTCAGGCACTTTCCGGCATGGTCGACCTTGGTGAAGAACTCGCCGAGTTCAAAGCCCGGGAAGGAGATGAAGACGACTCGGACGAATCCAGCGATCCACAAACAGAAAAGCAATCCGCATGAGCAGCAAATTTCATTTCTTTGGTGAGCCTCTGCTCGAGTTCGGCCATCAGCAGACGGCGGAAGACCCTCACGATGGACTCGCATTGTTTGGCCCCGCCGAGACGCGAAGTCAGATGCCTGACAACATCGTCATTGGGACTGAGAGAGGGATCCAGGCTTGGAATGCGTGGTGCGAGGCATTGAACTCGTCCGCTGCTTGTGTCGATACGGCAAGGCATCGGGCATGGCCTCCTTACCCCGGGTTTGACGTTGCATTTGGGGTCAAGTGGCCTAAGCCAGTACGTAGCTATGCAGTGGACGGGCAGATGCTCTCCGACGCGTCACGCAAGGCCGATAAACACGACAGAGCTTTCGCCGTGTCACGCCTGTACATCGAGCAAGTCGAGAAGGTTAAGAGGCTCGACGCTCTCCCTGCGCTTGCCATATGCGTGGTGCCTGACGAGGTCTTCGAGAACTGCCGACCGAACTCATCCGTCGCATTCAGCAAGATGAGCGACATCAAGCGCAGCGCTGATGAAGTTGCGTTCCTTCGCCAAGCGATCCTCGACAGAGACTCTGGCCAACAGTCCATGTTCGACATGGATGAGCCTGAAGTAACCGCAGTGCTGGATACGATGGGCGTCTATGAGGAGTCACGAGGCTACTCGCCTGATTTCCGTCGGCAACTCAAAGGCCGGCTGATGGCCCACGACCTCCCAGTGCAAATCATCAAAGAGTCTACTCTCCATATCACCGCACAGGTTCGAGATGGTGAAAAAGGGACAAACCCACTCTCTGACCGGCTCTGGAATTTCTCAACGGCTATTTACTACAAGTGCGGTGCCAAGCCTTGGAAAACACCTTGGGCTCGTGATGGAGTCTGCTATGTTGGATTGGCTTACAAGCTTGCAGAAAACAAGCGCACAGCTTGCTGCGCTGCGCAGATGTTCCTCGACAGCGGCGACGGTGTGGTGTTTGTTGGTGAATTCGGTCCTTGGTTCTCGCCAAAGTCCAACGAGTTTCATCTGCCTCCAGAGAAGGCGGAGGCACTTCTGCGTGGGACTATCGAAACATACAGGCAGCAGGATGGTAGGCCCCTTAAGGAAATCTTTCTGCACACCCAATCCGGCATCACCCATGAGGAGTACAAGGGCTTCCTACGGGCTGTGCCAGAAGGTGTAAAGCTCATTTCAATCCGAGTAAAGCAAGATCGGGGCGGGCAACGCCTGTACCGATACGACGAACACCCAGATGTCGCCAAGCGCGGCCAGCACCCTGTCCTGCGTGGCGTTTTTTGGCAGAAGACCCCTCGTCATGGTTTGCTCTATACCAATGGGTTTAAGCCACGAATCGCCACCTACGACGGCTTTGAAGTACCAGTGCCTCTCTCCGTGACTATCCAGTTCGGCGATGGAGACATCGTCCAAGTTGCCAAGGACATTTTGGGATTGACCAAGTTGAACTACAACTCGTGCCAGCTTGGCGAAGGCCGACCGATTACTATCAAGTATTCGGACCGAGTCGGTGAAATTTTGTTAGCGAATCCTGGACTCACTAAAGACCAATGGCGGCACAACTTTAAATACTACGCGTAGTCCACTTTGACCTTGAAGTCCTCTTTAAACCAGAGATTCGCAACAGTCCGGACTTGTACGATCACCTCAAACCTCAGTCCCGAGCCGTCTGTACGTTATGGGGCTAGATCTGCCCACCGACTCAGATTTGATAGGGTGCGTTGGGAATAGCTGATAGCCCATCAATTGATAATTTTCACGGGAGGTCGCGGTGCGGCGGGAGTGTCCGGATTTTTGTGTTCGAGGCGCGGGGTGAGGACTTATCCATGCAGTTGTTCGCTTGTGGGTAACGTGCTGGCCCTTCAAGGCCAATGGCACGTTATCCACATGAGCGGGCAACTGG
>JAGOUM010000074.1 GCA_018061265.1 Rhodoferax sp. | reverse complement strand
CGGCAGAACATCCGGTCAAACCCATGGTGGTGATCGAGGCACCGGCTCCTGTTCCCCCCAAGAGTGAACGTGTGGCCAAGGAGCGTCAAAAAACACTCTTCAAGGACATTCTCGACAGCAAACTGCCACAGGTTGATTTGCTGGATGCGGCTGTGGCGCGTCAGGAAACAGTGTCGCCGGAGACGCTGGAGATGACCAGCCGCATGATCGAAAAGAAACTCAAGGACTTTGGCGTTGACGTGGCCGTGGTGCTGGCGCAACCCGGGCCGGTCATCACCCGCTACGAGATTGAACCTGCCACGGGGATCAAAGGCTCGCAGATTGTCGGCCTGGCGAAAGATCTGGCGCGCTCACTCAGTTTGGTGTCGATACGGGTGGTGGAAACCATCCCCGGGAAAACCACCATGGCCCTGGAACTGCCCAACGCCAAGCGACAGACCATCAAGCTGTCCGAAATTCTTGGCTCCCAAAGTTACAACGATGCCAAGTCGCTGCTGACCATGGGGCTGGGCAAGGACATCATCGGCAACCCGGTGCTGGCAGATCTGGCCAAAATGCCGCATGTGCTGGTGGCGGGAACCACCGGCTCAGGCAAATCTGTCGGGATCAACGCGATGATTCTGAGTCTGCTTTACAAGGCCGAGGCGCATGACGTGCGACTGCTGATGATTGATCCCAAGATGCTCGAAATGTCGGTCTACGAAGGTATCCCGCATCTTTTGTGTCCGGTGGTGACGGATATGCGCCAGGCTGCCAATGGGTTGACCTGGTGTGTGGCAGAGATGGAGCGTCGCTACAAGCTCATGAGCAAGATGGGTGTGCGCAATCTGGCCGGTTTCAATACCCGTATGGACGAAGCCAAGGCCCGTGGTGAACTGGTGGGTAACCCTTTCAGTCTGACACCCGAGGCGCCGGAACCCTTGGAACGCCTGCCGCACATTGTGGTGGTGATCGACGAACTGGCTGATCTGATGATGGTGGTGGGCAAGAAAATCGAGGAACTGATCGCCCGCCTGGCGCAAAAGGCGCGGGCCGCGGGTATTCACCTGATCCTGGCTACACAAAGGCCCAGCGTGGATGTGATCACCGGCTTGATCAAGGCCAATATTCCCACCCGCATTGCTTTTCAGGTCAGCAGCAAAATTGACAGTCGCACCATTTTGGATCAGATGGGTGCCGAAGCGCTGCTGGGCATGGGTGACATGCTTTACATGCCCAGCGGAACGGGTCTGCCCATTCGTGTGCACGGTGCCTTTGTCAGTGACGACGAGGTGCATCGTGTGGTGAGTTATCTCAAAAGCCAGGGTGAGGCCAACTACATTGATGGCATTCTGGAGGGTGGTACGGTCGACGGTGAGGATTCGGGAGATGGTTTGGGTGCCGACGGTACCGGTGGTGAAAAAGATCCACTGTATGACCAGGCTGTCGAAGTGGTTTTGAAGAATCGCAAGGCCAGCATTTCACTGGTACAACGGCACCTCAAGATTGGGTACAACCGTGCTGCGCGTTTGGTCGAAGATATGGAGAAGGCCGGTCTGGTCAGCAGCATGAGCAACAGTGGCCAGCGGGAAATCCTGGTGCCCAAACGTGACGATTAACTTTCCTATGAAACGACTACTAACTATATTTATAGCGTTAAACTCAATTACAGCATGGGCTGGAGGCACTATTAGTCTTGAAAAGTTTGTCAAAATGATCAAGACCGGTCGTGCTGAATTCACCCAGGTAGTGACCTCACCAGCAAGGCAAGGGCAAGCGCCCCGCAGCAAAACATCCAGCGGCAGCTTTGAGTTTTCGAGACCTGACCGTTTCAAGTTCATTTACAAAAAGCCTTTCGCCCAAAGCATTGTTGCGGATGGCCAGACGCTGTGGTTGCATGATCCCGATCTCAACCAGGTCACCGCGCGAAAGCAGGCAGGTGCACTGGCCTCCACACCCGCAGCACTCATTGCATCGGCCCAGGACCTGCAGTCCATCCAGCGTGACTTCACCCTGACCGACGGGCCAGATCACGATGGCCAGCAATGGGTATTGGCGACACCCAAGTCCAGGGACAACGCCGTGCAAAGTGTGCGAGTCGGCTTCCGGGGTGAGACACTGTCAGCGTTGGAAATTGTCGACAGTTTTGGCCAGAGTTCCATGCTGGCATTTTCGGGTTTTGAGGCGAACCCGGCGTTGCCACCCAGCGGCTTTGAGTTCAAGGTTCCCGCGGGTGCCGATGTCATTCGCCAGTAGGTCTCGCCTGATGCGTGGTGTATTTGGGTGCTGCATCAAAAGTTGAATTCAACTGAGATTTGTCATCAGGGTTAACCCTTAACTCCGTTATGATGCGCCGCAACATATTTCACCCTGAGACCGTTTTGATCGCAGCGTCGGGGTTGAATGAAGCGGAGAAACCCATGCGTACCTATTTTTTGTCAGCCACCGAACCCAACGTCGGATTGACCTCGGTTGCCCTGGGGCTGCTGCGCACCCTGCAACGCAGCGGCTTGAAGGTCGCATTTGTCAAACCGGTGACCAAACGGACTGCCGATTCGGAGCCTTCGGTCCTGTTTGCGCGCAGCATCTGTCACCTCAACAGCACGCCTGATCCTTTGCCGATGAGTCTGGTGACCCAGCAGGTGACAAGCGGCAAGACCGATGATCTGCTGGAAGAAATTGTCAGCATGGCGCTGACCAACGCTCAAGGTGCCGACGTGCTGGTGGTTGAGGGGATTCATGCCGACCCCACGCGTGCTTTTATTCCTCAATTGTCAGCAGACATCTCGAAAAGCCTGCAGGCCGACGTGATCCTGGTTGCCAGTGGTGCGGACGCGGAAGGTCTTGCGCAGACCAACTACGTGATCACCCGCATTCGTGCGTCGGGGCGACGTATCGAGGGAGTCATCTTCAACCGTGTCGGGCCAGACTTTGATGCTGCAGCCGCCTCTATTGAGCTCGATGGTGTGCCGATTTGGGGCATGGTGCGCGATAACCCAGCCCTGTCGGCGCCACGGATGCTCGATATTGCCCGCCACCTGGGGGCCGAGGTGATGATCCAGGGTGAGATCGCGACCCGTCGTGCCCATGAAACCGTGGTGTGTGCCCGCTCCGTGTCCGAGGTGATTCCGCGGCTGAAGCCCGGGGCGCTGGTGATCAGTGCAGGTGACCGTGACGACGTGATTCTGGCTACGGCGCTGGCAGCCAGCAATGGGATCGAACTTGCGGGTTTGGTGCTGACTCACCACAGTTTTATCAGTCCGCGCATCGAGCGGTTTGGCTCGCGTGCCTTTCGCAGTGGATTGCCGGTGTTACGCACCGGCGGCGATACTTACGAGACCGCAGCCACCATCAGCCGGTTTCCGCAGGCCGTGCCACAGGACGACCTGGTGCGCATGAATGCGGTGATTGAAAGTGTGGCTGAAGGACTGGATGCACTGGCGATTTGTGAGGGTCTGGAGCACGCCACGTCGCGGCGAATGTCACCGCCGGCCTTTCGCTATCAGCTAATTCAGAAGGCACGCGCAGCCAACAAGCGCATTGTGTTGCCCGAAGGCGATGAACCACGCACTATCCGCGCCGCAGTGATTTGTACCGAAAAACGCATTGCACGCTGTGTCCTGCTGGGTCAGCGCAAGGTCATCGAGTCCGTGGCAGAGGCCATGGGGGTTGATTTGCCTGACGGGCTGGAGATCCTCGACCCGCACGAGATCGCAGGGCGGTTCGTTGAGCCAATGGTTGCCTTGCGCAAGGGCAAAGGGCTGACAGCCAGTCAGGCGTTATTGGCATTGGAAGACACGGTCGTGCTGGGCACCATGATGCTGGCGGTTGATGAAGTGGACGGCCTGGTCAGCGGTGCCGTGCACACCACGGCGAACACGGTGCGCCCTGCCTTGCAACTGATCCGCACTGCGCCGGGGTCGTCGATTGTGTCCTCGTGTTTTTTCATGCTGATGCCTGACCAGGTGCTGGTGTATGCCGACTGCGCGGTGAATCCTGACCCGACGGCGGAGGAACTCGCTGAAATCGCCCGCCAGAGTGCGGACAGTGCCGAAGCCTTTGGCATCGACGCCAAGGTGGCGATGCTCAGTTACAGCACCGGTGCATCGGGTGCCGGTGATGATGTCGAGAAGGTGCGTGTGGCCACCGAACTGGCCAAGACGCGCTGGCCAGACATGGTGATCGACGGTCCGATGCAGTACGACGCGGCCACGGTGCAGGAAGTCGCGGCGCAAAAGGCCCCTGGCAGCGCGGTGGCTGGACAGGCCACGGTGTTTATCTTTCCAGACCTCAACACTGGCAACACCACTTACAAGGCGGTTCAGCGCTCGGCCAATGTGGTGTCGGTCGGCCCGATGTTGCAGGGTCTGCGTAAGCCGGTTAACGACCTGTCTCGTGGTGCGCTGGTTGACGACATCGTATTTACCATTGCGCTCACCGCTATCCAGGCCGAAGCGCTCAAGAATGGCGCCTCAGAATGAAATATGGAAGTGATAGCTATAAACCATTGATGGATATGCGCTAAAGGCTGATTTCTTTCAAAATTCAGCTAGAGGTCGAGGTGTGGATTTGGTTGCCCCTCCAGGGTGCGCCACAATAATGACCCATGTGCGCCGTGCGTTTTCAACATTCTCCATTGGCTGAACGCCTGCGCCCAAAGACGCTGGCGCAGGTGGTCGGGCAGCAGCATCTGCTTGGCCCGGGCAAGGCGCTGCGCCTGGCGTTTGAGTCCGGCCAGCCTCACAGTTGTATATTGTGGGGGCCGCCCGGTACCGGAAAAACCACCATCGCCCGCCTGATGGCTGACGCGTTTGACGCGCAGTTCATCACCATCAGCGCGGTGCTCGGTGGCATGAAGGACATCCGAGAAGCGGTCGAGCAGGCCGATGCGGCGCACACCGGGCTGGAGCAGCGACGTACCATTGTGTTTGTCGACGAGGTCCATCGTTTCAATAAAAGCCAGCAGGATGCCTTTTTGCCGCATGTTGAAAGTGGCTTGTTTACCTTTATTGGTGCCACGACCGAGAACCCGTCCTTTGAGGTCAATTCGGCGCTGCTGTCGCGTGCCGCAGTGTATGTGCTGCAACCCCTGGGACCCGACGATTTACGGCAAATTGTGCTTTTCGCCCAATCACAGCAGTCGTTACCTGCTATGCAATCTGATGTGGTTGAACGCCTTGTCGCCTATGCCGACGGCGATGCCCGGCGCCTGCTCAACACACTGGAGACACTGACCTTTGCCGCCATTCAGCAGCAACTGACAGAGATTTCCGAGGCCTGGATGCTTCAGGTGCTTGGTGAGCGTATGCGCCGCTACGACAAGGGCGGCGAGCAGTTTTACGACACCATCTCGGCGCTGCACAAGAGTGTGCGCGGCAGCGACCCGGATGCCGCTCTGTATTGGCTGGTGCGGATGCTCGACGGCGGCGCAGACCCGCGCTACATGGCGCGGCGCCTGATTCGTATGGCCAGTGAGGATATTGGCCTTGCTGATCCGCGTGCGCTGCGTCTGGCGCTGGACGCCGCCGAGGTCTATGAGCGCTTGGGTACACCCGAAGGTGAGTTGGCATTGGCGCAATGTGTTGTTTATCTTGCGGCGGCACCCAAATCCAACGCGGTTTATAAAGCCTACAACGCGGCCAGGGCCTTTGTTAAAAATGACGTCACCCGCCCGGTGCCCATGCACCTTCGCAATGCCCCAACCCAGCTGATGAAAACCCTGGAATACGGCAAGGGTTACCAGTACGCCCATGACGAGGTGGACGGTTTTGCCGCCGGCGCATGTTATTTGCCAGATGGAATGGCTGATCCAGGTTTTTACCACCCGGTTGAACGCGGCCTGGAGATCCGTATTGCCGAGAAGCTGCGTCGCCTCAGGGCCAGCAATGCCGCAGCAGGAACCGGGCAAAATTCCTGAAATCGTTGGCCTGACTGTGTAACCGGTTTAGCATGCATTGGCTGCAGATCACGCTGACTGCTGGTTCGAATCAGTTTCATTAATGGAGCAAAACGCGGGCTGATGTAATCCGCATTGCAGGGTAAACCCGCACGTCTGTCCGGTCTCTGCCGCAAACCCCTTGACTACAATCGCGACCACTTGGCGGGCGGGCAGGTGCATGGCAGGCTTATTGCTTGAGGTCCTGGCGTATATGAACCGCAGCTTTCATCACAACTTGCGTTGGGTCAGACTATCAGTCGAACAGCCGCTCGGCCACATTCGGAGAACGATTTATGGAAACCTTGATACAACAGATCATCAACGGTCTGGTGTTGGGCAGCATGTATGCCCTGGTCGCGCTGGGTTACACCATGGTGTACGGGATTATTGGACTGATCAATTTTGCCCACGGCGAAGTTTTGATGGTGGGTGCTTTAACCAGCTGGAGTATTTTGGGTTTGATGCAGGAGTCCATGCCCGGTGTGCCGGGCTGGATCATGCTGCTGGCCGCGATGGTGGTCGCGTGTGTGGTGGCGGCGACACTCAACTTTTCTATTGAAAAACTGGCCTACCGACCCCTGCGCAACAGCCCCCGGTTGGCACCGCTGATCACGGCCATAGGCATGTCGATATTGCTGCAAACCCTGGCCATGATCATCTGGAGGCCCAACTACAAGCCTTACCCGAACCTGCTGCCAGTGGTGCCTTATGAGATTGGCGGCGCAGTCATCACGCTCACCCAGGTACTCATTTTGGCCATGACTGCGGTGTCATTGGGTGTGCTGATGTGGCTTGTGAATTACACCCGGTTGGGTCGTGCCATGCGTGCGACCGCTGAGAATCCCCGGGTGGCGGCATTGATGGGAGTCAAACCGGACTTTGTTATTTCTGCCACGTTTGTCATTGGAGCTGTGCTGGCGGCCATTGCGGGCATCATGTGGGCGGCAAACTACGGCACGGTACAACACACCATGGGTTTCCTGCCAGGACTCAAGGCGTTTACGGCGGCGGTGTTTGGCGGTATTGGTAATCTGGCTGGTGCAGTGGTTGGCGGCGTGTTGTTGGGGTTGATCGAATCCTTGGGGGCCGGGTACATCGGCATGTTGACCGGAGGGGTGCTGGGTAGTCACTACTCGGACATCTTTGCCTTCATCGTGCTGATTGTCGTATTGACACTGCGACCTTCCGGTTTGTTGGGCGAGCGGGTTGCAGATCGGGCGTGAGGGCGTTATGAAACAAAAGCAACAAATCATTCTTTTTGTGCTGGCTGGCATCGCGTTGTTGGTGTTGCCACTGGTTCTGCAGGGCTTTGGAAACGCCTGGGTGCGCATTGCCGATATGGCCTTGTTGTACGTGCTGTTGGCGTTGGGGTTGAATATTGTGGTGGGGTATGCCGGTCTGCTGGATTTGGGCTATGTGGCGTTTTTTGCCATTGGGGCCTATATGTATGCGTTGCTGGCGTCCCCTCATTTGTCCGAGACCTTCCCTCTCTTTGCGGCCTTGTTCCCGAATGGTCTGCACAGCCCGATCTGGCTGGTCATTCCAGCAGCGGCGGGCCTGGCTGCGCTGTTTGGTGTGTTGCTCGGTGCACCCACCTTGCGCTTGCGGGGCGACTACTTGGCAATCGTGACGCTGGGGTTTGGCGAAATCATTCGTGTTTTCTTGAACAACCTGGACCATCCGGTCAACATCACCAATGGTCCCAAAGGAATGGGGCAAATTGATTCCTTGAGTTTCTTTGGCTTCAGTTTGGGTAAACGAATCGAGATTGGCGGTTTTGAAATTGCCTCGGTGACGCTGTATTACTACCTGTTTTTGGTACTGGTGGTGGCCAGTGTGATCATTTCACATCGCCTGCAGTTGTCGAGGGTGGGTCGTGCCTGGATGGCCATTCGAGAGGATGAGATTGCCGCCAAGGCCATGGGCATCAATACTCGCAACCTCAAACTGCTGGCGTTTGGTATGGGTGCGACCTTTGGTGGGGTGTCTGGAGCGATGTTCGCGTCTTTTCAGGGCTTCATTTCGCCGGAATCCTTTGCTTTGATGGAATCCATCATGATCGTCGCCATGGTGGTCCTGGGCGGTATCGGTCACTTGCCGGGCGTCATTCTTGGTGCGGTGGCCTTGTCCGCTTTGCCAGAGGTGCTGCGTTATGTGGCGGGTCCCTTGCAGGCGGCCACAGGAGGGCGGCTCGATTCGTCGATCCTGCGTCAGTTGCTGATTGCGCTGGCCATGATTGTCATCATGCTGATGCGCCCGCGTGGCCTGTGGCCAGCACCCGAGCATGGCAAGTCGCTGCCCACCACCCGACCATGATGGCACCCTTGTGTAACAGGAATTGAACACCATGACAGACATCGTTCTCAATGTGGCCGGGGTTTCCAAGCGTTTTGGTGGCTTGCAGGCCCTCAGTGATGTGGGTATTCAGATCGAACGTGGCCAGGTTTACGGCCTGATTGGCCCGAATGGCGCGGGCAAGACCACTTTCTTCAATGTGTTGACCGGCCTGTACACGCCCGATACAGGAAGCTTTGAACTGGCTGGGAAGACCTACCAGCCCACCGCAGTGCATGAGGTCGCCAAAGCCGGCATTGCCCGTACCTTCCAGAATATCCGTCTGTTTGCCGAAATGACGGCGATCGAAAACGTCATGGTGGGGCGGCACGTGCGAACGCATTCAGGATTGGTTGGCGCGATTTTTCGTAGCGCCGGATTCAAAGCGGAAGAGGCGCAGATTGCTCAGCGTGCGCAGGAGTTATTGGATTATGTCGGCATCGGTCGCCTGACTGACTTCAAGGCTCGGACCTTGAGTTACGGTGATCAACGGCGGCTTGAAATTGCCCGCGCCCTGGCCACCGACCCGCAGCTGATTGCCTTGGATGAACCCGCGGCGGGTATGAACAGCACCGAAAAGGTGTTGCTTCGTGAGTTGATTGACAAGATACGCAAAGACAACCGGACCATTTTGCTGATTGAGCACGATGTGAAGTTGGTCATGGGCCTGTGTGACCGTGTCACCGTGCTTGATTACGGAAAACAGATCGCCGAGGGCACGCCCGCCGAAGTCCAGCGCAGTGAGAAGGTCATTGAGGCTTATCTGGGCACCGGCGGACATTGAACACAGGACCACGCAATGACAAACGTATTACTCAAAGTCAAGGACCTCAAAGTGGCCTATGGCGGCATTCAGGCTGTCAAGGGCGTTAATTTTGAGGTGCGGGAAGGTGAACTGGTCTCGTTGATCGGGTCGAACGGTGCGGGCAAGACCACCACCATGAAAGCCATTACCGGGTCGTTGCCGATCAACGACGGCGACATCGAGTACATGGGCAAGAGTATTCGTGGCCAGGGTCCTTGGGACCTGGTGCAGCAGGGCTTGGCCATGGTGCCTGAAGGCCGTGGGATCTTTACACGTATGACCATCCTGGAGAATCTTCAGATGGGGGCCTACATCCGCAATGACAAGGCCGAGATCCAGGCCGACATCGACAAGGTGTTCGGGATCTTCCCCCGGCTCAAAGAGCGCCGCGATCAGTTGGCTGGCACCTTGAGCGGGGGAGAGCAACAAATGCTGGCGATGGGCCGTGCTTTGATCAGTCGCCCCAAGGTGCTGCTGCTGGACGAACCGTCAATGGGCTTGTCGCCGATCATGGTGGACAAGATTTTTGAGGTGGTGCGCGAGGTTTATGCGCAAGGCGTGACCGTCCTGCTGGTTGAGCAAAACGCCAGTCGGGCATTGGCGATCGCTGACCGTGGCTATGTGATGGACTCCGGGCTGATCACCATGACGGGTGAAGGCAAGACCATGTTGACAGATCCCAAGGTACGTGCCGCTTACCTGGGTGAATGACCAGAGCTGGCACCTGAAGGCACGCGCCGTGGTCGGGCCAGGCGTGGCCCACCCGGAGTTTAATGCACTGTATTTTTTTCTGCCATCCATTGGCTGAAGCTCAGAAAATCCATCTTGAACATGATGCCGGCCATGTGAAAAAAACTGACTTCAACACCGGCACCGATAAAGGGAATATCCCATATCTCCACCGAGGGCGATTCGATGATGTCGGCAGCGATGCCACTTTCAATTTCGGGCGCGTTAAACACCACGTTTTTCACCATGGTGAGTGCGTCATTCCATCGCTCATCGGGGATGCTCCAGCCACTTCTCAGCAGGTATTTGAAAAACTCGGCAAGTTTGCCAGTGAACTCCGGGTTCATCTGCTGGTGAGCGATCTTTGTCCCAAACGACAAATTGGTGTCGAAACCCGAAACCTGGAACCCATGCAGTGCTGAAGTTGAGCTGAAGCCGCGAATGATCGCCAATATCACCCCGGTTGAGGCACCTCCGCCCAGGCCCAAGCGAACTGTCGGCAAGCCGTATGGTGTTGCATATGTGCCCTGATCTGGCGTGTAGACCATCAGCGCGGCGGCCTCGCCGCCGGCAACTGGCAGGTTGGGCAAAAAACCGCCCGCCTTGATGCCCAGTCCGATGGTCAAGCTGGAATCGCTGTGTTTGGGCCGGGTGGTAAAGGCCCAATCGCCATAGGTCGAATTTTTAACAAGCTGGGCTTTGCCAGTGGGGCTGCCCCAACCCAGCAACGAGAAACAGCGTTGTTTGTCCGCATCTCGGAGAACCAGTTCCCGGCCAAACATGCCATTAATTTCAGCCCAGCTGCCATTGGGGAAATGGCAGTACTGCCGCCAGTTGGGTGTCGTATTCTTGCGCAATGTCCATACGCCACTGGCATCAAGCTCGAGGTTTAATTTTTCATGATTGGGCGTATTGATCGTGACCAAGTTGATTGTCATGATTTCTCCTCATCACTGTGATTTCGGGCTGGACCTGATGCCAAAAATATGTTACGCAGACAAGAGGAAGAAGGTATTGATTCTGGTCAACTGGCAATGAGACGCCTGATATTCGAGCTCAACAGGACGTCAATGGCGCGGGACTTTGCTCAGCGTCGTTGCACCAGTTGTTGCGCGAGGATGTTATGGCGCTCGATCAGCGGGCCGGTATCCACGGTTGTCAGTTGGCCCTCCCGCACGACCACGCGGCCATTCACCACGGTGAAATCCGCCTGGGCGCTGGCACATAACAGCAAGGCACCCAGCGGATCATGTACGGCAGCACCGGCAAATCCAAGCGTTTCCAGGTCAAACAGCGCCAGATCTGCACACATGCCAGGGGCGAGGTGGCCAATGTCGCTGCGGCCCAACACCTGCGCGCCACCACGGGTGGCCATGATCAATGTGTCCTGGACTGTCATTTCTGAGGGGCCAAGGTCACACCCGTAAAGGGTTCTGGGTTGACCTGTGGCATCCACCCGCTGTTCAGGGGCTTGCATGGCACGTCCCACCCGTGCCAGCAACATGGCCTGGCGCGCTTCATTCACCATGTGCGCGGCGTCGTTGCTGGCACTGCCGTCTACCCCCAGACCCACGGGTACCCCGGCATCCAGCATCCGTCGTACTGGTGCAATGCCTGACGCCAGGCGCATGTTGCTGCAAGGGCAGTGAGCAACGCCGGTACCGCTGGCGGCAAAAAGACGGATCCCCGGGTCGTCAAGTTTGACGCAGTGGGCGTGCCAAACGTCCGCACCAAGCCAGCCCAGATCCTGTGCGTATTCGGTGGGCGTGCAGTTAAATTTCTCCCGAGAATAAGCCAGGTCGTGGTCGTTTTCTGCAAGGTGGGTATGCAGGCGTACACCATGGCTGCGTGCCAGCGCGGCGGACTCGCGCATCAGTTCGCGGCTGACGCTGAAGGGCGAGCAGGGTGCCACCGCCACGTTGACCATGGCGCCATGGCCTTTGTCGTGCCAGCGCTCTATCACTCGCTGGGTGTCTTTCAGAATGGTGTCTTCCCGTTCTACCAGCCCATCGGGAGGCAGTCCACCCTGGCTTTGTCCGACACTCATGCTGCCGCGTGTGGCCACAAATCGCATGCCGATTTGCTGGGCTGCCTCAATACTGTCGTCCAAGCGTACCCCGTTGGGGTAAAGGTAAAGATGGTCACTGCTGGTGGTGCAGCCGCTCAGGAGCAACTCGGCCATGGCCACCTGGGTGCTGACATTGATCATTTCCGGGGTCAGGCCCGCCCAGAGCGGGTAAAGCCCGCGCAGCCAGCCAAACAACTCGGCGTTCTGAACCGCAGGAATGGCCCGGGTCAAAGACTGGTACATGTGGTGATGGGTGTTGACCAGACCAGGGATGACCAGGTGGTTTCTTGCGTCGATCACCTCATCTGCGGTCTGCGGCAATTCATTGGCCGCCCCTATGCGCTCGATAAGGTGTCCCCGCACAAAAATACTGGTGCCTGAGACGACGCCGAAGTCGGCCGGTGTGACAGGGGCAAAACATGCGACGCAGCGAGCGTTTTTGATTAACAGCGTTTTCATTACGGGGTACAGCGAGTTTTACGCCCAGCCTGGCTGACAACTCGGGTCAAGAGCGCGTATCCAGCCAGAAAACCGAACATTTGTTGAGTTAGCATCCTTTGTACCACCTGCCGGATACTCCTGGCATCCCGGTGGGTCACACAATTCGTCTAGCTAAATCGTAGGGCTGTATGAGCAAAATGTTGAAAGTTGTGGAAATCACCAACAACCCGGTACCCTACCGGGTACCAATCTACAACCGGATTGCGCAAGATTCCCGGTTGCACATGACGCACATTTTCTCGATCATTCAGGAGCCTGGCCGTTTCACAGATTTGCCATCCTTTGAGTTCGAACATGTGGTGTTGAAGCCCAGCTATCGTTCCAGTAATGGGCACAACGTTCACAACAACCCGGATGTATTTGGCGTGTTGCGGCAACTTGACCCGGACGTGGTCATCACGGATGGGTTCAATCCGACAAGCCTTTATGGCTTCCTGTATGCACGCCTGTTCCGCAAGAAACATGTCCCCATGACCGATGGCACCTTTGATTCGGAGCTTGCGCTCTCGTGGAAGCACAAACTTGTGCGTCGGCTGGTTTACGCTGGCAGCCAGGCCTTTATTGGTGCCAGTGAGGGATCACGCGCGCTGTACGCGTCATACGGTATTGACGTCCAGCGACATTTTTTCCAATCACATTTGTGTGTTGACAACGCCCGTTTTGACTTTGGAAACAATTCAAGGTCCTTTGACGTGGTGTTTTGCAGTCGGCTTGTCGATGGCAAACGTCCACTTTTTGCGGTGGAGGTCTGTGCCCTGGCCGCCGTCAGGCTGGGACGACCAGTGAAAGCACTTTTTGTCGGCGCAGGTCCGCTTGAGGGTGCCTTGCGCGAGCGGCTGGCACAGGTGACGGGAGTTGAAGCAAGTGTTCACGGTTTTGGTATGCAGGCTGAATTGCCAGCTCTCTATAACCAGGGAAAGGTTTTTTTGTTTCCGACAGTCGGGGATGTCTGGGGTGTGGTGATCAACGAGGCGTGTGCGTCAGGGCTGGCGATTATCTCCACGCCTTACGCTGGCGTCATCGGGGAGTTGGTGCTTGAAGGCGAGAATGGGTATGTCATTGATTTTGACCTAGAGCGTTGGGCATCAGCCTTGGTGACTTTGCTCAAAGATGAAAAACTCCTGGCCCGATTCGGCCAGCGTTCACGCGAGCTGGTGCAAAGTTACACTTACGACGCTGCTGCCCAGGGGCTGGCCGGTGCGGCACTGCATGCAATCCATCGGTGACATGCCGGATCGGCGGCGCTGGCTGAGACTTGGGGTCAATCTTTAGGCTTGGGAAAAATAATGTTTATTGATACCAGAAAACTTGAGGAAAGCACCTGTCTTGACAGCACCCTGTGTATTGTCGGTGGTGGTGTGGCGGGTATTACCCTGGCGCTTGAAATGATGCGCCATGGCATCGACACCATTTTGCTGGAAAGTGGCGGCTTCAAACCCGACAGTGCCACGCGGGATCTTTACCGTGGCAGCAGCGCGGGGCTGCCCTACGCCTTTGCCGACGGCTGTCGCAGCCGCTTTTTGGGTGGTAGCAGCAATTGCTGGGGCGGTTGGTGTCGGCCCTTGCAGGCTCATGACATGGCCGAGCGGGCCTGGGTGCCCAACAGCGGCTGGCCCTTCGGCATCGAGGAATTGACACCGTATTACCAACGCGCCCACCCGGTGTTGCAACTTGGACCGCTTAACTACGACGTGGATTACTGGACCCAGGCCATCAAGCGACCCGATGTTCGGCGCATTGTGCTGCCCAGTGGCCGTGTGCTGGACAGCATTTCGCAATTCAGTCCACCAACGCGTTTTGGTCAGGTCTATCGCGATGCCCTGACCAAGTCCACTGATGTGAAGGTGTATCTGAACGCCAATGTGGTTGACATCGAGACCCACGCCGACGGCCGCACAGTGCAGCAGTTGCATGTACGGACCTTGAGCGGCCGCAACATCACCGTTCGGGCGCGGCAGTTTGTCCTTGCTGCAGGGGGCATAGAAAATCCAAGACTGCTACTTGCTGCCAACAAACAACAACAGGCCGGCCTGGGCAATTCGCACGATCTGGTGGGGCGTTACTTCATGGATCACCCCCGGCTGATGTTGGGAAGTGTCAAATACGCGGCCAATCAGGCGCACAACAAGTTGTACGACATCAAGTTTCATTACCTGAACAAGGCAGTGTCAGCCAATGGCACCTGTGTGGCGGCCCAGTTTGCGATTTCACCCGAGGTTCAGCAACGTGAAGGCTTGATGAACGCGCAGCTCTGGTTCGACTCGGTCTTTCCAGGTGAAGGGACACAGGCGTCTGAAGCCGTCATACGCATGAAACACCGGCTGCACGCCAAGGTAGACCCAGACTTTGGTTTCTGGGCGGACATGGGTGTGCTGGCAAAGCACCCGGTCAATACGGCCAGTTTTGTTCTGGCCCGTTTGCTCCATCCGCGTTCGCTGATTCGCGATGTGACCGTGCAGGTGATCTGTGAGCCACCGCCCGAGAGAGACAGCCGTGTCACCTTGTCAGAACATCGTGACGCTTTGGGTATGCCCCGGGCCAAGGTGAGCTGGCGCCTCGACAGTGAGATCCTGAAGCGCACTTTTGACCGCTCATTGCAAATCTTCGCTGAGGAGCTCAAACTTGCCGGCGTGGCCGATGTGGCCTTGCCGCCGCCTATTGAAGGACACGCCTGGCCCCAGCAGATCGAAGGAACCTGGCACCACAGCGGCACCACACGGATGAACGACTCACCTGCGCTAGGCGTGGTTGACCGCCACTGTCTGGTCCACGGCATGGGCAATCTTTATGTGGCTGGCAGTTCTGTTTTTCCAACATCCGGTGCCAACTTTCCCACCATCAGCATCGCGGCAATGACCCTACGGCTTGCGGATCACTTGCATAAGGTGATCCGGCACGACGTTTGATGGACAAAGCGGAAATTTTTCTCAGTAAGTTGACATGGCTCAAGGTCTGCGCCCACAAGGCGCGGCACAGTCACGGCCATGTTTCCCATTGACACGCTCAATTCAGTCGTTCCTTGTCGGTCAATGGCGCGTGGGCAGGTTCTGCTACAGCGCGGTCGCGCCCAAAACTGTGTGCATTACATCCGTTCAGGGCGCGTCGCATTGGGTGTGATGGGTGGCGTGGCGCTGGAGCACCAGATCGGTGTCCTTGAGGGGCCATGCTGGCTTGATGCAAGTTCAGTTGTACTGGGCTTCCCACATCTGGTGGATGCCCTGGCGGATTCTCCGGTTGAGCTCTGCTGTGTGGCATTGCCGGATTTTCAGCAAGCCATTGCCGACCTGCCTGAATCGGCCCAGGCGGTGCTGAACGATGTGGCGATGGCCCATCGTCGCCAGACCGAGTTTGCAGTCAGCCGTCTTGCCAAAGATGCCGAGGCACGTTGTGCCGAGTGGTTACTCAGCCATGCCGAGCAACGCGGCACTGGCGTGATGGCCGTGGAACTACAGCAGCGCAAACGCAGCATTGCCGCGCAGTTGGGCATTGCGCCTGAAACCTTCTCCAGGGTGTTGCGCCATTTGCGTGAGCAAAGCCTGATCAGTGGGTCTGGCCGCGTGCTCAATCTGGTTGACCCCAGCGGCTTGCGCTCGCTGGCGGGCGTTTAGCCCGACAAAGCGTTCAGAACAGCCTCCGGCGTTGCTGGCGCGCCAAGCGTGACGACGCTCGTATTGGGTTTGGACTGGGCCACAGCATCCCGCAAGGCTTCAAAGACGCTGATGGCCAGCATGAAGGGCGGCTCACCCACCGCTTTGGATCCATAGACGTTGTCTTCGGTGTTTGGCGCGTCCCACAACGCGACCTTGAAATGTGCCGGCACGTCGCCGACGGTCGGAATTTTGTAGGTGCTTGGTGCATGGGTTGTCAACAGACCGGCGTCATTCCATACCAGTTGTTCGGTCGTGAGCCAGCCCATGCCTTGTACAAACGCACCTTCAATCTGGCCAACGTCCAGGCTTGGGTTGATCGAACGCCCCACGTCATGCAGGATGTCGACCCGCAACACGCGGTTTTCGCCGGTCAGCGTGTCGATGGCAACTTCAGTGCATGCTGCGCCAAACGCAAAGTAATAAAACGGCCGACCGG
>JAGOUM010000205.1 GCA_018061265.1 Rhodoferax sp. | reverse complement strand
GCTTCGCCAACGTTGAGGGACTGCACCTTTGTCTGCGCATTGTCTGCCGTGTAGGTCCAGTGCCCTGACGCGTCGACACTGAAGGTACCGTAAGTCCCAGGCTTGTTGATCTGAACCTCAAAGTGATGCTGGCTGGTGTCTACATCGGTGATCGTCATCTGACCGCCAGTTTCCAGCCTGCCACCGATGACATTCTTGTCCTCGGTGACGGCTGCGGTGCTCACGCCACCGATGGTGGGGGTATCGTTGGTACCGGTCAGCGTGATGCTGAGGTTCTGCGTCGCAGTCGCACCCGCACTGTCGGTTACCGTGACCGGCACCGTTAAGGTCTCGGTCTGACCTGCAGCGAGGTGCTGGTAGGCACCATCACTTGGGTCAAATGTGTAGCTGCCATCGATTTGGAAGATTAAACCTGCTATCGGAGCAGCAATACTGAATGTCTTTGAGTCGCCCCTGTCGATATCGCCAGCGGCCATTTGCCCGGCAACTCGTGCACCATCTTCGACCAGGGAGTGGCTTTGGGCGGTAAGCGTGGGAGCGTCGTTCGTGCCTTGAATCGTGACGCATACGGTGTGCTGGGTTCCGTCAGCGCTGGTCACCGTGAAGCGGTCGTTCAAGGCATCGCCAGCTTTCAGCGCCTGAATCGCCAAGTCACTGTTGGTAGCGCTGTAAGTCCAATGCCCACTTGTGTCCACACTGAAAACGCCATAGGTCCCCTGCGAATTCGTTTGTGCCTGCAGAAGTCCCTGACCTGGATCGGGATCCAGCACTTTCAAGGTTCCGGATGTACTGATCCTGCCAGCCGATACGTTGTTATCTTCAATGAGGGCCCCCTTATCCGCACCAACAAAAAGTGCAGGCTGAGGGTGCGGAGGTTGGGGCGAAACCACATGCGCGGGAGGCTGATTCAATGGCGGTTGCTGTGGTGGTGTGACCACCGGTGGGAGAGTGGGCTGGATCAGTGGTGGATCCACATGCAACGGTGGCTGGCTTACCGGAGGTTGATTGGGTGGCGTCACCACGGGCGGCAGAGTTGGATGTGGCAGCGGTGGCTGTGGAGGATCCACATGCAACGGCGGTTGGCTCACAGGTGGTTGCTGCGGTGGTGTGACCACTGGAGGCAGTGTGGGCTGAAGCAGCGGAGGCTGAGGCACATCCACATGAGCTGGAGGCTGGCTCACCGGTGGTTGCTGTGGCGGAGTAACAACCGGTGGCAACGTTGGCTGCGGCAACGGTGGCTGAGGCACGTCCACATGAACGGGTGGCTGGCTCACCGGTGGCTGCTGTGGTGGTGTGACTACTGGTGGCAACGTTGGCTGCGGCAGCGGAGGCTGCGGTGGATCCACATGGATCGGAGGCTGGGTCACCGGTGGTTGATTGGGTGGTGGCACCACTTGGGGCAGCGGCGGTTGTATCAAAGGCGGCTGTGGCGGATCCAAATGCAACGGCGGTTGGCTTACAGGTGGTTGTTGTGGTGGAGTCACCACGGGCGGCAGAGTTGGATGTGGCAGCGGTGGCTGTGGAGGATCCACATGCAACGGCGGTTGGCTCACCGGTGGTTGCTGTGGTGGTGTGACCACGGGCGGCAGCGTGGGATGTGGCAGCGGTGGCTGCAGTGGATCCACATGGATCGGAGGCTGGCTTACCGGAGGTTGATGGGGTGGAGTCACCACCGGCGGCAGCGTGGGATGTGGCAGCGGTGGCTGTGGCGGATCCACATGCAAAGGCGGTTGATTCACGGGCGGCTGTTGCGGTGGGGTAACCACATGAGGCAGCGGTGGTTGTACCACCGGTGGCTTGGGCGGATCCACATGCAACGGAGGTTGGTTCAACGGTGGTTGCTGTGGTGGTGTGACCACGGGCGGCAGAGTTGGATGTGGCAGCGGTGGTTGTGGCGGATCAACGTGGATCGGGGGCTGCGTCACCGGCGGTTGATTGCTTGGCGTCACGACCCAAGGGCCCGAGACATCCAGATCCACATGTGTCAGCGGGCCGATGTTGACAAGACCAGGGGCAACAGTACCTGTCTGTGTCAATAACTGAGGGGGGATTCCGGGTTCACATTGTGGCGAAGGCGAGCCGTCAGTATGAAATGTCCGCTCGGGTCCGGCCGGCGCATAGGCGGCCGGATCGACGTTGGCATTAGCATTAGTCGAGATACCCGCCACATCCGGTTCAATGTCCGAAGCGGGAATCGGCTCAGGGCTGATGCCCGTTTCCCAGGCGATGGGAACCATTTCGCCGCCTTCGATGGGTTCGCCAACCTTGCCAAGCGGTTTCTCACGGGTTTTGAGAAGCATCGCCTGCTGTTCAGCTGTCAGGTCGGATCTGGTGAAACCAGTGTTTTTTTTGTCCATTGCTCACCTCGGAAAGGACAGAGTAGGGGAGTGGCTATCGCTCGTGGAAGGCGGTGTCAGAAGCAAGGAATATCGGCTTCAGCAGGTACTGCATAACCGACTTGCGACCGGTGGCGATATCGGCCTCCCCGGTCATGCCTGGCATCAGACGGTGGTTCTCGGCGCCGACAAAGGGTTTGACAAGTGCCACTTCGACCTTGTAAAACGGCGCGCCGTTTTCCTTCATCTTGGTGGAAGTGGGTGCCACGCGTTTGACATGCCCCTCCACCGCGCCAAAGCGTGCCGAGTCAAAGCTGTCAAGCTTGACGCTGGCGCGCTGACCCTCTTTGATGAAGCCAATGTCGCGCGGCAGCACCATGACCTCCATCACAATATCCATGCCGGTCGGTACGATCTCTGCCACCACGCCACCCGGTGCCACCACGGCCCCTTCTGCGGTTTGGGGCAGGTTCATGACGATTCCGGTGACAGGTGCCTTGATTTCGATCCGGCCCTGCCGATCTTCCAGTGCCTTGCGCTCTGCCTGAAGTTCTCGCAGTTGCTCGGTCACCTTGCTGACCTCCTGGCTCAGTTGCTGGTTAAATTCGGCCCGCACCCGGGCAACTTCGGCGCCTACGCCGCCCACCGTGCTGCGCATACCAGCGGTGCGGGCTGTTGTATCGGCCAGTCGTTCCTCAAGTGACGAGACCTGCTGGCGTGCATCGCTCAGGGCCAATTGGGTCACCACACCCTTCTTTGCCCCTTCTTCCAGTCGACGCAGGCGGTCCTGGGCTTCCCGAATCTCGCGCTGTATGAGTGGCAGATTTTCCTCAGCCCCTCCGATCAAGGCACTTTGCTGCCCGGCCTCGCCACGTTTCGCAGCAATGGCGGCGTCGCGGTTGGCAATCTGCTCCCGGTAGGTCATCAGTGCCTGCTGTACCAGCATGGGGTATTCCGGCTGAAAACTGGCGAAATCGGGCTTGCGACTTTCCAGCACCGCCAGCATGCGCTCGCGATCAATGGCCAGTGCGTTGAGCTTGATGTCAGTCTGAGTTCTGAGCTTTTCGATGTCGGTGGTGGCAAAGTCCGCGATGACTTGGCCCACTTTGACACTGTCACCCTCCTTGACATGCAATTTGACAATGGTGCCGCCTTCCTGGCTTTGCAGCACCTGCACATGACCACCGGGCTGAACTTCGCCGCGTGCGCGGGCGAGTTCGTCAACTTGGGCCAACATGGCCCAAGCGAACAGCACGATGACACCAGCAACGATACCCATCAAGGTATGTCGCAAAGTCCGTGACTGGCCACGGTCATCCAGCAGGGCGTCAATGCTGGAAAGCGTGCGCGTATCACCGGCAGCGATGGTAACAATGTCGGGTGTGGAAACTTGACTCATGGCGTGTTCCTTGAAAATCAGACTTTTGCTGGCGCCGCGACAGACTCTGGCGTCGCGACCGGGCCGAAATGGGCAAGTTGTCCGTCGTTGAGGACGGCGACCAGATCGCATCGTTGAATCAGGTCAGGGCGATGCGTGGCCAAAACGACGGTACTTTGGCCACGTAAACTATCCAGTAGAACCATCAGGTGCGGGTCGAGCGCCGGGTCCCGGTCGCCAAGCGGATCATCGAGCAGCACCAGTGGTGGATCACCCAGCACCGACGCGGCCAGTCGCACGATAAACCGACCCCGCGTTGCCTCGCGGTCTTCGCGCGACGGCGCGATACTGACATCCAGGGCCGCAGCGGCGGAACTGGCGTTAAAAAACTGCCACCATTTCTCACCCGCTACGCGGCAAAGTGCGTCAAACAGTTCCCGGTCGGTACTGACAGGTCGGCGCAAAGTCATGGCCTCGCGCACTGTGATTGGCTGCGCCGGAATCTGTTGAGGCAGGTAGCCATGCCATGAACGGTAGTCCACCGGATCAAACTGACGAATGTCGCGACCTCCAATACGCACACGGCCATTCTGTGCTGGACGTATACCCGCAAG
>JAGOUM010000073.1 GCA_018061265.1 Rhodoferax sp. | reverse complement strand
GCGCGAATCTGGCGGGGTTTTCACCTGCTTTTTGTCCTTTAGTTTTAGGGGCGGCTAAAGACAATGGGGTGAACCACAGCGTCGCCCCACATGGAATCCAGCAGTCAAGACCGTAATTTACCCGCCTCGGCGCGCAAGCTGCAAAAGGCCAAGGACGACGGACAGGTTGCGCGCTCGCGCGACCTGTCACATCTTGCGGTACTTGGTGGCGGTGCGGCTGCACTGATCTGGTTATTGCCGCTGATGCTTGAGCACATCGAACGTGAATTCAGCCTGCAACTGCTTTTCAACGCCCAGACCATTGCTGACCCGGCGTTGATGGTGACCCGGCTTGGCAACATGGCCGCAGTCGGGCTGGTCGGTTGTGCCGCATTTGCCGCAGTTGTCAGTCTGCTGGCGGTGGGTAGCACGGTGGCGGTTGGCGGATGGGTGCAAAGCCTGAAGCCGATCACACCCGACTTCAGTCGCCTCAACCCCTTGCGCGGGCTGGGCAATATGTTCACCAAGGAGAAGTTCACCGACACCCTGAAGATGAGCTTCATTGCAGGCATGTTGCTGGTGGTTGGTTTTACTTACCTGTCGTCAAGTCTGGAAACATTACGCTCCCTGCTGCTGCAGCCGTCTCAACACGCCATTGCTTACTTGACCGACTGGCTCAAGCACGGCATGGGCCTGATGCTGCTGGTGATTTTGATTGTGGCCATGATCGACGTGCCCTTGCAGAAGTTCCTGCACGGGTCCCGGATGAAGATGTCGCATCAGGAAATGAAACAGGAAAGCAAAGAGTCAGACGGCAACCCCCAAATGAAGGGCCACATCCGCCAGCGGCAGCGCGACATTTCGCAAGGCAACAGCGTCAAGGCCGTGCCTAAAGCTGATTTTGTGCTGATGAACCCGACACACTTTGCAGTGGCAATCCAGTACGACGAAAAAACCATGCATGCGCCCCGCGTGATTTCCAAAGGCGCAGACTTGCTGGCGTTCAAGATCAGGGACATTGCCACCGAGCATGCCATTCCGGTGCTGCAATCGCCCGTGCTGGCGCGGGCCTTGTATGCCAACGCTGAGATTGACCAGGATATTCCTTCCAGCCTGTACACCGCCGTGGCACAGGTGCTGGCCTACATTTACCGCCTGAAGGCGGCCATACGTGGTGACGGCCCGATGCCCGCCGAAGTGCCAGTGCCCTTCGTACCGCCCGAACTTGACCCACTCTCCAATGTGGTCACAGTGGCTGAAACACCATGAACCTCGATCTGAACTCCTTCAAGAACTGGCTGGGTGACAACCGCGCCCTGATGCAGGGTGCTGCGGCACCGATGCTGGTGGTCGCCATTCTGTCCATGATGGTACTGCCGCTGCCGACATGGATGCTGGACACCTTCTTCACCTTCAACATCTCGGTGGCGCTGATGGTGATGATGGTGGCTGCCTACATGATCAAGCCACTGGATTTTGCGGCGTTCCCTGCGGTCCTGCTGCTGACCACCTTGATGCGCCTGTCACTCAACGTGGCTTCAACCCGGGTGGTGCTGCTTGAAGGCCACACCGGCCCGGGTGCGGCGGGCGCAGTGATCGAGGCATTTGGCCACTTCCTGATTGGTGGTAACTTTGCTGTCGGTCTGATCGTGTTCTCGATTCTGGTGGTAATCAACTTTGTGGTGGTCACCAAGGGTGCCGAGCGGATTGCCGAAGTGTCGGCACGTTTTGCTCTGGACGCCATGCCAGGTAAACAAATGGCGGTGGACGCCGACCTGAATGCGGGCTTGATCGACGAAAAGGAAGCCAAGCGCCGCCGAGCTGAAGTGTCTGAAGAAGCGGATTTTTTTGGCTCGATGGATGGTGCGTCCAAGTTTGTCCGCGGCGATGCCGTGGCCGGCATCCTGATCTTGCTGATCAACATCTTTGGCGGCTTCGCCATTGGTGTATTGCAGCACAACCTGACGGCCTCCCAGGCCGCAGACACTTACATCCTGCTGGCTGTGGGCGACGCACTGGTGGCGCAGATCCCGGGCTTGCTGATCTCGGTGGCAGCGGCGATGGTGGTGTCACGGGTCGGCAAAGACCACGATCTGAGCAAACAGATCGTCACACAAATGTTCATATCACCCAAGGTGCTGGGCATTACCGCAACCATCATGGGTATTCTGGGCGTCATCCCTGGCATGCCCCATACGGTGTTTCTGGGAATCGCCATGGTGCTGGGTTACGGTGCCTGGGTGCTGTCACATCAGCCAGTACCGGTTGAGAATGCGCCGGTAATCCAGACGCCCGCCTCTGACAGTGAAGCCAGCTGGGACGACCTGCAACCAGTAGACCAGTTGGGGCTGGAGCTGGGTTATCGGCTGATCACGCTGGTTGACAAAAACCGCCAGGGCGACCTGCTGACACGCATCAAAGGTGTGCGCCGCAAGTTTGCACAGGAGGTCGGCTTCTTGCCGCCACCAGTGCATGTACGCGACAACCTGGAACTCAAGCCCAGTGGGTACCGTATCAGCTTGCGTGGTGTGATTGTTGGTGAGGGCGAGGCTTTTCCGGGACAGTTCCTGGCCATCAATCCCGGTGGTATCACCACCCCGCTGATCGGCACACCCACCACCGACCCGGCTTTTGGTCTGCCAGCGCACTGGATCGACAGCACGCAGAAGGAAGCCGCGCAAATGGCCGGGTTTACCGTGGTTGATTCCGAGACTGTCATGGCCACACATTTGTCACACTTGATGCAGGTGCAAGCCGCAAGATTATTAAGCCGAACAGAGACCCAGCAGCTGGTAGAGCACGTGAGCAAACAGGCCCCAAAATTGATCGAAGAAGTGGTTCCCAAAATGGTATCGATTGCCGTGTTCCAGAAAGTATTGCAGTTGCTGCTGGAAGAGTCTGTCCATATCAGGGACATCCGCACCATCATCGAGTCGCTGGCGGAGCACGCTGGTGCCACCAGTGACCCTGCCGAGCTGGCGCGCCGGGTGCGGATTGCGCTGTCACCCGCGATCGTGCAGCAGATTTACGGGCCGATCAACGAGCTCAACGTGATCGCGATTGACCCGGCGCTGGAACGCCTGCTGGTGCAGGCGCTTGGCAACCCGACCGGCCAGGGACAAGCCCTTGACCCGGGCGTGGCCGATATCCTTACCCAAAAAGCCGCCGAAGTGGCACTCAAGCAGGAAGAAATTGGCATACCTGCCTGCCTGCTGGTGCCCGACCAGATCCGCAGCGCCATCTCCCGCCTGGTTCGCCGTGTGGCGCCCCGGTTGCAGGTTTTGGCGCACAGCGAAATACCTGAATCTCACACAATTCGCGTTGGCCCCATCCTGAAAGGTGCAGCATCATGAACATACAAAAATTTATAGCACCCACCGCCCGCGAGGCACTATCCAAAGCCCGAATGACCTTCGGCGATGGCACACTGATCCTGTCCAACCGTCCGACGGATGCTGGTGTCGAGGTGGTCGCCACCGGAGAAGACACCCTGGAAGAGCTGGACCGTGATGCCATGGTCCGTCAGGGCAAACATCAGCCGAGTACCCAAACCGCGCCAAGACCATTGGCACCGACAGGCCCGCGCCTGACCGCCAACCCCAATAGCCAGGTGATGGATGACGCCACCCAGCTGGCCATGAGCACACTGTCGTTTCAGGACTACGTGCGCGAACGGATGTTGCGCCGTCGGCATGAAGCCATGAGTGGACAACAGAGCAGCAAACCAGCTGCAACAGTGCAGCCCAACCGGATCGATTCCCAGCCTGCAGAACGTCAGCCTAGCCGTCCAGCACAGATCCAGTTCATTGCAGCGCCAGCCGCTGTCAGCGCCCCACCCGCTCAGCCGCGCGTTGCAGCGCGCACCAGTCAAGCCAGCCCGCCCAGCATGGCGCCGGGTGTGGTGGCCGAGCTGCAGTCCATGAAGAACCTGATCGAGGAGCGCTTCAACACGCTGACTTGGCTGGGCCAGACGCGGCAAAACCCGATTCAGTCCAACCTGATGCTCAAGCTGATCCGCTCAGGTTACTCCCCCACGCTGGCCAGAACCATTCTCGAACGCCTGCCCGACGACATGCAGGCAGCGGATGCCCTGCGCTGGGTGATGGACATCCTGACCCGCAATCTGCGGACCGACGCAAATGCCCAGGCCATTCAGGATCAGGGAGGCACCTTTGCGCTGGTCGGGGCCACAGGCGTCGGCAAGACCACAACCGCCGCCAAGCTGGCAGGGCTCTGTGCCAAGGCTTATGGCGCACAAAGTGTGGGTCTGATCACGCTGGACACCTACCGGGTGGGCGCCCATGAACAGTTACGTGCCTACGGCCGAATGCTCGGCGTGGTGGCGCACCTGGCGCATGACCGCGCCGCATTGCAGGACCTGCTGGGTCTGCTGGAAAACAAGAAAATGGTGCTGATCGACACCACCGGAATTGCCCCCAATGACCCGCGCAAACGCGACATGCTTGACGTGCTGGATGTGCCAGGCGTCAACCGGTTGCTGGTGCTCAACGCAGGTGGCCATGGTGACACACTGGATGATGTGATTGCATCGTTCAAGACCAACGGAGTGCAACAAGGCATTTTGTCGAAACTGGATGAGGCCGCCAAACTTGGTCCGGCGCTCGACGCCATCATCCGCCACCAGTTGCAACTGCGCGGCGTGACGATGGGGCAAAAGGTACCCGAAGACTGGGAGCGCGCGGATGCCACGCAGCTGGTTGCCATGTCGATGCGCTCACCGGTTAAATCAGCGTTTGATCCCAAAGCCACTGACCTGGGTTTTTTCTTTGCCAACTCGACACCGCTGCAATCGGAGCAGTTTCATGCTTGAAAACTGTGTCAACCAGGCGGCCGGGCTGCAAACCCTGGTGCCACAACTGGCACCACGGCTGGTTGCAGTGGCCAGTCATGGCCAGCAGCAGGGTGAATTGCCCCTGCTTTGGGCGCTATGTAATGCCTGGGTCGACATGGGACTTTCGGTGCTGGTACTCGATGGGCATGCCCAGGAATCACCCAAGAACGCCGGACTGACACAATTGCTGGACAACCCGCTGGAGCGCTGCCAGAACGCGGACGAATCCGTGTCGTGGTCGGTGCTGCCCGCTGCCCTGGGATTTGAGCGCCTGGGCAAACAAGGGAAACCAGGCGCTGCATTGGCTGAGCTGTTTCACAACTACGCGGTGGTGATGGTTTATGCCAACACGCAGACTTTGACGGGACTGTTCAA
This sequence comes from Rhodoferax sp., assembly GCA_018061265.1. Classification (GTDB taxonomy): domain Bacteria; phylum Pseudomonadota; class Gammaproteobacteria; order Burkholderiales; family Burkholderiaceae_C; genus Rhodoferax. Next base: position 11,462 of record JAGOUM010000073.1, on the reverse strand, counting down.
ACAAAGCGGTTTGGCACCACTTCTGGTGTTGCCACCATTGAAGGCGGCGTCACTCACCGCCTATGAGGCGCTAAAACAATTGCTGCAGAAGGCGCAACTGCACCCAACTGTTGCTAATATAGCGCTGCCAACTATTGGCAGCCCGACCATGCCTTACTCCACACCCTCCCAACACCTGCAGCAGTGCGCCCTGGCCTTTCTGGGTTATCAGGTGCGCCCAATCACGGTTTCGGCAGGTGGGCAAGGGAACAACAATGCACCGGACGGTGTCAACCGGCTGGCCCTGCAACTGCTTGAGAACGCAGTCCTTTTAGAGCGGCATCCATCGGAGAGGATGCATTGATGTATACCGCCAAGGGTCAGCTTGAACGCAACGCCCTGATTCGCCAATACCAGCCGCTGGTGCGCAAACTGGCGCACCACATGATGGCCAAATTGCCCGCCAACGTCCAGGTTGACGATCTGATTCAGGTGGGGCTAATCGGGCTGTCCGAGGCGTTGTCCCGTTTTGAGGCCACGCAAGGCGTCCAGTTTGAAACCTTCGCCACCCAGCGCATTCGCGGTGCCATGCTGGATGAACTGCGTGAGAACGACTGGGCATCTCGCGGCACGCGCAAAAGCCAGAAAGAGATTGAAGAGGCCATGCGGCGCCTGGAGCATATGTTGGGCCGCACGCCCATGGAGAGCGAAATTGCGGCATCGCTGGAAATGAGCCTGTCGGACTACCAGAGCCTGCTGACCAAGGTGCAGGGAACCCAGCTGATTTACCTGGAAGACATGAGTCACGGACAAGACGACGAAGACAGCTTTCTGGATCGGCACATGGGTGATGTCGATGCCGATCCGATCAATGTGCTGCGCGACCAGAGGCTTCGCACGGCACTGGTGGCAGCCATCAAAAACCTGCCGGAGCGGGAACAGCACATCATGAGCATGTACTATGAACAGGACATGAACCTGAAGGAAATTGCCGCAGTGCTGGATGTGACGGAATCACGAATTTGCCAGTTGCACAGCCAGTCGATCGCCCGGCTGCGTGCCAAGATGCGCACACATTGAGATCTCCGTCAGGCGGTCGTCACTTTGAACTCGCCGCTTTGCCGACCAAAACCAGCGTAAGTTCGACGCGCACCAGCACCAGCGGAATAGGTGTCTGATCGGGTCGACGGGATAAGTGTCGCCAAAGCACGCTCCGCCAGAACGGAACGCCGCAACAGACTTTCGCGGTTGGCTGCCAATGCGGTAGTGATTTTTCTTAGCCGGTTTGCAACTGCAGGATCGGCGCGCCATGACGCCGGCTGACGCATGACTTGCGACAAGCCGGGCACCAGCGTCTGCAAACCTGCTGTCGCCAAAGACAGACCTCCGATGTCGTTGCTGGTCAACGCGGCAGAAAACTGTTCAAGATGGGTCTCGACTTGATCCAGGATGGAAGAGGTTGGTTGCGCATTCATCGCTTTTCCTCAAAAAAAAGAGGAAAAGCCACCAAAGAGGCGCTTAAGACCGAATGCGCTGGAGCATTTCCTCGGCGTTGGCGAGCAGTTTGTCGGCAATTGCCTCTGCGTTGACGGTAAAGCTGCCTTGGGCGATGGCTTCCCGCATGGCACTGACCTTGGTCATGTCGACGTCCGGCGTATCGGAGAGGCTTGTCACCTCCATGGACCGGGTCAAGGATGACACTGTTACCGCCACACCTGAGGGAGAAGCGGGCCGTGAAGGTGCGGATTTGACCGGCACACCCGCCGTTTGGCCACTTTTGGTGGTCAAAGAAGCGGCATTGCTGCTGAGTGCTACAGAATTGTCGGTCGGTTGGCTGATCTTCATGGTGTTCTCCAAAACTACGGGTGATGTAGCCTCGTAGAGTCACTTTCGACAGAAACAGCCTGAACTTTAACTTTTTTTTCAACATGGTGGCAGCAGTCACAAGCTTAGCCTGACGGTTTGACGGTCAACAACCACTCCGCTGACGACCCGTCCGTTGTCCATTCGCAGGCGCGCAAGCTGCCCGACCACCCCGGCAGTTAATGCCTGGGCACTGGTGGCGATCTCAAAACCGACGCCTCGCGCCACCACCCGAACCTGAGTACCTGAGGAAAAAACCTGGGCTGCCTTGACCATGTCCTGCCGCAGCACCTGCCCGGTCGACAAGGGGCGCGTCGCCAGCAACCCAAGCCAGTCCGCCTGATTGGCGACCACCGGGCTGGCTCGTTCTGCCCAATCTGCCTCGGCCATCATCAAGTCAGACTCGGTCAACGCCGCGCCAGAAGCAAGCTGGCCTTTCACCACCCAGACCGGACCAAATGCCTTGACCGTGATCGGCAAAAAAACATTCCACTTCACTGTACCTTGAACACAGCGCAGGCCGACCCTGGTTTTCCCCCACAAGCGAGACCCGGCGGGTAAATAGGGCTCGACCAGGGCACAAGGGGCAAGCGTGAGGCGGCGATCCAGCGCGCCCACCTCGACCTCCATGCGCAAGGGCAGGTCGCCTGAACTGGCAACAGCCTGATTCAGCCAGGTTTGCACCTCTGTGTAAAGCGCCCCGTCGTGCGATGCGCCATCCTGAGCCTGCGCCACATCAACCAGGCCAGCCAGCCAGATCGCCAGAATGGCGATGACGCGTGCAAACCGGCTCTGACTGACTAAAAACATGGTGGCTCCATTGGCAAGTCTCCCGACTGTACGCAAACCAGACCCTATCCAGACTGTCGAAGTAGTTGCCATTTCCCCTTCTATTTGGGGTTTAGAAAAACAGGGGCGTTTTCATAATCGCTCATCAGTCCATCCATCAGTGCCCTGCAGGCCTTGCCTGCCGAGCAGGAAAGCCAAGGTGTTTTATGTTTGCCAATTTGACCAGCGGTCTGGAGTTCCACTCCAAGGCCTTGGTGCTGCGGGCGGAACGCCAACGCGTCATAGCCAGCAACATCGCCAATGCGGACACACCCGGCTATGTTGCCAAAGACATCAATTTTCAGGAAGCCTTGCGTCAGTCAATCGGCTCCAGCGGCAGTGCGTTGAGCCAATCCGCAAGCAGCCTTGCTTTGAACAAAAACACCATGAACACAACCAGTCACCCCCGTCACATTGCACTTGGCAGCAATAGCGCCAGCCAGATGTCTGGTGCCTCGGATCTCGCCTACACCCTGCAGACCCAGCCAAGTGTGGATGGCAACAGTGTGGATCTGGACCGCGAACGTGCCAATTTTGTTGACAACTCGGTGCGTTACGAATCAACCCTGCGGTTCATCAACGGCCAGTCCAAGTCCATTCTCAGTGCCATCCAGGGGCAATAAGGTCTGAACCCAGCCGGAGAAAACCATGTCCATGTTCTCAATTTTTAATGTGTCGGGCAGTGCCGTCAGCGCACAGTCACAGCGGCTCAATGTAGTGGCCAGCAATCTGGCCAACGCCGACGCTGTGGCAGGGCCGGACGGCCAGGGCTTCAAGGCGCGACAGGTGGTGTTTCAGACCACGCCCATGGGCTCGGATGCCGCAGCCGGGGTGCGGGTCAGTGCCATACAGGAAAGCAACGAACCCTTCAAACGGGTGCACAACCCGAACCACCCGTCTGCCGATGCGCAGGGATACGTGAACTACTCCAATGTCAACCCGGTGGAAGAGATGGTCAACATGATTTCGGCCTCGCGCTCGTATCAGAACAATATCGAAGTCATGAACACGGCCAAGTCCCTGCTGCTCAAGACGCTGCAGATGGGCCAATAAACAAGGAATCCGTCATGATCACCGCCACCTCCTCTGTCAGCAGCACCTTGACAAGCTCCAGCACTAACAGCACCTCCGGCGCGGTTGACATGCAGGCCGCGCAGGACCGTTTCCTCAAATTACTGGTGGCCCAATTGAACAACCAGGACCCGATGAACCCGATGGATAACGCCGAGATGACCACCCAGATGGCGCAGATCAATACGGTGACCGGTATCCAGCAGGTGAACGAAACACTCAAGAGCCTGGCGGAGCAATTCAGCGCCATGCAGGTTCTGCAAGGCAGCAACATGGTGGGCCACAATGTGCTGATGGACGGCAATAGCCTGGTCCCGGTTGATGGCACGGCGGTAGGCGCTATCGATCTAAGTGCGCGTGCCGACAGTGTCAAGGTGGAAGTTTTGTCCCCCAGCGGCCAGGTGATTGACACCATTGACGCCGGTGGTCTGGACGCCGGACGCCACTATTTCAGCTGGGACGCGGCCAATTACCAGGGCACCGGCACACCCACCTTCCGGGTTATCGCCAAGCTGGGTGACAAGGCGGTCAGCGCAAGCACCTTGAGCGTTGACAAGGTGATTTCTGTCGGGATGGAAAACGGCGCCATGTCTTTGCAGCTGCAGGACCGGGGCACCACACCTTACGACAGCATCAAGGCCATTCTTTAAATCAAACATCAATCTTTCAAGGAAGCATCATGTCGTTCCAAACCGGACTATCAGGGCTCAACGCCGCCAGCCGCAACCTGGATGTGATCGGGCACAACATCGCCAATGTCAACACCATCGGCATGAAAGCATCACGCAGCGAATTCAGCGCACTTGTATCCTCGGCATTGGGTTCTGCAACTGCAGGCGGATCGGGTATTGGTGTTGAACTGGCCGCCGTCGCACAACAGTTCACCCAGGGGAATATTTCTACTACCGGTAACAACCTGGACGTCGCCATCAATGGCAGTGGGTTCTTTCAATTGACCATGAATGATGGATCGATGGGCTATACCCGCGATGGTTCATTCAAACTGGACAAAGATGGATACATCCGCACCAACACCGGTTCTAATTTAATGGGCTATCCAACAGATAAAGACGGAAACGCGACGAGTGTGTCCATTCAAAAGCTGCAACTGCCCACCAGTGCACCAATTGCAGCGAGTGCAACCACAACCATTGAAGCGGAGTTCAATTTGGACGCAAGGGCACTTGGCCCGGCGGACACACTGGCCGCCGGCGACCCGCCAGTGTTAAGGTCAACCTACGGAACATCCTTGAATGTTTACGACGCACAAGGCGTTGCGACCGACGTTACCTTCTATTTCGTGAAGACAGACACTGACAACGAATGGGAGGTTTACGACAGCCTTGGCTCAACAACCCCTGTAGCCACTTTGACGTTTGACGATTCAGGCGACCTCACAACCCCTACCGACACCATCACGACCGGGCCAAATACAGGAAAATTCGGCGTGACACTGGCGACGCCAACTGCTTTTTCGTCAAACAATCCCAACGATACAGATGGATTTCTGGATGGACCGCTCGACATCGTATTTGAGGGTGCCACCCAATATGGCACTTCTTTTGCAGTGTCCAACTTGACCCAGGATGGCTACACCGCCGGTGAACTGGTTGGGTTGAACATCGGCGAAGATGGTGTGATCACGGCAAGGTACTCCAACGGTGAGGCTCAAACTGCCGGGCAGATTGCACTGGCCGATTTCAGAAATATTCAAGGCCTGTCACCACTGGGCGGCAACGCCTGGGCCTCCACCAGTGAATCGGGGTTGCCAGTCCAAGGGCAGCCAGGCGACGGCAAGTTCGGCATCCTGCGTGCCGGTGCACTCGAAGAGTCCAACGTCGACCTGACGGCCGAACTGGTCAACATGATGACGGCCCAGCGCGCCTACCAGGCCAATGCGCAGACCATCAAGACGCAGGACCAGATCATGTCCACGCTGGTCAACCTGCGATAAATAAATTTCCGTATACCCATTTGACCAGGAGCCATCGTGGACCGCTTGATCTACACCGCAATGACCGGGGCCAATGCCGCCGCGCATCGGCAGGCCGTGCTGTCCAACAACCTGGCCAATGTGTCAACGAACGGTTTTCGCGCCGAGTTGTCCACCTACCGCGCCGTTCCGGTCACTGGGGATGGTGCCAGCACACGTGTGATGGCGGTGGAGGCGACGCCAGGATTTCTGGACATACCCGGCAGCCCACAGCGGACTGGCCGCGCCATGGACGCCATGACCACGGGCAATTCGTGGTTTGCCGTACAGGGGCTGGACGGCACCGAAGCCTACACCCGCAACGGATCCTTTGAAGTCTCGCAAGATGGCACGCTGATGACCAACAACGGGCTGACCGTGCTCAGCGACGGTGGTGCCCCCATCACCGTGCCAGAGGGTGGCGAGGTGACTTTGGGTATTGATGGCACCTTGAGTGCCAAGGTAGGCAACCAGCCCCCAGCGGGTATTGGCCGCCTGAAACTGGCGACACCCACGGTCGAAGACCCGCTCAAACGGGGCGGTGATGGCCTTTTCAGAACCACTTCAGGTGAACCCATGGCCAATGACACGGCGGCGCGGGTGCAGCTTGGCGTGATCGAGGGCTCCAACGTCAACGCCATCGAGACCATGGTCAGCATGATTCAGACGGCACGCCAGTTTGAGGCGCAAACGCGCCTGATGCAGACCGCGGAGGCCGATGACCGCGCCGCTGCCCAATTGCTCAGCATTCAAGGCTGATACAGAAAGACAAGATCATGATCAATTCATTGTGGATCTCCAAAACCGGCATGGAAGCCCAGCAAATGCAGCTGGACGTGATTTCCAACAACTTGGCCAACGTGTCGACCACCGGCTTCAAGCGCGCCACCGCCGTATTCGAAGACCTGATGTACCAGAACCTGCGCCAGGTGGGGGCCAACAGCACCGAACAGGCCACCTTGCCCACAGGTTTGCAGGTGGGCCTGGGTGTGCGCACGGTGGCCACCAGCCGCTCGTTTGCGCAGGGCAATTTGCAGCAGACCAGCAACAAGCTCGACGTCGCCATTCAGGGCGACGGGTTCTTTCAGGTCACCATGCCGGATGGCACCACCAGCTACACGCGGGACGGCGCTTTTCAGGTGAATTCCGCCGGGGCCCTGGTCACGGCAACCGGCCTGCCCATTGCCAATGGAGTCACAGTCCCGGCCAATGCCACTTCGGTGTCCATCGCGGGTGACGGCACCGTCACTGCCACAGTACCCGGCAGCACCACACCGCAAGGTATCGGCAGCATCGCGCTGGCGCGATTCATCAATCCGGCCGGTCTGACGCCGCTAGGCGGCAATCTATTTGCCGAAAGCGCATCATCGGGCCAGCCGACCGCGGGCACCGCCGGTACCGATGGCATGGGGGCTTTGATGCAAGGTTTTATTGAAACGTCCAACGTCAATGTGGTGCAGGAGTTGGTGACCATGATCCAGACCCAGCGCGCCTATGAAATGAACTCCAAAGCAATCCAGACCTCAGACCAGATGCTCCAGAAACTGGGGCAGCTATAAGCCGTAAGGTGTTTCATGAAACCGGTCTGCCACCACATCAACTGTAGCAATAAACCCATACTGAAATTGGGCTTGAGCAGTATTTCACTGATTTTTCTCGGCGCCTGTGCATCGTTGCCGCAACCGGTGTCGGTTGATTTCCCGGAACCGGTCCAGACAGAAATCGCGCCACCGGCGCGCGCTGCAAAAGCACCCGCCACCGGCAGCTTGTACCGGGCAGCTTCGTATCGGCCTGCCTTTGAGGACGCGCGTGCGCGAATGGTGGGTGACATGGTCACCATCCAGATCGTCGAACGGGTGACCGCCAGCCAGGTGTCGAGCTCAACTGCCAACCGGACCAGTTCCATGTCGGCCAGCGTGAGCGCCTTCCCGTTGTTGTCTGCCGCAGATCTGGCACGGCTCAAAGCTGGGGTCGGCACATCGTCGGCCAGCGACTTTTCTGGTGAAGGTGCCACTGAAAGCGCCAACACCTTTTCAGGCACGATCACCGCCACGGTGGTCGATGTACTGCCCAACGGTCACCTGGTGGTGGCCGGTGACAAACAGATTGGTGTGAATCAGAACGTCGACGTGTTGCGGTTTTCAGGCACCATCGACCCGCATCTGATCAAACCCGGCAACCTGATCAACTCGACCCAGGTGGCCAACGCCCGCATGGAATCCAAGGGACGCGGTGCGCAGGCCGAAGCGCAGACAGTTGGCTGGTTAACACGGTTCTTTTTCAGCTTTCTACCGTTCTAAAGATGCGCAGAATCGTGCCGAGGGGTAAACCAAATGCACGATTCTTCCAACACATCAAAGACCAGCCTGCGCAAGCTGCTTGCCAGCCTGCCGCTGGTCGCGTTGCTGCTGGCACTGGCCGGTGTGTCTTTCTCAAGCAGCACCCAGGCTGCACGCATCAAGGAAGTGGCCGCCGTCGAAGGTGTCCGCAGCAATCAGCTCACCGGTTTTGGCCTGGTGGTGGGGCTTGATGGCACCGGTGATCAGACCACCCAGATGCCCTACACCTCGCAAGGCATCACCAACTATTTGCAGCAACTCGGCATCACCCTGCCAGCCGATGCGGTAGCCAAACTCCAGTTGAAGAACGTGGCCGCTGTGTTGGTCACAGCGCAATTGCCGGCATTTGCACGCCCGGGGCAAACCATTGATGTCAATGTGTCGTCGGTGGGCAATTCCAAGTCACTCAAGGGCGGCATGCTGATTGCCACCCCCCTGAAAGGTGCCGACGGCGAGATCTATGCCATCGCCCAGGGCAATATGGTGGTGGCCGGTGCCGGTGCCGCTGCGGGCGGCAGCAAGGTCCAGGTCAACCATTTGAGCGCCGGGCGGATACCAGGTGGCGCACAAGTCGAGCGCAGCGTACCCACTCCGCTGCAGGAAGGCACCAGCCTGATTCTGGGTCTCGACGCCTCGGACTTCCAGACCGCACGCCGCGTGGCGCAGGCCATCAATACCCGCTTTGGTGCGGGCATTGCCCAGGCCATGGATGGCCGCACCATTCGGGTCCATGCACCCGTCGAGCCCGATGCACGGGTGACGTTCATGGCCGAACTCGAAGAGTTGCCACTGGAAACCTCCGTTCCGTCGGCCAAGGTGGTGATCAATTCACGTACCGGCTCCATCGTCATGAACCAGGCCGTCACGCTGGGTGCCTGTGCCATTGCCCATGGCAATCTGTCGATCAGCATCAGCACCACGCCATCGGTCAGTCAACCCAATGCGTTGGCAGGTGGCCAGACCACGGTGACTGAAAAGTCGGATATCCAGATCAAGCAGGAGCCGGGCATGCTGATCCAGTTGCCACCATCACCCCAACTGGCGGATGTGGTGCGGGCACTTAACTCATTGGGTGCGACCCCGCAGGACCTGCTGGCCATTCTGCAAGCCATCAAGTCAGCCGGCGCGCTGAACGCGGAGCTGGAGGTGATCTGATGAGCCTGGGCGCATCCACTCCCCTGTCGTCCTTGTCCAACACACTGGCAGCCGATGCCAGCTCGCTGGGCAAACTCAAGCTGCAGGCGGGGCAAAACTCACAGGCCGCGATCAAGGAAACGGCCAAACAGTTTGAGTCGCTGTTCATGCGCGAGCTGATCAAGAGCATGCGCGAGGCCACGATGAAGTCCGGACTGCTGGACAGCCCGGGTGGCGACCTCGGTACCGATCTGCTGGACCAGCAATTTGCCGTGCAGATGTCGGGTCGTCCGGGCGGCTTGTCTGACCTGATTGCCGCACAACTGGCGCGCCAGATGGGTGTGGCAGTGGCACCCGAAGATGCACCTTCGACCGGCGCAGCCTCCCCGATCAGTGCGCTACAACGTGCATCCTCACTGGCCATCTACAGCAGGAATGCCGTCAAACCCAGCGCCAGCCAAAGTAGTTTTGTCGAGCGACATGCAGAATCTGCAGCCCGCATCGAGAAAGAATCCGGCATACCGGCCAGCTACATGGTCGGGCAGGCCGGGCTGGAGACCGGCTGGGGCCGCTCCGAGATCAAGGTAGCCGGTGGACAGCCCTCATACAACCTGTTCGGCATCAAGGCGGGAGGCAACTGGAAGGGCAAAGTGGCCGAGGTCACCACCACCGAGTATGTGAATGGGGTGGCGCAAAAACAGGTGGCGAAGTTCCGCGCCTACAACTCGTACGATGAGTCGTTTCGCGATTACGCCCGGCTGATCACCCAGTCGCCGCGTTATGCCAAGGTCAGCCAGCAAACCGGTTCGGCCTTTGCCTTTGCCAGCAGCTTGCAAAAAGCCGGCTACGCCACCGACCCCAACTATGCGACCAAGCTGAGTCGCGCCATTGAAGCAACACAGCGTCTGCAACAGCGCAGCACCGTTGTCGCCCAAAGCGTATGAGCGGACTGTTAAACATCGCCTCGCGGGCACTGACCGCCAATCAGACGATTCTGCAGACCGTCGGGCACAACATTGCCAACGTCAATACGGCGGGCTACTCACGACAGAACGCGGTACTTCAAACCAACGACGGCCAGTACACCGGCGCAGGATACATCGGCAAAGGGGTTGAGGTCACGACCATCCAGCGCAACTACAGCACCTTCCTGAACACGCAGGCCACCCTGGCCAGCGCAGTGAGTGCCGGCGACACCGCCCGCTCCGACAAGCTCAATCAGTTGCAAAACCTGTTTCCGGGTGGTGCTAATGCATTGGGTGCTGCAGTCTCTGACATGCTCAACGCATTTTCTGATGTCGCCAGCGCACCAACCGACCTGACGGCGCGCACCGTGGCCTTGACACGGGTCAGCGAAACGGCCGCCCGCCTGAGCGGCACCGCACTGAAGCTGGATGAATTGCAGGCCGGCGTAGACGAAGAACTCAAACAAAAAATCACTTCGATCAACACCATTGCCAGCAGCATCGCCAAAGTCAATGAAAAAATTGCGCGGGCGCAGGGCAATGGGCAACCCCCCAACGACCTGCTGGACCAGCGCGACCAACTGATCCGGGACCTGAATAAGCTGATCCAGACCAGCGCCATTGAGGCTGACGACGGGACCATTGGCCTCTTTGTGGGCGGAAGCCGCGCGCTGGTATTGGGCACCAACGCCGCAACCGTGGCACTGGACTCAGACGTATTCGATGATCAACACACCAGCAAATTGACTGTCACCAGCAACGGGATGACCACCGTCATGGACGAGAACCTGCTCGGCGGCGGTGAAATCCCCGGCTTGCTGCGCTTCAAGAACAGTGACATGATCGAAGCACGTAACCTGCTGGGGCGCTACGCCATGGTCGTCACGACCAGTGTGAACCAGCAGCATCGGCTGGGGCTCGATCTGGACGGGGTGGCTGGGGGTAACTTGTTTACACCGGTCACCTTTGGTTCAGCCAATGTCCTGAAGCCCAGCACCCAGGCGGTGAGCGCCACACTGAGCCTGGGTGTCAGCGACCTGAGCAAACTGGCGGCCTCAGACTACGAGATCAGTTTCACTGGCGCGGCGGCCGGCACCATCACCCGCCGCTCGGATGGCCAAACCAGCACCTTCACGTCCATTCCCATCGCGATTGACGGTTTGACCATTTCTGTCGCCGGCGTTCCGAACGTGGGTGACCAGTTCTTGATCAAACCCTACAGCCAGGCCGCCAACGCCATTCAGGCCGAATTTGCCACCCCTCGATCGCTCGCCGTGGCCAGCCCGGTCGCTGGAAAGATGGGCACTGCCA
>JAGOUM010000072.1 GCA_018061265.1 Rhodoferax sp. | reverse complement strand
AGCTCTAGAGAAACTTCAGAAGGGCTGAATGCCCTGCCACCAGTCCAACACCTGATGCACCGATTCGTCGACCGATAAATCCGAGTTGTCCAGCAGCCTGGCATCCTGCGCTGGCATTAAAGGCGCGGTGCTACGGGACATGTCCCGGGCATCACGCGCTTGCAGGTCTGCGCGAAGACTGTCGAGTGTAGCGGTGTTTCCCTTTGAAATCAACTGCTTGAAGCGTCTTTGTGCACGTTGTTCGGCACTTGCAATCAAAAAAACTTTCAGCGCGGCACCAGGAAATATCACGGTCCCCATGTCGCGCCCATCGGCAACCAAACCGGGCAGGCGGGCAAATTGGTGCTGCAGTTCGACCAGTGCAGCCCGCACAGCAGGCATTGCGGCGACCCTGGAGGCATCGACTCCCACCCTTTCGGCACGGATCGCCTCGGTGATGTCAGCGCCACCCAGCAACACGGACTCGCCATTAAATTCAATGGCCAGCGTTTGTACCAGCGCCGCAATGGCACCCTCGTTCGCAACATCCATCGGCAATTGAGCCTGACTGGCCGCCAGAGCAGTGATGCGGTACAGCGCGCCTGAATCCAACACCTGGTAGCCCAAATGCTGGCCCACCCTGGAAGCCAGCGTACCCTTGCCCGAGGCAGATGGACCGTCGATGCAGATCACCGGAACCTGCTTCGCCTGCACCAGCGAGAACAACGACTCGAAATAGTCAGGAAAGGTCTTGGCGACACACTTGGGGTCTTCGATACGAACCGGCAATCCCGCCGGGTTGAACGCCGCCAGAGAGAAACACATGGCCATCCGGTGGTCGTCATAGGTGTGGATGCTGGCCGCTCGCCAGTCCGCGATCCGGGCTGGCGGCGTGATTTGTATGAAATCCGTACCCTCGTCAACGGTGGCGCCAAGCTTGCGCAGTTCACAGGCCATGGCGGCGATTCGATCCGTTTCCTTGACGCGCCAACTGCCAATATTGCGCAGCGTGCTGCGGCCCTGCGCGAACAAGGCCATGACCGCCAGGGTCATTGCCGCATCTGGGATGTGGTTGCAATCCAGATCAATGGCTTTGAGCGGCCAGGTTCCCCGTGTGACTTCAAGCCAGTTGGGGCCACTGTTGATGCGCGCACCCATCATTTGTGCGGCTTCGACAAAACGAATGTCACCCTGGATCGAGCTTGCACCCACACCTTGGATTTTTATGCCATTTTGCCATTTAGCGCTTGCTGCAATTGCACCAAGCGCTATGAAATAGCTTGCAGAAGAAGCATCGGCTTCAACATGCACATCGCCAGGCGAGTGAAGCTGACAGCCCGCCGGGATGGTAAAACGTTGCCAGCCCTCGCGCTGCACCGTGACCCCAAAACGTGCCAGCAGGTTCAGCGTGATCTCGATGTAGGGGCGCGAAATGAGTTCGCCAAGCACCTCGATGACAATGTTTTTTGTCGCCACCAGTGGCAATGCCATCAGCAGCGCCGTGAGAAACTGGCTTGACACATCCCCGCGCACCTGAATGGGTGCGTCGAGCTTCAAAGTGGGCTGGCCAATGCACAGCGGTGGATAACCCGGGTTTTCAAGGTAATCGATCTGGCAACCCAACTGGCGCAATGCGTCGACCAGATCGCCAATTGGGCGTTCATGCATGCGGGCCACGCCGCGCAGTTCAAAGTCGCCACCGATCACTGCCAGTGCGGCCGTCAGCGGTCGAATGGCGGTGCCCGCGTTGCCCATGAAAAGTTTGGCCTGACGCAACGGGGGCCGACCCGCCATGCCGTTGACAACGACGGTGCTGCCGCTGTTGACAACATCACAGCCCAGCGCCCGCAGCGCATCGAGCATGACACGCGTGTCGTCCGAGTCCAGCAGGTCGTACACCGTGGTGGTGCCCTGGCACAGAGCCGCCATCAGCAGCACCCGGTTGGAGATACTCTTTGAGCCGGGCAGGGTGATCGAGCCCCCGGCATGGGTCAACGCTGGCAGGTCAAGAAAGGCGGTTGTGTACATAACGATGCAAAGATGAACCCGCCAGCCAAGGGTTGCCAGGTGGGTTAAACAGGATTCAGTCGGATGTGTTCATGCGCCACTGGCTGCGGCTGCTGCTGGCTTTGGCAATCGCTTCTTCAAGAGCGGCACCCTGGCCATCGGCGACCAGGACTTCGAGCGCCTGTAATTGCACCACCAGCGCCCGGCTTTGCCGCAGCAACTCGTCCCGGTTGCCAAGAAAGATATCACGCCATACCTTGGGGTCGCTGGCGGCAATGCGCGTGAAGTCACGAAAACCAGGGCCAGCGAGTGACAAGAACTCCGCGCCTCGGTCCTGATGGTTGATCGACTGCATCAGCGCAAACGCCAGCAGGTGCGGCAGGTGGCTGACCGCGGCAAATGCAGCGTCATGGGCAGCCGGGCTCATCTGTACGACCTTGCTGCCCAATGCGCGCCAGACCTGTTCGGCTCGACCCAGTTGGGTCTTCAGGGTTTTCTCCACAGGCGTCAGAATCACCTGCCGGTCCCGATAAAGGTTGACGTCGGCGTGTTCGATGCCTGCCTGCTCCTTGCCTGCAATCGGGTGCGCGGGTACAAATGAGCCGAGCTGATCGCGCAGGCCAATTTCGGCTGCCGCCACCACATCGCCCTTGGTTGAGCCCACGTCCATGATCAACATTTGGGGCGTGACCATGTGGCGGATCGACTTGAAAGTGGCCTCGGATGCTGACACGGGCACGGCGACCAGCACGATGTCGGCACCCGACACTGCCAGCAGCGCGGACGGTGCCTCGACATCAATCACGCCGAGCTGGCGCGCCCGCTCGGTGGTGGTGGGTGACTTGCTGTAACCCACCACGCGCTTGACCAGACCGGCCTGTTTGAGTGCCAGCGCAAACGAGCCGCCCATCAGGCCGCAGCCGATCAGGCCAAGCTGTTCAAACATCGGCTTCAACCGGGTAAGTGCCCAGCAGCTTGTAAAACGCACACAGGGCGCGCAACTCGTCCAGCGCGGCGCTGACGTTGGGCTGCGCCGGGTGACCAGCCAGATCAATGTAGAAGTAATACTCCCACTGGCCCGAGCGCGCCGGGCGCGACTCAAACCGTGTCATCGACACCCCGTGTTTTTTCAGGGGCACCAGCAGGTCGTGCACCGCGCCGGGGCGATTCACCACCGACACAATCAGGCTGGTGCAGTCGCGCCCGGTGGCTTGTGGTGCCGCCAGCGTTTGTGGCAGACAGATCACGGCAAAGCGGGTGCGGTTGAAGGCGTCGTCCTGAATCGCAAACGAGGCCACATGCAGGCCAAATTCGCTGCCGGCGCGTTCACTGGCAATGGCCGCCCAGGCCGGGTTGGTAGCGGCCAGACGCGCGCCTTCGGCATTGCTTGACGCAGCGCGCCGCTCGGCCTTGGGCAAATGGGTGGTCAGCCAGTCCTGGCATTGGGCCAGTGCCTGCGGATGCGCATAAACCGCTTCGATGTCGTGCAGCGCTGGCTCCAGGCGCAGCAGGTTGTGGCGCACCAAAAAACTGGTCTCGCCAATGATGTGCAGCGGCGAGTTGAGCAGCAGGTCCAGGCTGCGCGAGATCACCCCTTCCGATGAGTTTTCAATCGGCACCACACCATACTCGGCGCTGCCGGCAGCGGTCGCGCGAAACACCTCGTCGATGCTGACGCACAGCACGCGCGCCATGCTGCCGCCAAAGAACTGGATCGCGGCCTGTTCGCTGAATGTACCCGCCGGGCCCAGGTAAGCGACGCGCTGCGCTGCTTCGAGCGCACGGCAGGCCGACATGATCTCGCGCCAGATGATGGCCACGCTGTGCTGTTTCAGTGGCCCGGCGTTGTTGGCCTGCAGGTTGGCAATGACCTGATTCTCGCGATCGGGCCGAAACACCGCCGAGCCGTCGAGCTTTTTGATCTCACCCACCTCATGCGCCAGGTTGGCACGGCGGTTGAGCAGGGTGATCAACTCCAGGTCAACCGCATCAATCTGCTGGCGCAGTTCGGGTAGTGTTTTGGCCATGGGCTAAGTAAAAAAGGGGTTCAGGCGTGGCGCGCCTCAAAAGCCTGCATAAAAGTTACCAGCGCCTGCACACCTTCAAGGGGGATGGCGTTGTAAATGCTGGCGCGCATGCCGCCGACCGACTTGTGGCCCTTGAGCTGCAGCAGTCCGGCGGCTTTGGCACCGGCCAGAAAAGCCGAGTTAAGCGGATGTTCGGCATCCAGAAGCAAATGACCCTGGGCATCTTTGAGGTAAAACGGCACGTTCATGCGTGAACGGCAGTTCTTTTGGACGCGATTGACATACAGCTTGGAGGCGTCGATACAGTCATACAGCAACTTGGCCTTGGCGATGTTGCGCGCCTCAATGGCGACCATGCCACCTTGCTGCTTGAGCCATTTGAACACCAGGCCCGCCATGTAAATCGCATAAGTCGGCGGGGTGTTGTACATCGAGCCGTTATCGGCGACGGTCTTGTAGTTGAAGGCGCTGGGGCAAATCGGCAGTGCGCGCTCCAGCAGATCCTCGCGCACGGCCACCAGCGTCAAGCCGGCTGGCCCCAGGTTTTTCTGCGCGCCACCGAACGCCAGCCCGACGCGCGACCAGTCCACCGGTCGCGATGCCACATGGGATGAAAAGTCGATCACCAGTGGCGCAACACAACCCAGGGTTTTCAGGTCGGGCAACTCCGGGTATTCCACGCCGTTGATGGTTTCGTTGCTGCAGACATGCACGTAGGCGCTGCGTTCACTCAATTGCCAGGTCGACGGGTCCGGCAGGCTGGTATGGCCATCAGCACGGGTGTTGGCGGCTTCATGCGCGGTGCAATAACGCGCCGCTTCCTGGGCTGATTTCTGGCTCCAGCTGCCGGTGACCACAAAGTCGACGGTTTCACCACGCGACAGGTTCAGCGGCACGATGGCGTTCTCGGCCAGACCACCGCCCTGCATGAACAGCAGCTTGAAGTTCGCAGGAACGGCCAGCAGTTCGCGCAGGTCGGCTTCGGCCTCCTGGTAAATCTGGCCAAACTCCTTGCCGCGATGGCTCATCTCCATCACACCCATGCCACTGCCGTGCCAGCCGAGCATCTCGGCGGCCGCCTGTGCCAGCACCTCGTCGGGCATGGCGGCGGGGCCGGCGGAAAAGTTGTACGGTCGGTTCATCGGAATTTATAAGAAATCAGGCTCCAGACCTTTTATTCATTGCGCTTATAGCTATCAAATCGATGTTTATTCGGAGTCAGTCGGTTCAGGGTTGATGCCGTCCGCCGCGTCGGTTGGCACTTCTCCGGTCGCCGGAATCGCGTCGTTCTCAACGATGCGCTGCAGGCCACTGAGTTGTGAGCCTTCGTCCAGACCGATCAGTGTCACCCCTTGGGTGGCGCGACCAAGTTCGCGGATCTCGCTGACGCGGGTGCGCACCAGCACACCCTTGTCGGTGATCAGCATGATTTCGTCGTCTGCATGCACCAGAGTGGCGGCGACGACCTTGCCGTTGCGCTCACTCTGCTGGATGGCAATCATGCCCTTGGTGCCACGACCATGGCGCGTGTACTCGGTGATGCTGGTGCGTTTGCCATAGCCATTCTGGGTGGCGGTCAGCACACTTTGTGACTCGTCTTCCGCCACCAGCATGGCGATCACGCTCTGATTTTCATCGAGCATCATGCCGCGCACGCCGCGCGCTTGCCGGCCCATCGGCCGCACATCGTTCTCGTCAAACCGCACCGCCTTGCCGCCGTCGGAAAACAGCATCACGTCATGCTGGCCGTCGGTGAGGGCTGCACCAATCAGGTAGTCACCCTCGTCCAAATCGACGGCAATGATGCCGGCTTTGCGCGGGTTGCTGAATTCATCAAGCGCGGTCTTCTTGACCGTGCCCATGCTGGTGGCCATGAACACATACTGGTCCGCGGGGAAAGTGCGCTTCTCACCGGTGAGTGGCAATACCACGGTGATTTTTTCGCCATCCTGCAGCGGAAACATGTTGACGATGGGGCGCCCGCGTGAGCCGCGTGAGCCTTGCGGTACCTCCCAGACTTTGAGCCAGTACATGCGCCCACGGTTGGAAAAACACAGGATGTAGTCGTGGGTGTTGGCAATGAACAACTGATCGACCCAGTCGTCTTCTTTGGTGGCGGTAGCCTGTTTGCCACGCCCACCACGCTTTTGCGCCCGGTACTCCGAAAGCGGCTGACTCTTGATGTAGCCGCTGTGGCTCAAAGTCACCACCATGTCGGTGGGTGTGATCAGGTCTTCGGTGGACAAATCAAACGACGAGTGTTCCACCAGGCTGCGCCGTGCGCCCAGCTTGGTTTGACCAAACTCGGTCTTGATGGTGCCCAGCTCGTCACCGATGATGATCGACACCCGCTCAGGCCGTGCCAGGATATCCAGCAAATCATCGATTTCGGCCATCACCTCTTTGTATTCAGCGACGATCTTGTCCTGCTCCAGGCCGGTCAGGCGCTGCAGGCGCATTTGCAGGATTTCGCCCGCTTGGGTTTCAGATAGGCGGTACAGGCCGTCTTTGCCCATGCCGTACTGCAGCTCCAGCCCGTCGGGGCGGTAGTCGTCGGCGTTGACCACGCCCCCATCGGCCTTGGCACGGGTGAGCATTTCGCGCACCAGTTGGCTGTCCCAGGCACGGGTCATCAGCTCGGCCTTGGCCACCGGGGGAGTCGGTGACTCGCGGATGATGCGGATGAATTCGTCGATGTTGGCCAAGGCGACTGCCAGACCTTCGAGCACATGGCCGCGTTCTCGCGCCTTGCGCAACTCAAACACGGTGCGCCGAGTCACCACCTCACGGCGGTGGTTCAAAAAGACCTCGATCAGGTCTTTCAGGTTGCACAGCTTGGGCTGGCCGTTGACCAGCGCCACCATGTTCATGCCAAAGGTGTCCTGCAACTGGGTTTGCTTGTACAGGTTGTTGAGCACCACCTCGGGGACTTCGCCGCGCTTGAGTTCAATCACCAGGCGCATGCCCGATTTGTCAGACTCATCCTGAATGTGGCTGATGCCCTCGATCTTTTTCTCATGCACCAGTTCAGCCATGCGCTCTTGCAGCGTCTTCTTGTTCACCTGGTAGGGCAGCTCATCGACGATGATGGCCTGGCGCTGGCCCCGGTCAATGTCCTCAAAATGGCATTTGGCGCGCATCACCACGCGGCCGCGACCCGTGCGGTAGCCGTCTTTTACGCCCTGAATGCCATAAATGATGCCGGCGGTGGGAAAGTCGGGCGCGGGCACGATCTCCATCAGCTCGTCGATGCTGGCCTCGGGGTTTTTCAGCAGGTGCAGGCAGGCGTCGACCACTTCGTTGAGGTTGTGCGGCGGAATATTGGTGGCCATGCCCACGGCGATGCCGCCTGAGCCATTGACCAGCAGATTGGGCAGGCGCGTGGGCAACACCAGCGGTTCTTTTTCGCTGCCGTCGTAATTTGGCCCAAAGTCAACGGTTTCCTTGTCCAGATCCGCCAGCAACTCATGGGCGATCTTGGCCAGCCGGATTTCGGTGTAGCGCATCGCGGCGGCGTTGTCACCATCGACCGAGCCGAAATTGCCCTGTCCGTCCACCAGCATGTGGCGCATGGAGAAGTCCTGCGCCATACGAACAATGGTGTCGTACACCGACTGGTCGCCGTGCGGATGGTATTTACCGATCACGTCACCCACAATACGTGCCGACTTTTTGTACGCCTTGTTCCAGTCGTTGTTGAGCTCATGCATGGCAAACAGCACACGCCGGTGCACCGGCTTCAAACCGTCGCGCGCATCCGGCAAGGCCCGCCCGACAATCACGCTCATGGCGTAGTCCAGATAACTGCGACGCATCTCGTCCGCAAGACTGGTGGGCAGGGTTTCTTTGGCGAACTGGGTCATGGGGCGGGCTTGAGGCGAGGCAAGAGCAGGTGAAGTGGGCGGATTTTAAGCTGCTGTACGTGTGGCAACTTAGCAACGGGTGGCGCTATTTATTGATCTATGTAACTGATAGAAGCGCTTTGCTTGCACAGGATCGATTTTGATGGAAAATCTCTGTGGCACAATCACTGCAACGCTCATTGTGATAGGCATGTTGAGCGTCCGATAGATCCTCACGCAGCGCTGCTGCGGCATTTTCTTCTAGGAGAACCATGAAAAAATTGAACAAATTGGCGATGTTGATCGCTACCGCAGCTCTCGCTTCTGCAGCCGGCGCCCAGACCATTGACAACTGGCGTGCGACTGACGGTACGGTTTGGAAAAATGGTTCCAACGAACTGTGCTGGCGCGATGCTTTCTGGACCCCTGCAACCGCTGCTGAAGGCTGCGACGGTGCCATCGTGGCTCCCAAGGCTGCTCCTGCACCGGCTCCGATCGTGGCCGCACCTGCACCGGCTGCCACACCAGCTGCACCCGCTGCTGCACCCGCACCCGCACCTGCACCGAAGCCCGCTCCCGTCGCTGCCACCAAGGTCACGTACGCCGCTGACGCCTTCTTTGATTTTGACAAAGCAGTGTTGAAGGCCGAAGGTAAAGCCAAGCTCGATGATCTGGTTGCCAAGGTGAAAGACATCAATCTCGAAGTCATCATTGCCGTTGGCCACACTGACTCTGTTGGTGGTGACCCTTACAACCAGAAGTTGTCGGTCAAGCGCTCTGAAGCCGTCAAGGCTTACTTGGTGTCCAAGGGCATTGAGAAAAACCGCGTTTACACCGAAGGCAAGGGTGAAAAACAACCGGTTGCTGACAACAAGACCAAAGATGGTCGCGCCAAGAATCGCCGCGTTGAGATCGAAGTGGTTGGCACACGTACTGCCAAGTAATTTCTTTCAGAATTTGGCATTTGATAAAAAACCCGCTTCGGCGGGTTTTTTTATTCCTGATGGATTGACTAATTCTTGGTGGATTCGAAAGAAATACCAAGGGTTTACCCTAAAATGAACACCTGTTTCAAAACCAGGCGTTTGGATTCAGCTGGAGGTGATGTATGGAAATGAACGATGAAGTCTCGCGCCGACTTGGCAACTCCCTGGAGCAGCTCAACGCCCGTATCGCCAGGCTGGCGATCGGCCTGGGTGTCTCACTGGATGACCAGTCGTGTGTTGACAAGCTGATGCACCAGCCGCAGGTCCAGCCGGTGGCTCAGGAGCGTCGGGTGACGCGCCAGTCAAGTTATCCAGCCGGGTCGGTGGACCGGCGCACCGCCCACCAGCGCGAAGAGTTGCGTGGCTTACTGGTACTGCGCTACCAGATTGAAACCACCAGTGTTAATGTGAATGGTCTGGAAATGACCCGCCAGGTCCTGCAGGATGCACAAGAACACTTGGTCCAGCAAGGCTTCAAGCCGGGTGCTGACGGTCTGAAACTTGACGAGTTTTTTAATGCGCCCTGATGCCCGACGTCGCTGATTTTTACCCTGAAACCAAAACAATGAATCTTCCCCTGGATACCGAGCTCGTCGAAAACTACACTTTTGAGGAAATCAGCATCGGCCAGAGTGCCCGTTTGCTGCGCACGCTGAGCCTGCAGGATATCGAGGCCTTTGCGGCAGTGTCCGGCGACACCAATCCAGCCCATCTGGACCCTGAATATGCCAATGACACGCTGTTTCATGGTGTGATCGCCCATGGCATGTGGAGTGGTGCGCTGATTTCGGCGCTGCTGGGTACCCAGTTTCCTGGTCCGGGCACCATTTACCAAGATCAGGCCCTGCATTTTGTCAAACCGGTGCGGGTTGGTGACACGCTGAATGTCACGGTGACCGTGACGGCGCGGGACCCGGCCACTAACAGTATCGAGCTCGATTGCCAGGTGGTGAATCAGAACGGGCAATGTGTGCTCAGTGGCAAGGCACGGGTACTGGCGCCAACAGTGAAGGTGCGTTTGCCGCGAGTCACCGCGCCGCGCATCCAGTTGTCAGATCCGCAAGCGCGCTTCAACGAGTTACTGGCCTTGGGGAGCCAGCTTGCGGCGGTGCGCTGCGCTGTGGTGCACCCGTGTGACGAGGGTTCACTCAGCGGTGCCATGGACTCGGCCCGCTACGGGCTGATCGTACCGGTGCTGATTGGCCCCGAGGCCCGCATCCGTCATGTGGCCGCAGAGCACGGCATCGACCTCAACGGCGCAGAAATTGTCTCTGAGCCGCACAGTCACGCGGCTGCCGAACGTGCGGCGGAAATGGCGGCCAGTGGCCAGGTCGAGATGCTGATGAAAGGCAGCCTGCACACTGACGAGCTGATCCACGCGGTGCTGTCCAAAGCAGTGCTGCGCACCGGGCGGCGCATGTCCCATGTGTTTCGTTTTGATGTGCCGCTGTACCACAAGCCCTTGCTGATCACCGATGCCGCGCTCAACATTCGTCCGACATTGTCGGAGAAAGTCGACATCATCCAGAACGCGATCGACTTTGCCCGCATCATGGGTGTCAGCACACCCAAGGTTGCCATTCTGTCGGCGGTGGAGACCGTCAACCCCAATATTCCCTCCACGCTGGACGCTGCCGCCTTGTGCAAAATGGCCAGCCGGGGTCAGATCACCGGCGGCATTCTGGATGGGCCGCTGGCCTTTGACAATGCGATCTCGATGCACGCCGCACAAATCAAACACATCACCTCAGAGGTGGCGGGTCACGCCGACATCATGGCGGTGCCAGATCTGGAGAGTGGCAACATGCTGGCCAAACAGCTCGAATATCTGGCTGGTGCCAGTGGTTCCGGGCTAGTGCTGGGTGCCCGTGTGCCGATTGCCCTGACCAGCCGGGCCGAAGGCCCTTCTAACCGTGTTGCCTCGGCCTTGCTTGGCCTGATGGTGGCACATAACGCGCGGCGAAACCACCCACGTCTGGCCTGGTAGGAGTTTTTATGGCAATTTTGTCTGTCAACGCGGGGTCATCTTCGCTCAAATTTTCACTGTATCCGCTGCTCGATGGTGCGGTGCAGCCGCAGATTCTGGTCGGCAACATCGAGGGGCTGGAGCCCGGTGGGGCCCCGGAGATGCGCTGGACTTACCAGTCACGGAATCAGGTCAAAGCCTTGCCAGCAGGCTCTGAGCAGGTTTTTGCCCAGGCGCTTGGGGCGTTGCGCGATTTGCTGACCAGCCTGCCCGGTGTGCCAAAAATCACCGCGGTGGCGCATCGCGTGGTGCATGGCGCGGCGATGTTTCGTGAAAGCCTGATCGTGACCGACGCCGTGCTGGCGCAGTTGACCGAGTTCAATTCGCTCGCGCCATTACATCAGCCACACAACCTGGCGGGTATCCGGGCGTTTCGGGACGCGTTTGTCGGCATTCCCCAGGTGGCCTGTTTTGACACCGCCTTTCATGCCACGCTTCCCGAGGTGGACTACCGCTTTGCCTTGCCGGAGTCACTTTACCAGCAGGGTCTTCGCCGGTACGGATTTCACGGCCTGTCGTATCAGTATGTGATGGGCGCATTGTTGGCACATACACCCAGGGCCAATGGCCGCGTGCTGATGGCGCACCTGGGTAACGGTGCCAGTCTGTGCGCTGCCAAAGCGGGCAAGAGTGTTGCCACCACCATGGGGTTCTCGGCATTGGACGGGCTGATGATGGGTACCCGCACCGGTTCACTGGATGCGGGTGTCATGCTGTATTTGCTGGAGCAGGGCTGGGATCATGCCCGGCTGCAGAAGTTGCTGTACAAACAAAGCGGCCTGCTTGGTGTGTCGGGCAGTTCGGCTGACATGCGCCGACTGCGCTCGGACAACAGCGCCGGTGCCAAGTTGGCCACTGACATGTTTGCCTACCGGGTGGTGCGCGAGGCCGGGGCATTGGTGGCCTGTCTGCAAGGTCTGGATGTGCTCGCTTTCAGCGGTGGTATTGGTGAGCATGATGTGGCCCTGCGCGCCGAACTGGGTCAGAAACTGGCCTGGATGGGCGTGGACATCGACCCGGAACTCAATGCGACGGCAACCCAGGATGCGGTGATGCCCATTCACAAACCGGGCAGCAAGGTTGAGGTCTGGGTTGTGCCTACCGATGAGGGTGTGGTGGCGGCGCGAGAAGCGGCCCGCCTGATGGCGGCCTGACCCGCTGACTGCCGGTGCAGTTGCAGGACATTCTGTACAGCCAGGGTTTTGGCACCCGGCGAGTTTGTGCCGGACTGGTGCAACAGGGGTATGTCCAGATTTATGATAAAAATCTGCCTCCAGCGCTTATTCCATGCACTCATGCAGCTACTGAATTAGATGCAAGCGGGCTGCATTTTCGCGTCCAGGGTGCGGATTGGCCTTACGCCGAGCGCGCCTACATCCTGCTGCACAAACCCGTCGGCACCGAATGCTCTCAAAAACCGTCCACCTATCCCAGCGTCTACACGCTGTTGCCAGCGCCGCTGCGCCAGCGCCCGCAAAAAGGAGCGGTGCAGGGCGTCCAGGCGGTGGGGCGGCTTGATCAGGACACCAGCGGCCTGCTGTTGTTAACCGATGACGGCAAGTTCATCCACCGGATGAGTTCACCCAAGCACCAGGTGCCCAAGGTGTATGAGGTGACCGTCAAACACCCACTGGACGATCGGCAGTTGCAGCGCCTGCTGGATGGCGTGGTGCTGGACGATGATCCCAAACCGGTGCGCGCCGCTGCGTGTGACGTCGTGCATACACACCTTTTGCGCTTGACACTGACACAGGGCAAATACCACCAGGTGAAGCGCATGCTGGCCGCGGTGAGCAACCGGGTTGAGGCGCTGCACCGCTCCCGCATCGGTGGTCTTGTATTGCCAACGGACCTGCTACCGGGCCAATGGCGCTGGTTGAGTCAGACTGATCTTGCACTGATTGAGGCCTGAACCGCTGGCGCTGACCCGGCCTCGCCACTCAGGTATGCTTGAGGCATGAACTTGCTGTTTGATTCCTTCTGGCGGGCGCTGGCTTACTGTCTGCGTCCTCGGGTCATTGCCTTGTCCTTCCTGCCCCTGCTGCTGATGGTCGGCCTGGCGCTGGGTCTGGGTTACCTGTACTGGGACATGGTGCTGGAGACGGTGCGTTTGTGGGTTGAGTCCTCAACCCTGATCAATACCTTGTCAGAGTGGTTGCATGGCGTGGGGTTGGGCGGTCTCAAGGCCGTGCTGGTACCCCTGATTGTCATTTTTGCCGTCACACCACTGATTGTGGTGGTGTCGCTGTTGTCGGTGGCTTTGCTGATGACGCCCGCCTTGACCTCGCTGGTGGCGGAAAAACGATTTCCAGCGCTGGAGCGCAAGCGCGGCAACTCGTTTTTCACCAGCCTGATGTGGTCACTGATGTCGGCCGTGCTGGCCCTGGTGGCGCTGGTGGTGTCGGTTCCGCTGTGGCTGATTCCGCCATTGATCCTGATTTTGCCCCCGCTGATCTGGGGTTGGCTGACCTACCGGGTCATGGCGTTTGATGCATTGGCTGAGCACGCAAGCGCCGAAGAGAGGCGGGAGATTTTTCGCCGCCACCGCGTGGCGCTGCTCAGCATTGGCCTGGTGTGTGGTTATCTGGGTGCTGCACCGAGCCTGATCTGGGCCTCGGGTGCGCTGCTGGCGGCGGCTTTTGTCATCCTGGTGCCGCTGGCGATCTGGATTTACACCCTGGTGTTTGCCTTGTCGTCGCTGTGGTTTGCCCACTTTTGTCTAGCGGCGTTACATGCCTTGCGGGCAGAACGCAGCAAGGCCGAGGCGGCAAGTGCGGTACCGGCCGGCACACCTGTTCTGGTAAACAATGAACCCGTCAACTCGCTGACTTATGACCAACCCGGCAGCCCCAATTCCCCTCCCTGAACCCATCCCTGACGCAGCGTGCCGCTTTGGGCTGATCATTATTGGTGACGAAATTCTGTCGGGTAAACGCTCTGACAAACATTTGTCCAAGGTGATTGAACTGCTCGATGCGCGTGGCCTTTTATTGTCCTATGCTGAGTATGTCGGCGATGATCCCGAACGTATTACCGTCACCCTGCAGCGTGCGTTTGCATCCGGTGATGTTGTTTTTTCGACCGGTGGCATCGGTGCCACGCCGGACGACCATACCCGGCAATGTGCGGCGCGCGCGCTGGGAGTCGCGCTGCAGTTGCACCCGCAGGCCAGGGCATTGATTGAACAGCGGATGCAAGACATGGCGCGCGAAAAAGGCTTGACCTACGATGCGCAGGCACCCGACAACCTGCATCGGCTCAATATGGGAGTGTTTCCCATCGGTGCCGAGATCATTCCCAACCCTTACAACAGGATTGCCGGTTTTAGCTGTGGCCGGGTGCATTTTGTTCCTGGTTTTCCGGTGATGGCATGGCCAATGATCGAATGGGTACTCGACACATATTACGCGGATTGTTTCCGCATTCAGGCCCGGCGCGAGCAGTCGATCATTGTGATGGGTGCGATGGAAGCCACCCTGACGCCGTTGATGGAGCAACTTGAACGTGAGCATCCAGGTGTCAAGGTGTTCAGCCTGCCCAGTGTGGACCACCCGGTGTATGGTCGACACATTGAGCTTGGCGTCAAAGGCAGGCCCGCGGCAGTTGCACCGGCTTATGCCGCCCTGATTGACGGGCTTGGCGTATTCAAGCTTCAGCTTGGCCCCGAGTTGGTGCGTGACTGATTGCACCTGTTTGGTGCATTGTGTTGTGCGTCAAGCTGGTGCATTGATGATTTTGCAGTACTACTCTGAGCTATGGAGACTCATCCATGTGGAGCAGTAGGTTCCACAGCCCAAAGCCAAGGCAAAATAGCGGACCTGTCAACGCGGGTGCTTAACCACAGCTGGCACAAAACCTGCATCAGTTGAACAAGAACCTTTTTTACAACGACCCAACCAGGAGTATTTGATGGCCAAGACCGTCGCAGACGTCATGAAAATGGTGAAAGACAACGAAGTCAAGTTTGTTGACTTCCGTTTCACCGATACCCGTGGCAAAGAACAGCACGTGACCGTGCCGATTTCCCATTTTGATGAGGACAAATTCAGTGACGGCCATGCGTTTGACGGCTCGTCAGTGGCCGGCTGGAAGGGCATTGAAGCCTCAGACATGCAGCTCATGCCTGACCCCAACACGGCCAATATCGACCCATTCTTTGAAGAAACCACCCTGTTCCTGCAGTGTGATGTGGTTGAACCCAGCGATGGCAAATCTTACGATCGCGACCCGCGGTCGATCGCGCACCGTGCTGAAGCCTATCTGAAAGCCTCAGGTATTGGTGATACGGCTTATTTTGGCCCCGAGCCCGAGTTCTTCATTTTTGACAATGTGTACTGGAAAAACGAACCCGGCAACGTGAGCTTCTCGATTGAAGAGTACGAAGCCCCGTGGAACAGCGGTGCCAAGCTCGAAGGTGGCAACCGCGGACACCGTCCCACCGTCAAAGGCGGCTACTTCCCGGTGCCACCGGTCGACAGCACACAGGACATGCGCGCCGAAATGGTGCTGATTCTGGAAAGCCTGGGCATTCCGGTTGAAGTGTTCCACCATGAGGTGGCAGGCGCTGGCCAGAATGAAATTGGTACCCGGTTCAGCACCCTTGTCGAGCGTGCCGACTGGACACAGGTATTGAAGTATGTGGTTTGGAACGTGGCCAACAGCTATGGCAAAACCGCCACCTTCATGCCCAAACCCTATGCCGGTGACAACGGTTCCGGCATGCACGTGCACCAGTCGGTCTGGAAAGACGGCAAAAACCTGTTTGCCGGTGACGGTTACGCGGGCTTGAGCGACTTTGCGCTGTATTACATTGGTGGCATCATCAAACACGCCCGTGCGCTCAATGCCATCACGAACCCTGGCACCAACAGCTACAAACGCCTGGTGCCCGGCTTTGAAGCCCCGGTGAAACTGGCGTACAGCTCGCGCAACCGCTCGGCCTCGATCCGTATTCCGCACGTCGCCAACCCCAAGGGCCGTCGCATCGAAGCACGTTTCCCGGACCCATCTGCCAACCCCTACCTGTGCTTCTCGGCGCTGTTGATGGCGGGTCTCGACGGTGTGGAAAACAAGATCCATCCGGGCGAAGCCGCCACCAAAGACCTCTACCATCTGCCGCCGGAAGAAGACAAATTGGTACCCACCGTGTGCCACAGCCTGGACCAGGCGCTGGACTACCTCGACAAAGACCGTGCCTTCCTCACCAAGGGTGGCGTGTTCACTGACACCATGCTGGACGCCTACATCGAGCTCAAGATGGCTGAGGTGACCCGTTTCCGTATGGCACCACACCCGGTTGAATACGATATGTATTATTCGCTGTAACAGCGCGTCGGTATGCCGGGCTGGCTGTTTTCGGCCAACCGGTATCCCTCTATGAAGGACGGCGATGACCGTCCTTTTTTTATGTGGGAAACTCAAGGCACGATGCCAACCGTGGTCAGGCCGCCCAGTCCGGTCAGCCGAGGCACGGTTTGGCGCAGTTCAGTATGGAGCTCTCATGAAGCGAATGTTCAGTCTGGGGTTGGTGGCCTTCACGTGGGGCACGGTGGCGCTGGCGCAGGAGGCAATTTACCGCTGCGGCAACGAGTACACCAATAACAAGGCACAGGCGGTGGCTCGCGGCTGCAAGTTGATCGAGGGTGGCAATGTGACCGTGGTCCAGGGAACTCGTGGCGCGAGCACCCCCGCCAGGTCGGGCAGCACTGGCAATGCCGGTGGCAACGCCACTGCGGCGGCCCGTGCGCCGTCCGCCGAACAAAAGGCGCGAGACTCGGATGCCCGGCAGATTCTGCAGTCGGAACTCAAACGGGC
>JAGOUM010000204.1 GCA_018061265.1 Rhodoferax sp. | reverse complement strand
TATTTGTGGTTGACTGGCTTTTGTCGCACGGGAAAGCTGAGTATCAAGTCATTTTCATTTCGGCACCCAAAAGAACTCCAGAAATCCTAGAAAAATTCAGAAGCAGCAAGTATTCCAAGGTTGTGGCCACACTTCTGGACAAAGACGCCAATACGTACTTGGCATGGGCAACAGACCTTGGACTCGATACAGCTGCGATAGCGCAACTATCGGCGGCCGAAATCCGTTTAAACATTGATGCTTGGGTTGGCTGGCTTGTAGGAAAAAAACCTGACGCGTCAGACGGGGCGGCTGCAGCAATGGAAAGATCCGTGTCATTACCAAAGGACTTGGGTAATGCGCTGACGTCAATCGAAGACATGTACTTCAAAGGTGGGCGAGTGCCGGTCGGTAAGAGTCCTAATTTCTACGACGAATTCTCTCGATTGCTGGAAGACACCTTTAAGGCAGACGCAGCATTTAGCAAACTGGTCATGAAAGTTATTGACTTTGACTTGGGTGAGATCAAACGGTTTGGAAATCCAGGAAAAAAGGCTCCAGCTGACATTGCCAAAGCCAGCTATTACGTCAGATCCGGACTGGAAAGGTCGTTCATCCGTCTGGCAGCGGCAATAGCAATTTGGTTTGCTAAACAGCCAGAAGACCGACGCATGGCTCTGAACAATACGCTTTCCAAGTTGGTTTTGGATCATCCGATGCCGAATGTCCCTGAGTCTGCCGCAATCTCTGGAAATCATGCGCAGGATCAAAACAGTCGACAAGCGGAAATTGCGATCCGACCACTGGAGCAGGACGAAGCAGCCTATCTGGCATGGGCAACGGATCTTGGCTTTACGCGGCCTACCTACGACGATGGAGAGACAACTTGCTTGAAATCGGAAATTGATGATTGGGTGGAGGCACTGTGGTCGCAAAATCAGGAGTTGCACAAAGCGCTTGTTCCAGCGAAGGGTTGCGCTCCTTCATTGCAGGGTGAGTTGGTACGGGCTTTGGGACGAATTGAGGCGGAGCACTTCAGAAATGGCATGACAAACTGGGGTGACGGCTCTGGTTTTTATGAGGGCTTCACCAGCTTGATACATGACACGCTGAAATCCGAAATAACTTTTTCCAAGTTGGTCAAGAAAACAATCGCTGCGGACATTGGCGAAATAAAGAAGTCAGGTCAGATCGGCAAGGCAATTGCCTCAGGAAAGAAGCCTCGTGATGCGGCGTTTGGCGGTAACGTTTTGATTCAGTGCGATGTGGAAAAGTCGCATCAACGCCTTGGTGCACTCATTACGCTGTGGTGCCAACGCCATCCGGAACCTTGGCCGTATATTGGCAAGGATTAAAACTGGAAGTCAAATTTAATATGCCAGTGGCGCGTTCATTGAAAGCAATTGATTTCTCACGCTGGTTTGAGTGTTGCACACAATAAAGGGAAAAGTCTCGTGCCCATTTTTTTACATACTGCGGATTGGCAAATAGGTCGCCAGTACAGTCAGTTCTCACCTGAAGACTCGTCCGCGATTTCCGAGGCCCGTATTGACGCCGTGGCGACAATCGCCAAATTGGCTGCTGAAAACGCTGTGGATGCTGTGATGGTTGCGGGCGATGTTTTCGATACGCAGACGGTGGCCGAGCGAACCCTTCGAAAACTTTTCAACGCGATGCAAGGCTTTGCTGGGCCATGGATCATGATTCCTGGCAATCACGATGCGGCGTTGACTGAGAGCGTATGGACTCACGCACAGCGGTTGGAAGTAATGCCGTCAAATTTGCATCTTGCACTAGCCGGAAAAGTCATTGAGTTCCCGGACCTCAACTTTGCAGCACTTTGCGCTCCACTGACACAGCGACATACCTATAACGATTTGACAGCAGCATTTGATGGATGGGAGACCCCAGCAGGCATGTTGCGTGTCGGCATTGCGCATGGCAGCGTCCAGGGCATCTTGGCCGAAGAAATTGACTCTACGAACCCCATAGCACCAGACCGAGCCATTGCTGCACGTTTGGACTATCTGGCGTTGGGGGACTGGCATGGATGCAAACAAATCAACCCCCGAACCTGGTACAGCGGAACCCCGGAACAAGACCGTTTCAAGGGTAACGAACCTGGATATGCATTGTTGGTGCAGATCGATGCACCCGGTGCCATGCCAGTGGTTACGCGTTTACAAACGGGACGATATGTCTGGCAAGAGGTGGAGTTTCATTTAACGATTGCCAGCGATGCGGATCAATTGGTCTCAAAACTTGATGCGATCGAAGGCAAGGATGTTCTTAAGCTGACGTTGACGGGGCAAACCGATCTATTGGGGCAACAAAAGATTCTGGGCGCTATCAGCCGCGCGCATGCCCGCGCGCGAAGCTTGGAGTGTGATCAAGCGGGGTTGCGATTGATGCCCACTGCGGACGATATTGCGGCTCTGAAGGCGGATGGGTACCTTGGTGAAGTAATTGCCGAGTTGCGCGATCGGCAGGGTGAGACAGCGAACCCCGAAAGCCGCAGTGTTGCGACACATGCACTCGGGCTTTTGACCACTCTATTGGCTGAACGTCAACAGGCGGGTGCAACTGCATGAAACTCACAAAAATAAAGCTTGAGCATGTTCGGCAGTTTCGGGCGCCCTTTGTACTTGCCAATCTGAGCAGTGGACTCAATTTGTTCACGGGTCCAAATGAAGCAGGAAAAAGCACCGTTGTGCGCGCCATTCGCGCTGCATTCTTTGAACGCCACCGATCCACCAGTGTCGATGACTTGTTGCCTTGGGGTGATTCATCAGCCACGCCAACCGTTGAACTTGATTTTGAAGTAGGCGCGCGGGCATTTCACTTGCGAAAGTGCTTTTTGAACAAGAAGCGCTGCGAACTGAAGGTGGGCGATAAACCATACGATGGCGAGGAAGCTGAACAGTACCTTGCTGACCTGCTGGGGTTCGAGTTTCCTGGGCGCGGGGCCAGTAAGCCCGAGCACTGGGGTATTCCTGGCTTGTTATGGATTGAACAGGGCTCTGGTCAGGATATCGCTGACTCTGTTGGCAATGCAACTGAACATTTACGCAAGGTATTGGATCAGTCTGTTGGCGAGATAGCCAGTACCCAGGGTGATGCAATCATTGCCAAGATCCATGAGGAACGCGATGCGCTTCTCACCTCTACAGGTAAGCCGAGAGCGTTGTATTCTGAATCGATCGTCGAACGAGATGCGCTGCGTGTTCGTATTGCAGAGCTAGATGGCCGCATTGCAACCTACCAGGCACAAGTAGATCAACTGGGAAAGTTGCGAGATGAGGACCGGGCAGACCAGCATTCGAAGCCATGGGAGCTGTTGCGCACTCAACAATCCCAAGCCGAACAGCGACTTGCAGCTATCGAGGTGCTTAAAAGCGCGCTGAATGCAGATATGTTGGCGCTTGTCCAGCTTAAGGACAAGCAGAAGCTTATTGCTGAGCAGTTGCTGGGTTTTGAAGTGCAGGAAGGAGACCTCAAAAAGCGAGAAGCCGCCTTCGCCCAGGCTCAGTCGGCGTCAAAGACTCAAAAAGGCGTTTGTGATGCCCTAGAAACTGCCCGAGCGGTGGCCGAACGGGAGTATGTCTTGGCCAATGAAACATTGGCGGTTTCCCGTCAAGAGGATATGCGTGCGGATCTGGCACGTAGTGGAGTGCAGGCTCAGGCTAGATTAGCCGCACTCGCTGACACTCTTGTGAACGCCGAAGAGGAACAAGGAAACCTTGCGAATCTTAAGAAAGTCATTCGCGACAGTCAGATCGAGAAGAAGGACATCACCAGCTTGCGAGACCAGCAGGCAAAGCTAAATGAAATTCGGATTCGACGGGAAGTGGCAGCTACTCGTTTGCGATTCAACTTGATTTCTGGCCAGAGTGTGACTTTGAATGAGGAAGTCCTTGCTGGAGTTGGGGAGCGCCTGATTGCGCTCGACGCTACGGTGAATATCGATGGCGTTGGCGAGTTACGGATTACTCCCGGCGGGAACGATCTCGCTGGGTTAGCGCGCGAAGAGGGTGAACTTCTTGCCGAGCATCGGGCACTATTTGCACGCATAGGTGTGACGACCATGTCCGAGGCGGAGACACGATTTGCGGTTAATCAGCAGGCACGATCAGATTTGAAGCATTGCGAAAAGATGCTCGCGAATCTGGTACCAGACGGATTGGATGCTCTGCGTGGTGAAATTGCGGCACAAAGTTCTTTGCACGCGGACGCCACCGCCAAGTTGGCGCAACTCCCGCCACGCCCCGTTGATTCGACTATTGCATTGAAGGATGCAGTCACCCGACAAACCGAAGCCAAGGACGCCCTTGATACCGCAACCGCCGAGGCCGGCAATGCAAAGATCGTGTTGGTCGCGGTTCAAACACAAT
>JAGOUM010000071.1 GCA_018061265.1 Rhodoferax sp. | reverse complement strand
CTTGGCCAGCCAGAGTTTGATGGGCTCGGCTTTGGGGCTGGGGATGGATTGGACGAGGCGCAGCAGGGTTTCGGCGGTGGCGCAATCAGTCTCACGCTTTTTGCCATCTGGTGCGGTCAATTTCAACCTTACGATTTTTTCGTAAGGTTGATCGGAGCCCGCCTCTTGTGCCAGCTTGCGCTTCAAATCAGACCAGTACCGGTTGGCGTTGTTGCTGTCCGTCAGCACCTGCACCACGTCAATCACCGAAAACCACCAGGTTTCCGTGCCTTCGTCGTACACGCGGCGGATGGATTGGCCGTCGAAATCGGTGGGCAGGATTTTCATGGCATCCCCGGTCAACGTCAAAAGCCCGGAATGAATTCGCCTTGAAGGTCATCCAGATTGCCCCCTTCAACCGAACCATCGCTATTGACTTTCAAAGACCGATGAACCTTTGCCGATGAATGCTGACCAGCCTTGCAGTTATGCGCCCACCAGACCACCGTCAAGACTTCCATGGTTCCAGCTGGGCGTGCAGATGATTCGTCGTTCTCAAACAAGCGAGGCAGTATCAGCTTAATGGCCTCTGCATCCGCATCGCTAAACTTCGTTCGCTCTGCCAGTTGGGGGTTCATGCTTCCAAAAAAGACATAAATTCCTTTGTCAACGCGATGCTTCATTCCCATGGTGTCGGAACTTCTTTTGCCATCCTTGGTGTCCTCGCCATTCACGCTCTTGGTTATTTGAGTGCTGGAGATGTCGATAGGTTCGACACTGAAAGCAGATTGAACAGTGACAGGCCCGCGTATGCCGATGGAAACTCCCGTATCGCCTTCATCGTCACCACCGTCTTCATTCTTTTTGCCTGCCTTCTTGTTGCTTTTCAGGGCGAAGAGCTGGCCGAATGCGCGAACGTCTAGCCATCTCTTGCATGCCAACTCCACTGTTTTTTCTGACCCTAACTCCTTGCCCAAGCCCGCTTCTGCCCGTGCTCGCAAGCTCTTGGCATCGTCAGCCTTACGGTCATCGGACTGGACGAAGATCATGTTGCCGTCATCTTTATCTTTTTCGTTCTGCTTTTCTTTATTCGCTTCAATCCAACGTTCCAGAAGCCGATCTCGAATTTTCCGCTTGATTGAGACATCGCTCATTTCACCGAAGTTTGAATAATCGGTACGTGGACGGTTGCCATTCAATGGGTCGCCATTGGGGTTGGCATTTTTGACGCGGAAGACGACAGCGAAATCAATTTTTTTCTGTAGGGTGGTCATGTTGGGTTCCTTGATTGGTTTGTTCAGTGGGAGAGTCTTCAGTCGTGGATGCGTTATCTGTTGTGGGCTTGGGTGGATTCAGGATTTGCCGTTGGCAGTGGTAACCGAGCAGGAATTCGCCGGAAAGCTTACTGTCGTCAAGAAAATCGTTACCAACGAAACTGGGAATAATTTCGTCTAGAAGTTTGTCCATCTCATACATGAATCTTGGTCGTTTTACCCGCAAACGAGAGATGTATGGTTTGAGTCCAGGCTCAATAATTCGCCAAGTGCTTGCCGGTCGGTCAGCGAACCGTTGCATCAGTTTGGCGGCAGCGGTATCCCGCTTTTCCCCCGCAACATAGAGAGCTCGGCCTTCGATATGCTCGGCAATAGCCAGCAGTCGGCCATAAAGGTAATCCCGGCTATGCCGGTCAGTTTCCAGTGACATTTGATACTCCTTGTTTTTGAAAGCGCCTTTGAACAGGGCGCAGGCAATGCCCAGGGTTTTTTCCCATTCCCACTGCCTTCCCCTCTTATCCTTCTTAAAGGATGCGCGGTTGCAGGCCTTGCGCACAGCGGATTCGACGATGTCGCGTGGCAAGGGCTGACCATCCACGATGCAAGGCAAAAGGCGTTCAGTGACAACTTTGCGCAGCTTCTCGTCAACTCGCAGTTCTCCGGTGTCGC
Organism: Rhodoferax sp.; assembly: GCA_018061265.1. Classification (GTDB taxonomy): domain Bacteria; phylum Pseudomonadota; class Gammaproteobacteria; order Burkholderiales; family Burkholderiaceae_C; genus Rhodoferax. The sequence continues at coordinate 15,259 of JAGOUM010000071.1, read as the reverse complement.
CGAGCCGAGTGGCATAAGCAGCCTCGGCAATGTCTTTTGGGGAAGGTGCCCCAATGAATTTCAGTTCTTTGCCAAAGTTTTGCGGCCAGGCGGATGCAACGTGCCAGGCCTCAATCCGCTCAAGAAACTCAGAGCCGGTCAGTTCGCGGTAGTAGGTGATGGCCATTCGCCCCGGCGTTGCCGAATCCAGACCCATGACAACGATGTCATCCGTCGGGCCCAGCTTCGCGCGGTAGCCTGCCATGGCGAGACTGAATCGCTTGGCAAAGGCCTGCCCGGCATCGCCATCAAGGGATAACTCAGGCGCGGCAGGCTGTTCATCAATGGTTTCGCCAGCAAGCATCAATGTCAACGAGCTACCGAAGGGATCGGGAATGGGCGCGCCCGCAACCGCCCAACTTACGATGACCTGATCGTCATTTCGGTACGGGTGGTGGCTCTGGATCAGCCAGCGCAGGGCATTGTGGGCTTTCTGGGTGACTTCGTAGCCCACGCCGCACGCCTGCTGACCGGTGTCATCGGTAAAACGACCTCTGAAGGTGTAGCCCGAACTGTCGTTGGCGCTGATGAGCTTGGCGCCATCTCCGGAATGGCGAACACGCTTGGGATGACTCAGCGCCAAGCTCGCCCGCATTTCACCCGTCACCATGCAGACCCCCACCGTTTCCTTCGTGCTCGCATCGAATTGTGCCCAGGCATCCTGCAACGAGGCATCTTCCCAGACTGCTGTGCAAGGATTGTTTGGTTCGCGAACGTGCCAGCGTATAAAAACGTTGCCCTGGTCGCGTTGCTTGGTTTTCTGGTCGGGAGTCAGGACTTTGAATATTTCAGGGGTTGGTGTATCGCCGACCCAATTAGTGAGCAGTTTGCCGTCGGCACCGATATGCAGAATTTTTTCCGAAACCAAATTGGCAACAAGTTCGCCCTTACGAACATAGGACAGCACAGCCACAGCCTTGGGATGGCTGAAATCGGAAGCACACCAAGAAGACAGAAGGGTCTCATACCCCGCGATGACTTCTTTCTTTTTGTTCGTAGAGTCTTTAAAAGACGATGGTTTTTTGCCACCATTCAATGCGTAATCTGCCGCACAGTATTGAACCTTGTCACACAGAGGGTGCGGCGGTGGACTGCTACCAGTTCGGCCTGCGGACTGTTCTGTGGCCGGAATTACGGTTTCCACCTTGCCAATTGCCTGGGCTGATTTGAAATTACCTTGAGAGTCCAACGTAATTTCTACATGTGCTTGCTGGATTGAATGGCTAACGGGAAGCAGCATACCGGTACCGGGTGACTCCCGGCCCTTGCACTGCTCATAGGTTTCATACAGTTTCTGTATCCAGCTCATATTAAACCCCCAAGTCGGTGGCTTCCTGCGTCACGTCGCGCAGCGTGTCAATACCGAATTTTTTTGGAGTCATCGGGCGAACGAGTTTTGAAACTGGGCAGTCTTGCGGTCGCACGAACTGAATGCACCCGTTCACCATGACTGGCCTCCAGAATCTGGCACGCAAGTTGTTCTCACCCGTTTCATCTGGGTAGTCGAAGCCATGGAACATCAGCCCATACGCCAATTCACCAGCATCGTCGTAGTGGCTTGCTTCCGAAGCATAAACGCAAGGCTCGACGTAACCCTGGCAATCGCGCGTACCTAGAAAAATGTCCTGCCGCCCACCCCGTTCCAGCATTCGCTTGGCGATTGCGTGGTGCTTGCCTTCGATCCAGTCCTCTGCGAGTTCGGGGCGGAACACATTCTGTTCAAAATGCGCACGTACCTGGTATTCGACATCAGACAGAAAGGTATATATAGCCAAGGTGTTGGACGGTTCCTCTTTCTTCGACGGATCACGCTTACTTGGGAACACTCCCCCGAAGTTAAGAGGCTTCGTGCCCTTGGTCTGCGTGCGGATAGGCCTCATCACCCTAACCTCGTCGATCACCCAGATGAACGTTGGCTTCCAGTAAATGGACTTGGCGATGCCCTTCAAGGCCTCGTAAGTTGGGATGTGGTATGAGCACTTTTCGCCACCGATCCTGGTCAGCGGATCAGTGAACAGAGCGTGACGCGCCCAGACCTTGAATTCAATGCTATTACGGCGCGACATAGAGAACTTCCATATTTCCTTCCGGGGTTTCAGATAGGCCGAATTCCAAACTGTAGTAGCGCGAATCGGTCAGGTAAAGAATGCCAGTGCCTTCTCGAATTTCCCGCACGATGCCGTCTTTCGACAGCTTTCCAAGCACGTTCGGAAATACGTTGACGCTGAATTGCTGCGCCCGACGTAGCAGCTCGAATTCCTTGTCGGGCAGGTAGGCACCGCACAAATCATTGATGAGCTCTTTGCCATCATTGCTGTAAGGGACGATAACACCTCTTGTCGGTGCATCAATCGCTTTAAACGCCTTTGCGGCTGTCATAAAAGACTGCCGCAAGTAGATGGTCGGTGCTTGCCGTTTGGTTCGTTTGTAGTCGCCAACTGCAAGCGTGTTGCTTGAGAGCATGTTCAGCAGAGTGTCATCATGGCCGATTTGTTTGGCTGAAATTGGATAGCTCATTTCATTTGCGCGAGCGAAGAAATAGTTTGTGTAGTACCAGACCATCGCTTCCGGGCCAATGCGGTTATGACCGAATTTTTCAGGATTGGCTTCATAGTCGTCTAACACACGCTCTGCCTTGTTTCGACCAATCTGGATGTCGGGCAACATATCCAGGTTCTCGTCTTCGGTACGCGGGTTAAGCACATGCACCAAGCCCTGTTTCGCGCGGCCATTGCGGTTGCAGCGCCCCGCAGCCTGTGCAATGGAATCCAGTCCTGCCGTGAGACGGATGACCGAACCAAAATCGACATCGACACCGGCCTCGATCAGTTGCGTACTGATGCAAAGTGTTGGGACAGCAGGAACTTGCTCCAGCCGCGCACGCACTTCATCCAGAATCGACTTTCGGTGTGCCGGACACATGTTCGTGCTCAGATGAAAAGCCTTGGCTGTGCTGTTTTCCTTGCATAGCCGGTAAATGGCCTGCGCCGCCTTTTTGGTGTTGACAATGACAAGGCAGCTACCTGACACATCGATTTGCTCGAACGCCAACGTGGCGATTTCAGCTTGCGACCAACCGCCAGGTTTGCGGCGATTGATCACTTCGACGCGCTTCAGATCATTGAAGAGTTTCGTCACATCCGGCATGAGTTCGTTCCCCTTGGGAACGCGAATTGCGCCTTTGTGCGCATCAACCTGATCGAGCAACGGCTGGGTGGCGGTGCACAGTACAACCGTGCTGCCGCAAAAATCAGCCAAGTAGTTCATGGCGTTGTTGAACAGGTGAACGCAGTTGATTGGCAAACTCTGGACTTCATCGAAAATCAACACCGCGTTAGCGAGTTGATGCATCCGCCGAGCCCCCCGCGTACCCGAACCGAACAGAGCTTCCAGCAATTGCACGGAGGTGGTGTAGACAACCGGCGCATCCCAGTTCTCCGAGAGGATTTTGCTGCGCCAGCTTTGATCTTCCGGCGTGAGGTTGGAATGGTGTTCCAGCACCACGCTGCCTGCTTCGACGCCTTCGGGCTCCAGAATGTGCCGGACTACTTGAGCGTTCTGATCGATGATGGACGTGAACGGAATGACATACACAATTCTGTCCATGCCATGTTTGAGAGCGTGATGCAGCGCAAAGCGAAGGCTCGCCAACGTCTTGCCGCCACCCGTCGGAACGGTCAGGGTGTAAATGCCTTTCTCCTGCGCTGCGCCGTCAAAACAATGGCGTGAAATATCCTGCCGCAAGTTGTCAATCGGGTGACGCGGTGTGAACGCGCTCACGTGTGTTTCCAGGCGATGAACCAACACATCCCAGGCTTCGTAATTGCCGCGCAGCCGCCGTCGCGCTAATCCTGGGTGTTCAAAATCGGCGGTGTCGATACGGTCAGCGTCGATGAGACAACTGAACAGGGAACGAACAAGCAGGCCGACTTGCTGCTGAAAAACTGGGCTAAGCGGGTCTTTGCCGGGAATTTTGCCAAGGATTTTTGTTATCCAAGCTTGAAACGCCTGCGCTGTTTCCTGGCGCATCATCAAATCTCGCGCGGTTTCGAGAAGCTCTTTATCCGCCTTGTCCAACACTTCGCGAAGATTGGTTTTGTCTCCAGACTTGCCCATCCGCTTTGTGAACAAATCTTCAGTAGGTTTTCCCACCGACTGCGCAAGACAGTCAATCAAACCTGAGTGGTGTGAGGCGATGCACAAAGCCAAAATCTGCCCAGCAATTCGTGCCAAATCACTTTGTGGCGCTAATTCCAACCAAATCCACTGCGCCCCGCTGGTGGAGTGGTCGATTTTCCCCTTCAGACCGGCTGCGTCGACAAACTCCTCATCTTCATCCTGATTCAACAAGCCAGTGGCAGATTGGATGTACGCCTGAAATGCCGCGCTGTACTTGCCTAAGTCGTGGAGCAGACCAATGAGGGCTCCGTGTGTGAATAGGCCAAACTTGGCAGCCAGTTCTGCGGCAAGCCGACTAACACTCCAAAGATGTAATTCGAGGGACTGAATTTCCTTGTCGCCACGCACATGCGCTACAAATGCGGGTTTGCCCGAATGAGCCAATGGTTCTGTCACGATAGATTCCTCCCCCCCCGTGAACATTGTTGATTTGTAGATAGCTTACCCACCCAAAGGTCCACCAGATGACCCTCTGCCCACCCTCTCAAAAATATTTCTCACCCAGCTTTTTCACCTCATCCCCCACCACCTTGCGCAGCGATGGCGGCCCCAGCACTTCGCAATGTGTGCCGTGTTTCAGGATGTCCATGATCAGCTCGCGGTGGTCGGTGTAGGGCAGGCGCAGCAGGTAGCTGCCATCGCGCTCAAACTTGCCGCTTTGCTCGGGGTGCCACTGTTCTTGCGCCACCCAGCGGGCACGCTCGGGGCTGAAATGCAGGCGTGCCCACCGCACCGCACCACCTGAAAAGATGCCGTAGCCGGGGCCGAAGGTGGTGCTGAGTTGGGCCGCGCTGACTTCACGCGCAGGCTCATTGAGCGGCTCCAGCCGGGCGATGGCGTCCAGCGCAAAGTTGCGCAGGCTCTGGCGCTGGTGGCACCACGCATCCAGATACCAGTTGTCGCGGTAGTGCACCAGGCGCTGGGGTGAGATGTCGCGCTCGGTGGTGCTGCCGTTGCCGCGTGCGGTGTAGGCAATGTGTATGCGTTTGCGTTGGGCCAGGGCGGTGGCAACTTGTTCAAAGTGGCGCGGGCGCACGCTGCGTTGCGCCAGTTGGATGATGCGCACGCGCTGGCGCAGCTGGGTTGCCTCAGGATTACTTTGTGGCCCCAGCAGGGCGTTCAGGCGTTCAATCAGCGGGGTAATATGGCTGGTGAGCACACCGCCTGCGTCCAGCCCGGCTAGCAGTTGCTGCATGGTGAGCAGGGCATGGATTTCCGTGGGTGAGAGCCATAACCCAGGCAGTTCATGCGGATGTTTGTCCGCTGCGTCTGGGGCGACAAGTTGATAGCCCCCCAGGTCCCTGCGGTACGCAATGGGGTTGTGCAGGCGTTCACACAGGTATTTCAAATCGCGTTTCAAAGTGGAGCGCGATACTTCAAGTGAAGTCGCCAGTGTGGCGAAGCTGACCACCTTGTTGGCGCGCAGCATTTCGTTGATTTTGTAAAACCGTTCTGTGCGGTCCATCTCCTCCCCCGGAAACTGATACCAGCAGTTTAGCCACCGGGCTACGGTTTGCATACCCCTTCCGCGAATTGACCGGTTCAGCCCGCTGCCGCCGATGGGCGCGTCCCTGGCAGCGGGCTGCAATGCCTCTGTGCGGTGCTTACTCCGTTCGGGCAATCACCACAGCAGAAACATCCGCGACACCGCCTGCAAGCAGCACCCGGGCCGCCGCGTGTAAGGATGCGCCAGTGGTCATGACGTCATCGACCAATACCACCCGCTTCCCGGCGAGCTGCCGCGCCATCAGGGGCTCAAGCGTGAACGCATCGGCCAGAATCGACAGGCGTTGCGCCCGTTTCAGGGTGTGCTGTGCTGGCGTGTGCTTGATGCGCAAGAGCAGGTCTGCACGGGTTTTACCGGCTTGCAGCCCACGCGCCAGCAACAGTGCCTGGTTGTAGCCACGTTCGCGCAAGCGCTGTGGCGCCAGGGGCAGGGGCAGCAGAAAGTCGGCCTGGTCGATCAGCGGCTCTACCCAGGGCGTTGCGCGCAACAGGGTGGTAAAGGTCCGGACCAAGCCAGGTTCGCCGTGAAACTTGAAGTCCTGAATCAGCTGTGACCAGGGGTAGGCGTAAGCCACGGCGGCCACGCATTCCTGCAGTGGTGGCGGATTTCTCAGGCATGCCCCGCAGTGGCTGACACCTGGGGGCAACGGCAGGGCACAACTGCGGCAACGCGGCTGGGGCTGTGCAAATTGCCGAATGCAGTTTTCACACACGGTGTGTGATGGCCAGCCGTGGCAGACGCGGCATTGACCCGGCAGCCATGCCAGTGACGTCAACCGGGCACCAGCCCCGCGTATCAGGTGGGTAAACATGGAGTCAATATACTCGCGCCCAGTCTGATTGCCCATCACCATGTCTGAATTGCCGCCGCCCACTGTTGACCCCCAAGCGGCTGCGCGCTGGCAGCAGCACCGCCTGGAAGAGTCGCCCTGGTTACATGAAGAGGTGGCACGGCGCATGCAGGAGCGACTGGATTTCATCAAAGTTCAGCCAGACAGCTGGATCCATTGGCAGGCGATTTCGGGCGGTGTGCAGGCGCAGACGTTGCTGGCAAGGCGTTACCCCAAGGCAAGTTGTACGGTGCTGGAGCTTGCTCACAGCAATTTGCAAAAGGCGCAAGCGGCATTTGCACCGTCGCGCTGGCGACCACAAGCCTGGTTGCAGCCGCGTGCAGAGGTGGTGGCGCAGGTCGTGTCATCCGCTCAAATGTTGTGGTGCAACATGCAGTTGCACATGAGCGCGCAACCCCGATCACTGATGCAACGCTGGCATGAGGCGCTTCAGGTGGATGGTTTTCTGATGTTTTCCTGCCTTGGCCCCGATACCCTGATGGAGTTGCGTGCACTTTATCGGACATTGGGTTGGCCCGCGCCGACCCATGCGTTTACCGATATGCACGACTGGGGTGACATGCTGCTGGAGGCCGGGTTCGCCGAGCCGGTGATGGATCAGGAGCGGATTACCCTGAGCTTTGAGACGCCCGAGCGGTTGCTGCAGGAGCTGCGGGGACTCGGCCGCAACCTGCATCCGGGGCGATTTGGCGGTCTTCGCGGGCGTCGTTGGCATGAACGCCTGTTGGAGGCCTTGCGTCAGCAGCCTCTGCAACTGAGCTTTGAGGTGATTTACGGGCATGCGTTCAAGCCGGCCCCGAGGCTGGCGGTCGGCGCACAAAGCACGATCACTCTGGCAGACATGCGCAGCGCCCTGAAGCAAGGCAGAGGGGGCGACCATGTCTGAGACAGGTTTTCGTGCAGCGCTGCTGTTGTTTTGTCTGCTGATATTTGGGCTGGCCTTTGCTGCCCTGCTTTGGGCTGCTTGGCGCCATCACCGTGCCGATAAGGCAGGTGGCGCAAATTTTCACAGTTCCTTATGGGTGGAAATCTCCTGGACCATCGTGCCCTGCGTGATTGTTCTGGTACTGATCTGGCCGACCGTCAGGGTATTCTGGGTCGGCTAATCCGCGGCGGGTGGCCAGGACTGGGCTGCGTCTTCGGGTTTCCCCCGGGTCGGGTGGTGCCGACCAGAAGCACTTCCTCGAATAGAATCATTTGATAAAAATCAAATAACCCGCGATTTTTCACGGCAAGGACAATTAATGACGCAACGTTTGATTCGGTTTGGCTTCGGCCTTCTGCTGGCCTTGGGCTCGGCTGCTGCCATGGCGGGCTTTCAGTACAACTTTCCTGAACCGGTGACGCCCATTGCGCATGAAACGCTGCACATGCATAACCTGGTGATGGTGGTCATCCTGATCCTGTTTTTTGTCGTGTTTGCCTTGCTGATGTATTCGTTTTTCACCCACCGCAAGTCAGCCGGATTCAAGGCGGTGCCGTTTACCGGACCGACGAACCGCAAGCAGTGGTTGTGGACCCTTTCGCCGTTTGCCTTGCTTTTTGTGATCGACTATGCGGTGTTTGGTATTCCGGCCCTGCACGCGGTGTTGATGTACGAAGACACCAAGACCGACGCTGAACTGGTGGTCAAGGTTACCGGCAGCCAATGGCTGTGGCAGTATGAGTTTCCGGCCGAGGGCATCAGCTACACCAGTCGTTTGACCACACCGCGCGCCCAGATTGACAACGCGCAGGCCAAGGGTGAGCACTATTTGCTTGAAGTTGATAACCCCCTGGTGTTGCCGGTCGACAAAAAAGTGCGTTTTATCACCACCTCCAATGATGTGATTCACAGCTGGTGGGTGCCAGCATTTGGCGTGAAACGCGACGCGGTGCCCGGGTTTTTGCGTGAGTTCTGGGCCAAGGTTGAAAAAACCGGCACCTACCGTGGGCAGTGCTCGGAGCTTTGCGGCAAGGAGCATGGTTACATGCCGGTGGTCGTGAATGTGGTGACCCAGGAGGAATTTGCCCAATGGCTGGCCAGCAAAAAAGCTGCGTCGACGCCGGTCGCGGCGGCCGCTGCCCCAATATTAGAGGCACCCACAATGACTGCGACACCGTCAGCAGCCAAGGCTGTTGTGGTAGCCAAGGCGACACCCTGAAACAGACGCCTGGTGGCTTCGGTTTTCGATTTTGAGCAATAAGGAGCAGGTTATGGCACACGATATGTCGCACGGCATACCGCACGGGGATTCACACGGCGGGCATTATTCGGGTGGTTTTGTCCGTTGGCTGGAGACGACCAACCATAAGGACATCGGCATCATGTACCTGATCTTCGGGTTTGTGATGCTGTTCGTTGGTGGTGCGATGATTCTGGCAGTGCGCGCCGAGCTGTTTCAGCCTGGTCTGCAACTGATGCAACCGGAATTTTTTAACCAGCTCATCACCTTGCATGGCCTGATCATGGTGTTCGGTTTTGCCATGCCGGTCGCTACGGGTCTGGCTAATTACATGTTGCCGATGGTGATTGGCGCGCCTGACATGGCGCTGCCGCGGTTGAACAACTGGGGTTTCTGGATTTTGCCTCCGGCCGCAGTGATGCTGACCTTGCCATTCTTTTTGGGCATATTTGGCATTGGCTCGGGCGCGGTGGATACCGGCTGGACGATGTACGCGCCGCTGTCCATTCAGAGCGGCTGGGGTATGGACTTTGCCATTTTTGCCATCCACATGCTGGGTGTGTCGTCGATTCTGGGCTCGATCAATGTGATTGTGACCATCGTCAACATGCGCGCACCCGGCATGACTCTGATGAAGATGCCCTTGTTTGCGCACGGCTTTTTGATGACAGCGGTGCTGCTCATCACCATCATGCCGGTGTTTGCTGGTGGTGTGACCATGGTGCTGATGGACCGCCATTTTGATACCCACTTCTTCAACGCGGCGGGTGGGGGTGACCCGGTATTGTGGCAACACATCTTCTGGTTCATGGGTCATCCTGAGGTGTACGTGTTGTTGCTGCCCATTGCTGGCGCCATTCCGCATGTGCTGGAGGCTTTCACCCGTAAACCCACCTACGGCTACAAGGCCCAGGTGTATTCCTTCTGGGCGATTGCCGGTCTGGGCGTGATCGTCTGGGCGCACCACATGTTCACCAGCGGCATGTCGATTGGCAGCCAGATTTATTTCATGTACATCACCATGGCGATCTCGTTCCCCCTGGCGGTGCTGTTTTTCTGCTGGATTGCCTCGGTCTGGAAAGGCTCAATGACGTTTGAGACGCCGATGCTGTTCGCCCTGGGGTTTTTGGTGTTGTTTGGCTGGGGTGGTTTGACGGGCCTCGCGCTCTCGGACGCTGCAGCCGACCCGCAGTATCACAACGCCTACTTTCTGGTGGCGCATTTTCACTATGCGTTTTATCCTTCGGCGGTGATGGGTGCCATGGCCGCCATTTATTACTGGCTGCCCAAATGGACCGGCCACATGCTCAATGAGACTTTGGGCAAATGGCACTTCTGGGTGGCGGTGGTGGGCTTTAACATCACCTTTATTCCGCAGTTCTTTGTGGGCCTGGCGGGGATGCCTCGGCGCATTCCCGACTACCCGTTGATGTTTACCGAGTGGAACATGATCTCCAGCGTGGGTGCCTTTATTCTGGGCGCATCACACCTGATCTTTGTTTACAACGTGATCCAGAACATCCGTGGTGGCCAGAAAGCCGAGGCGAGAGCCTGGGAAGGTGCGCAAGGTCTGGAGTGGACGGTGCCCTCACCCGCGCCGTACCACACCTTTGAAACCCCGCCCGAGATCAAATAAACGACAGATTGCCATGACACTGCCTGAAGCTTCCAAGCCTGAATTCGACCCGCAAGAGTGGGAGAAGCGCAAAGCCACCAATGCGCGCTTGGGCTGGGTTGTGGGTGTGATTGTTCTATTGATGTTTTTTGGTGCGTTGTGGAAATACAGGCCTTTATGAGCACACTCAGCGTTGCCGCACAAGAGCGCCAACAGAGCAATCTGCGTCTGGCCATCCGGCTGGGTTGGGTGGCGCTGTTTTTTGTCGGTTTTGGTTTTGCCATGGTGCCGATGTATGACGCGTTTTGCAAGCTCACTGGCCTGAATGGCAAGACCAACGCAGCGCCGATCGTCTTGGATCAGAATACCCAGGTCGACTTCAGTCGGCAGGTCAAGGTTGAATTTCTCAGTCACATCATGCCTGGCGTTGGCCTGGCGTTCAAGCCAGAGCAGTTTGCCGTCAAGGTACATCCGGGTGAAGTCACCCACATGAACTACACCGTGAAAAATACCAGTGGGCGGGTGTTTGTAGGGCAGGCTGTACCCAGCATCACACCGGCCGCTGCGACCCAGTATTTTGAAAAACTTGAATGTTTCTGTTTTACCCAGCAGACCTTTCAGCCGGGCGAAACGCGCACGATGCCGGTGGTGTTTGTGGTGAACCCCAAGATGGACCGTGACCTGGGCACGGTGACACTTTCTTACGCCTTTTTTGAAGCTCCCAAGGCCCAATGACCGCTGATTTGAACTCGATTTGACCCAGAAAGAATTTCACATGTCGCATGCCGCCACACCCGCCGCCCGGGGTCATTATTTTGTACCTGCTGCCAGCCACTACTCCACCTACCTGTCAGTCGGGGTGTTCCTGACTGCGCTGGGGTTTATCTTTCGCATCAACGGCATACCGGCAGGCCTGTGGAGCATGCTGATTGGTGCGGCACTGATTGTGTTTGTGGTGGTGGGCTGGTTTGGTGAACTCATCAGTGAGAACATGCGAGGTGTCTACACCAAATGGGAAGACCGCTCTTACCGCATCGGCATGGTCTGGTTCATCTTTTCGGAGGTGATGTTTTTTGCCTGCTTTTTTGGTGCGCTGTATTACATCCGCGCCATCTCACTGCCCGAGCTGGGCGGTTATGAGGCTGCGTACACGCCCTACGAGAAATTCACCAGCGCCTGGCCCAGCGCCGGTCCGCTGGGTGACCCGTTTTCACCCATGCACGCCTGGGGTATTCCGGCCATCAACACCGCGCTTTTGCTCACTTCGGGCGGAACCTTGACATGGGCGCACTGGGGGCTGATCAAGGGCAAGCGCAGCCAGCTCAATTGGGGTCTGGCGCTCACCGTGCTGCTGGGCGCGACCTTCATGGGCTTTCAGGTGTATGAATACGCGCATGCTTACGCGGAAATGGGCCTGACGCTGGGCGCGGGCGTCTATGGTGCCACCTTCTACATCTTGACCGGTTTTCACGGTTTTCACGTCACGCTGGGCACCATCATGCTGATCGTGATGTGGGGTCGCAGCCTCAAAGGGCATTTCTCAGAGCACAACCACTTCGCCTTTGAGGCTGTGGCCTGGTACTGGCACTTCGTGGACGTGGTGTGGCTGATTCTGTTTGTGTTTGTTTATATTCTTTAGCCGTTGTCACTGCGGCGTTTAACTACGGCCAGGAATCAGCCCAAAGTACAAGCTGGCCAGCAAAGTCACAAACAGGCCAATCGACAGACCGATGCGCACGGTCAGCGCCTGAACGACCCGCTTGCGTTTGCTCGCATCGTCAGTTTTGAATAGCAGCGCGAGCGCACTGAACAGGCTGACCAGTATCATCGCCAGGGTCAACAAAATCAGGATTTTTGCCAGCATTGCGGTCTTTCTCGGTTGAATCGCCGCATTATGCTTTTTCTCACTTCACCATGCCTGCCCGTTTCCGCTTCCAACTGTTGCCTTTGACCGGCGTCTTGCTCGGCCTGACGCTGTTTGGGTATTTGGGCCTGTGGCAGTCTGGCAAAGGTGATCGATTACAGGCCGAGCTGGCGCAGCGTGCCACTCGAAATCAGCTGGGTGCGCAGCCTGTGAGTGCGGCGCTGGTAGACGCGCAAGCCTTGCGTGATGCGCCAATCGAGGTGCGTGGCGAATTTGAGCCACAGTTTCAGACCTTTCTGGACAATCGACAACACAACGGCCAGCCCGGCGTGCAGGTGATTACGCCACTCAGGCTCGAGGCAGGCAATACCCGCATTTTGGTCAACAGAGGCTGGATTGCCTGGCCAAAGGGTGTGCGCGGTGTGTTGCCTGAGGTGGCCACCCCCAGTGGGCCACAGACGGTTGGCGGTCTGGCGTTTGTGCCATCCAGCAGGAAATTTTTGCTCATGCCCGATCGTCCTGAAGCAAGTAACCTGTGGTCGCGCCTGGACATGGCCCGGTTCGCCGACCTGCTGGGTTCACCGCTGCAGCCAGTGGTGGTGTTACAGACCAGTGACTCGGGCGACGGTCTGGTGCGCCAATGGCCACCCCCTGAGGACCGGGTGGCCATGCACCGGGGTTATGCGTTCCAGTGGTTTGGCATGGCCGTTGCCCTGCTGGTGTTTTACCTCGTGGCCAACCTGCGTCGCCGGGAGGGCAAATGAGCCAACCACCGCGTGACGAATTGCTCGATCTCACGGTCGTGTCCCTGCCCAGACCGGATGAGGCATTGACCCCGGAACTGGCACGCAGCCGGCTGAAGCTGCTGGCGATTGTGCTGGTGTGTTCGTTGCCAGTGATCCTGACTTACCTGACTTTTTACCTGATCCGGCCGCAAGGCAAAGCCACGCTGGGTGAACTGATTGTGCCAATGCGTCCGGCACCTGCCGTGGCGGCAACGCGGCTGGATGGGTCCGCCCTGCCTTTGGCCTCGCTCAAAGACCAGTGGCTGCTGGTCAAGGTAGATGGCGGTGCCTGTCCGTCCGAATGCCAGAAGCAGTTGCTGATGTTGCGCCAGTTTCGCCTGATGCTGGGCAAGGACATGACCCGGGTGGACTGGGTCTGGCTGATTCAGGACGACGCGCCGGTCGACACCACCCTGGCCAATAATTTGAAAAAGGATCAGGCGACTCTTGCGCGTCTGGATCGGCAATCACTACAAAACTGGCTGGCCGTTCCAGCAGGCGCGAAGGTACAGGACTTTATCTTCGTGGTGGACCCGTTGGGCAACGCCATGATGCGCCTTCCATCGGTGTTTGACACCTCCGGGGCAAGGCAGGCCAAACGCGACATGGACCACTTGCTGCGTGCATCGGTGGCGTGGGACGCTCCAGGTCGGAAGTAGAGGCCAGCCGCATGCCAGCCAATCTTGCTGAGACAGCCGCCTACAACCTGACACCACTTGCCAGCCTGTTGTTGCTTGGGGCGTTGTTGGCGACAGGGCCAGCGCTATGGGTCTGGTGGCGCAACCGGCACGGCCCGGTGCAACACCGGCGTCAGGCGCTGCGTGTTTTCACCCTGTTTTTGACCTTCGATCTGGTGATTTTTGGTGCTTTCACCCGTCTCACCGACTCCGGCTTGGGCTGCCCTGACTGGCCAGGCTGCTACGGCAGCACCAGCCCCTGGGGTGCTGGTGGTCACATCGCCGCTGCGCAGGAAGTGTTGCCAGACGGGCCGGTGACCCACGCCAAAGCTTGGATCGAAATGCTGCACCGCTACCTGGCCACGGTGGTTGGTGCCCTGATTGTCTGGCTGACGGCGCTGGCCTGGCTTGATTGGCGGCGTCAGCGCGGACTGACCAACCCAGCGGGTCTGGCGTCCGCCGAGTCACCCTGGTTGGCAAGCTTCACACTGTTCTGGGTGTGCCTTCAGGGGGCGTTTGGTGCGCTGACGGTGACCATGAAACTGTTCCCCGCCATTGTGACGCTGCATCTGCTGGGGGCATTGGTGCTGCTGGTGCTGTTGTGTGTGCCGATTGCTCGCACGGCGACCCCAAGGACCACCATGGTTATCTTGAGTCGGGGCCAGCTCGGCTTGCTGGTCCTGTCGTCTGGACTCCTGGTGCTGCAGGTGGCATTGGGCGGCTGGGTCAGCAGCAACTACGCGGTGCTGGCTTGCAGCGATTTTCCGACCTGCCAGGGCAGCTGGTGGCCGCTGATGGATTTTCGCCAGGGTTTCGAGGTGTGGCGTGGCCTGGGCCTCACCGCCACCGGAGAGGTGATTGGTTTTGCCGCACTGACGGCCATCCATTACACCCACCGGCTACTCGCCTATCTGGTGCTTGCCTTTTTGATATGGTTGGCGTGGCAGCTCAATCGCAGTAGTCAATGGCGGCAACTGTCGCGGGTACTGGCCGCCCTGGCGGGTTTGCAACTGGCGACCGGTCTGAGCAATGTGGTGCTGGGCTGGCCGCTGTTGGCAGCCTTGCTGCACACGGGTGGCGCTGCTGCGTTGGTGTTGACGCTGACCTGGGTGGCAGCGCGTGTGGACTGGCGCGTCTCGCTCGGTCGCAAGGTGGTGTCTGAGCCGTTTCAACCCGGAGTGTCAGTATGAGTCAGGTTGCCGCCGGGCTGTCGGTCTTCCGGCAGTTTTATGCATTGATGAAACCGCGGGTGATCCAGCTGATTGTTTTCTGTGCGCTGATCGGCATGGTGCTGGCGGTGCCTGGTGTGCCAACCTGGGACCAGGTGGGTGTCGCCGTGGTGGCTTGCCTGGGCATCTGGCTGGTGGCGGGTGCCGCTGCAGCGTTGAACTGCATCATCGAAAAAAGCATTGATGCGAAGATGAAACGCACCGCCTGGCGTCCCACCGCAAGGGGCGAACTCGGTGATGGACAGACGCTGATTTTTTCGGCGGTCCTGTGTGTTGTGGGTTCGGGTTTGCTTTACTGGGTTGTCAACCCGTTGACCATGTGGCTGACTTTTGCCACTTTTATTGGTTA
>JAGOUM010000203.1 GCA_018061265.1 Rhodoferax sp. | reverse complement strand
TCAGCGGCGGGGCTTGGCCAGCTGGGATGCAGCAGCTTGACAGAGCAAAGATTTTCCCGTCATTGATTTTTTTTCTTTTTGGCCCGTCGCAGTATGGACAACGCTATGGCCAAGTCAATTCAATGGCGTCCGAAGTTCTCCGGCGTGTGCTGCATGGCGACGGTGAGTTTTTGGCTTGTCGTGCAAAACACATCGTAGTGTCGCACTATGTGGCGCAAGGCGTGGACGAGCTGGACCAGGCCAAGCTGCGGCCCTTAAAAAAATCAAGTGACAAAACCATGAACGAAGCACTGGCGCACTCGGGCGGGCATCTGTTGGCGGATCATCTGCATGCAGTGGCCGACAAGGCTGCTGAATTTTCACAGGCGTTTGACGCTGCCGTTGTGTCTCGGCGCTGGGCCTATATGGCCGGGCTGTGGCATGACTTGGGTAAATACCGTTCAGGGTTTCAGCGTTACTTGAACCATGCAGAGCAACCGGAAGATGCTCACATTGAAGGCAAAGTGGGCGGACGCGAAAAAACGCATTCTGCTGCTGGCGCACTCTGGGCGATAGAAACGCTTGAAAAATCGCATGGAGCCAACGGAAAGCTGGCGGCCAACGTGTTGGCCTATGTGATTGCGGGGCATCACGCGGGGCTGGATGACTGGGATGGCGGTATCAAAGAGCGGCTGGCACAAACCGATTGCCAGACTGAGCTGCAAGAAGCCAAGGATGCCAAGCCACCTGCCAGCATTCTTGATTCAGGCGACTTTGTCCCCGATTTGCGTCAAATTCCGGGCGGCGCAGCAGGTTTTGCGCTCTGGGTTCGCTTGCTGTTCTCCTGTCTGGTAGACGCCGATTTTCTGGACACCGAAGCGCACTTTGACGCAGGCAAACCCGCCCGGCGTAACGGCTTTCCGACGCTGGATCAAATGCGTCTGGCTTTGGATGCGCACATGATCGCCAAGGCGGCCAGCGCAGTGCCTTCGGATGTGAACGCCTTGCGCGCCGACATCCTGCGCCAGTGCCGCGAAAAAGCGGCGTTGCCCTCGGGCTTCTTCTCGCTCACGGTGCCTACCGGCGGTGGCAAGACCTTGTCCAGTCTGGCGTTTGCCCTGAACCATGCCCAAACACACGGTAAGCGCCGCGTGATCTACGCCATTCCCTACACCAGCATCATCGAGCAGACCGCCGACGTGTTTCGCGACGTGTTCAAAACACTGGGGGATGAGGTACTGATTGAGCACCACAGCCAAGCCGATGCGGCGGACCGGAATGAAACTGCCCGCAGCCGCCTCGCCTGCGAAAACTGGGACGCGCCACTGGTGGTGACCACCAACGTGCAATTGTTTGAGTCCCTTTTTGCGGCCAAAACTTCGCGCTGCCGCAAGCTACACAACATGGTGGGCAGCATCATCGTGCTGGACGAAGCGCAGCAACTACCCCCGGAGTTCTTGCAACCTATTCTGGATGCGCTAAACCTGCTGGTGAAACACTACGGCGTGACCGTGGTGCTGTGTACCGCCACCCAGCCAGCACTCAACTCCACCGACTATTTCGACAAGAGCAACAACCTGCGCGGCCTGGACAATGTTCGCGAAATCATCGACCACCCCGATGACTTGTTTGACGCGCTCAAACGGGTGACGGTTGAACTGCCGCCAGACTGGAACATAAGCACTCCGTGGGCCGAAGTGGCCGAGAAGATTGCTGCCGAAGATTGCGTGCTGGCCATCGTCAGCACTCGCATGGCAGCCCGCGAATTGCATCGTTTGCTGCCGCCTGGCACTTTGCATTTGTCCGCGTTGATGTGCGGCGCGCACCGCAAGGCCGTCATAGACCAGATCAAGGCCCGGCTCAAAGCCAAACGCGACGGACACGACCAGCAGCCACTGCGTGTGGTCAGCACCCAGTTGGTCGAGGCCGGTGTGGATATTGACTTCCCTGTGGTCTACCGCGCCCTGGCGGGGTTGGACTCCATTGCGCAAGCGGCGGGACGTTGCAACCGCGAAGGACGGCTGGAGACACATGGCCGCGTGGTGGTTTTTGTGCCCCCCGAGCCGCCGCCCCTGGGGCACTTGCGCAAAGCGGCGCAAGCCTGCATCAGCACCTTGCATGGTCAGCAAGCCGACCCGTTGGCGCGCGCTTTGTTTGCCACCTACTTTCGGGATTTTTACAGCAAGGTTGATCTGGATGGCAAAAAGGTCGTACCCATGCTCAAGGTAGAGCCCAAAACCTTGGGCGTGCAGTTTCGCTCTGCCGCCGATGCCTTCCGCCTGATTGACGACAAAGACTCGGCCACGGTGGTGGTTCGTTATGCCGAACACCGAGACGAAATTGAGAAACTGTTGGGCATGTTGGCCGCAGAAGGCCCGGCGCGTTGGCTCATGCGAAAACTGCAGCGCTACACCGTCAGCATTCACAAGCGCATGGCCGACAAGATGCTGGCACAGGGCGATTTGACGCTGCCCATGCCGGGGCTTTATGCGCTCGGCGATACTGATTATTTGTACAGTAAAATATGGGGTCTTGCTGGCGATGACGACATCTACAACCCCAGTGGCTTTGTGACGTAAAGGGATGCCATGCCTAGTTTTTGCCTAGAAGTTTCAGGCCCATTTGCCTGCTTTACCCGCCCGGAGATGAAGGTGGAGCGCGTCTCGTATGACGTGATGACACCCTCGTCTGCACGCTCCATTTTTGAGGCCATTTTGTGGAAGCCTGCCATTCGTTGGCGGGTGCATCGGATTGAAGTGCTCAAGCCCATTCGCTGGATCAACTTGCGGCGCAACGAAGTGAGCGCTGTGGTGTCCACCCGCAATGTGCAGCAGGCTATTCTCAAGGGCAGTGGCCAGCTTGCGCTCTACATTGAGGAAGAGCGCCAGCAACGTGCCGGTTACTTTTTGCGCGATGTGGCCTACCGCATCCACGCTGATTTGTCGCTGGCTCCCGGCTGCAACGAGCCCTTGATGAAATACACCGAAATGTTCGCCCGCCGCGCCACCAAGGGCCAATGTGTGAACCAGCCGTATTTGGGCTGCCGGGAGTTTGCCGCCGCTTTCAGCCTGGTGGCGCCCGATACGCCTGCCGCCACACCGATTGGCGACACCCGCGAGTTGGGCTGGATGTTGCATGACATGGACTTCACCCACCCGTCCGATCCACAGCCGCGCTTTTTCAACGCAAAGATGGTGGCGGGCGTGGTGGAAGTTCCCCCGTTTGAGGAGGCGCGAGGATGATTCTCCAAGCACTTAATGACTACTATGCTCGCGCACAACTGGCACCACCCGGTTGGGAGTTAAAAGCGATTCCATTCTTTATCGTGCTTGATCACTCGGGTCAAGTTGTCAGCGTGATGTTGCGCGCCGATCAAGAAAACAAGAGGGGCAGCTCAATACTGGTTCCGCAGTCTGAAATTCGATCTGGAAAAAATGCTTGGGCGCAGCCTAATCTCCTCTGGGATCACTACGGCTTTGTGCTTGGTGAGCCAAAGCGAAAACCAAATGGTGAAATTGATCCCAGCGATTCTGTTGAAAAGGCCACCAAACAACTTGGTGCATTCATCGCGCGCGTTGAGGCAATGGCGGTGAAGTACCCAGAGTCAAATGGACTCGCGGCAGTGGCCGAGTTTTACAGGCAAGGTGAATACAAAAAGGTTTTTTCCAGACCTGACGCCGCTGAGATGGTGAAGATAGCCGGTGCAAATATGACATTTCGGCTTACCGACGCTGTCGAGCCCGTAATTCATGAATCCTGGCTCCAACACCACGTTAGTCAGGGCCTTGGCTCCGACGAAGATGAGGATGCCAGTAGCACTGTGCAGACGGGGGTTTGTTTGGTAACCGGAAAACGTGAAGAAATTGCACGTTTACATCCGAAGGTGTACGGCGTTTGTTCCAAACCCTCTCCATTAGCTGCAGCAAATTCAAAAGAAGCTCCCGCCTATGCCTCGTATGGAAAAGAGCAAGGCTTCATATTCCCAATTGGTAAGCCCGCCGCTTTTTCGTATGCCACAGCGTTGAATCATTTGCTGCGAAGAGACTCGACTCAGCGAATTCAGATAGGTGACGCGTCCACTGTGTTCTGGTCAGAAAGAGAATCGGAGTTTGAATCGGTTATCCCTGATATTTTTGGTGATCCACCCAAAGATGACCCCGACCGGGGCACACGTGCCGTTCAAGCTTTGTTCTCCGCAATTCAAGCTGGAAAGTTCGGCGGGGTGGATGACAACAACCGCTTTCATGTGCTGGGCCTGGCCCCCAATGCCGCCCGAATCAGCATTCGTTTCTATCACTGCCTGCCATTGGCTGAACTGGGCGAGCGCATCGGCCAGCACTTCAACGACCTCGAAATGGTGCGCGGCGACTATGACCCGCAGTACCCGAGTTTGAAGCGATTGTTGCAAGCCGTGTGCCTGGCCACCAGCAGTCAGCCCTTTGGCGATATTGACCGACTTCCGCCGAATTTGGGCGGTGCAATCGTCGATGCAGTTTTTGCTGGGCCAGATGTGCCATATCCCAGCGCTTGGCTGAATGCTGC
>JAGOUM010000202.1:1957-4530 GCA_018061265.1 Rhodoferax sp. | reverse complement strand
AGTGCGGCCAAACCCGGCATACCCGTGTCCGGCATGATCACCCTCACCGGCCTGGCTACCCTGGCGTTGGCACCGTTTGGTGCCTTTGCGCTGAACTTCAGCGCCATCACCGCCGCCATTTGTATGGTACGCGAGGCACATCCCGACCCGGCCAAACGTTACACCGCAGCGGTGTCCTGTGGCCTGCTGTATATCCTGATCGGCATTTTTGGCACTGCCATTACCGGCACCCTGACGGCTTTTCCACAGGAGCTGATTGCCGCAATTGCCGGTCTGGCACTGCTGGGCACCATTGGCTCGGCACTCAACACGGCGCTGACTGACGAGTTTCATCGGGAAGCCGCATTGATCACTTTTCTGGTCACCCTCAGCGGTGTGGTGATCGCTGGTGTTGGGTCAGCGTTCTGGGGGGTCATTGCCGGTGCCTTGGCACTGCTGGTGCAACGCACTAGAAAATCACACTTTGACTCGCCGCACCGAAAGTAGGACCGAATGAAGCTGTTGTTTGTTGCCGATCCGCTGGAGTCGTTCAAGATTTACAAGGACACAAGCTTTGCCATGATGCGGGCCGCCCAGCGCCACGGACACCAGTTGTTCGTGACGGAGCCTGCCCATCTGCGCTGGCTCAAAGGAGACGTGGTGACCGCGCGATGTCGGTCAGTGAAGCTGACCGGGAATGCAACCGAGTGGTTTCATATTGAATCCGAACTGACATTGCCGGTCCACAGCTTTGACGCCGTCCTGATGCGCAAGGACCCACCGTTTGACAGCGAATATTTTTACGCCACCCATCTGCTCGAACAGGCCCAGCGCGAAGGGGCGCAAGTTTTCAACCGGCCGCGTGCGCTGCGGGATCACCCGGAAAAACTGTCGATTCTCGAGTTTCCCCAATTCATCGGGCCCACACTGGTGACCCGCTCACCACAGGACATCCGGGACTTTCATGCCCAACACCAGGACATTATCCTCAAACCACTCGATGGTATGGGTGGCGCAGGAATCTTCAGGGTGACCTACGACGGATTAAATCTGGGGTCGATCATGGAAACACTGAACCGTGATGGGGCACAGACGGTGATGGTGCAAAAGTTCCTGCCAGCAATTGCTGCCGGCGACAAACGGATCCTGGTGATTGGCGGGCAACCCGTGCCCTACAGTCTGGCACGCATTCCACAGGGTGGTGAAGTCCGTGGCAACCTGGCGGCGGGTGGTAAAGGAGTTGCACAACCGTTAACCGCGCGTGACCTTGAAATCGCCCAGGCCATTGGCCCGGTGCTGGCCGCGCGTGGCTTGCTGCTGATCGGGCTGGATGTGATCGGAGACTGCATGACCGAGATCAACGTGACCAGCCCGACCTGCTTTCAGGAGATCGCCGATCAGACCGGCTTTGATGTCGCCGACATGTTCATACAGGCACTCGAGGCCGCGCAGGCAAGGGCACACTGAGGAGCTGGCCCCTCGGCCACGACGGGCACTGGCCCGTGCGGGTCGGTCATGGGCGGCGGGCGCGGTGGCGCTGCACACTGGCAACTGCAATCCGACAAGACGCCGTCCACAAACACCTTGAGTTCACCAGGAGCAAAAGCCAGCCAGTCCTCGTCTGTCGTCAGCGGCTCGGTGGTGATGATGGCCAGCCGATCCTGCGGGCTGTTGAACTGTGCCAGGTTCACTGTCACATCATCGTCCTTGAGGTGAACCTGATGAAACGGATGGGCGCGCAGCACGTAGTGCAGGTGGGTGGTGGCATGGGCCCAAAGCGCCAGTCCATTGCTGAGCAAAAAATTGAAAGTGCCATGCCGCGAAATTTGCGGCACCAGCTCCTGCAGGGTCCGGGTCAGTTCGTTGACGGTAGGCACATCGGCGTGGGATTTGGCCAGCTCCTGCAACAACCAGCAAAATGCCAACTCGCTGTCTGTGCTACCAACCGGGTGAAAGCTGCCATGCAGGCGTGGTGCGAAATTTTTCAGGTCACCATTGTGCGCAAACACCCAGTAGCGGCCCCAGAGTTCACGCACAAACGGGTGGGTATTCTCAAGCGCCACCTGGCCCACCGTTGCCTTGCGCACATGGGCGACCACGTTATGGCTCTTGATCGCATAGTTCTTGAGCATCTGCGCAATTGGCGAGGTGGCCGCGCTCATCCTGTCGACAAAATGCCGCACACCTTTGCCCGGGGTGTCGCAATCACTTTCAAAAAAAGCAATGCCCCAACCGTCACCATGATGATCGGTACAGCCGCCTCGTTGCGAAAAACCAGTGAAACTCAAGGTCAGACTGGCCGGCAGGTGGCTGTTCATTCCAAGCAATTGGCACATGTTGAATGCAGGTTAACAGGAGGACTGTTGTCAAAACAATAACATTTTTATTTGAGCTTAACGTTTTCCTGCTCATATTTTCAGCCTGACGCGCAGAAATATGCGATATACCCCGTGGAACGGGTATGCTTTGCGCTGTTTTTGAAAACCCGTGGGAAACTAGGCTATAAACCAAAGCCTGCCGAGATGGCGCAGGCGCACGGGCGGTCACCAAATGGGAAGGCTGTTTTGAAGAGCAGAACCGAATTGTTAGCATGG
>JAGOUM010000202.1:0-1857 GCA_018061265.1 Rhodoferax sp. | reverse complement strand
CTGAAGGTGCCGTTGGCCCAATCAGCCAGCCGAAGCAGTGGCAAGGCCGTGCTGAAACTTGACCCTCTTGACGTTTTCTCGGACCGGATTGCCGCACTGGATTCACCAATGCTGTTTGAGCCATCAGAAGACGCCCTGTTACAAGCCAAACAAATCAGCACTCTCGAAACTGATCTGCAATCCTTGCGCACCCGTCTTGCCCGCAGTGATGCGGAACTGCAGGAACTCAAAACCCAGTTGCAACTATCGCAGTCAGAACAGGTATCGGCGCTTTGGGTCTATTTGCTTGCCGGTCTGGTGCTGATCTGCCTGGCCGCTTTGGCATGGTTGCTGCTGATGCAGCGCAAAACCAGGCAGGCGGAAGAACCCAAATGGCACGATTCGCACCATCATGCGTCTGAATTCGACCTATCCGAGGAAATGGGCCCGGCCACAGAACCGGCGCAAGCGGTTCAGGTCAAGGAGCCGGTGCTTGCAGCATTGGCTGCGACACCGACTCCGGAGGGGGACAAGTCCGCCAGCAACTCTCGCTCACCTGACACCGTGTCCGCCAGCCTTGACGGCGTTCAGAGTTTTAGTGTGGAGCCCATTCTGGACATCCGGCAACAGGCTGAATTTTTTGTCTCTCTGGGCCAGACTGACCGGGCCTTGCACATCCTCAAGAAGCAGATTGACGGCGCCTCACAACCCAATCCGCTGATTTTCCTGGACTTGCTGACACTTCAGCATTCACTGGGGCTCAAGCCGGATTTTCGTGACAGCCGCAACGCATTCAACCGTCACTTTACCGGGGTTGTACCTGAGTTTTCGTCGTTCACCGAACAGAGCAAGGACCTGCTCGAATACCCTGAAGTGATCGATCGTCTGGTACTCGACTGGCCCGGCAGCAAGTCCTTGTCGTTATTGAACAGCTGGATTGTGCGCACGCCAAAAGGTGCGGGTCACACCAGCTTCGACCTGGCTGCTTTTCGCGACCTGTTGCTGCTGCACGCCATCGCAGAAGAACTCGCAGATCAACCGTCTGTGGATGCACCTGAGCAGGAGCCGGAAGTCAGCGTGTCGACGGTGCCCGACATTTTCAAGACACCACAGGGCAACACCGCGATCGGTGTGTTTGACCCGGCCATGGATCTGGAACTGCTGCCCAAGTTTGATGCCAAAAAAGTGATCCGCTCCAGTTTGCCCGAAGAGTTGCGGGTGCAGTCACTTGACATGGATTTGTCGGCTTTTGATCAGCCTGCCGTCACGCCAGCTGTCAAAAAAGACCTTGACCCGGCGTCCAGAATCCCAGACATTTTCCTGACAGAAGACGTCGCCCAGGCGCACCTGCCGCCGGTCGACAAGCCCTGACAAATGTGTAGGCCGGGTGCTGAGCCGGTGCAAACCGGTTGTCTAGCGTTGCCTGGCGCCAAACTGGCGAAACAGGCGCCAGATCAGTAGCAGTGCCGGTGCCACGTGAAGGCACAAGTCAAATATGTCCAGTGGCCGCTGCAATGTCCCTTGCCACAACATGCGGACCTTTTCCACCAGATGGGGCTCTGGAACGATCGGTGCCACGGCCATCCACAGCGCTAGCGCAACCAGCCAGGGCAATGGAAACCGGTCGAGCCAGCTCATTCCTGGCTGGCCTTGACACAGGACGGACACAGGCACGCCACCCCGCGCGCATCAGGTGGAATACGATTGAGCAGCTCGGCACTGAAGCTGGTTTGAGCACACCAGCAAGGCGCGGGCACCTCACCACTGGCACGCGCGATTTCTATCGCACAAAGGTTGGGTTGGCCACAAATCGGGCAGCGATCAGGAGAATATTCTGTCATGTTGAAAATGTGATGAAATTGACCTGAAGCGCATATT
>JAGOUM010000201.1 GCA_018061265.1 Rhodoferax sp. | reverse complement strand
CTTAGCCTTGATTTTTCTGACTTCCAAGCGCAATTTGGTCCAATTACGTCACTTGATGCGATTTATGAGTGACGTTTTTGTCATCAATAGATTTCTTGGTGACAAATTTGTTAGTCAATCGCCTGCCAGTGGGCCGATGCCCGGCAATGCCAGGCCGAGCATCGTCGCGGCTTCATCGCCATCGGCGGCAAACAACTGCTTAATCCATAGGGCTTCACGCTGCGCAATGGTGTCAAGAAACTCCTGAATCACACCGCCCTGGCGGACCATGCCGGCAAAGCGGTCGAAACCGGTTTCCAGAAAAATCTGCAAGGCGTCGAGCCCCGCCATTTGGGCCGGTTTTCGCATCAGTCCCAGCATCACGCGCAGGCTGCGGCTGCGGGTCAGTTCACTCAGGGTTTTTCCGATGGCCAGTACGGTGTCAAGTTGCCATTGCCGGTCTGGTGCACAACCCAACCGGCGCCAGCTTGTCAGGTAACGCGCGCCGGGCCGGGCGGTATCTGCCAGCAGCCATTGCTGTGCCATACCCATGTCCAGCTGTTCCGAGCGGCAATGCAGGTCGGCCAGCGCCAATACGGTGTTCAGTGCCTTTTCCGGCAGGGTGCGCTCCAGCGCCCCGGCCACCCGGCCAAACTGCTGGTCACGTTGTGTGAAGTCGCGTGCACCATACAGCTCCTCCAGAAAAAAGCGCGCGCTAGGCGCGTAGACGGCAGAGCCCAGCAGATCCTGGTAGGTGTAGGCAAACCTTTGCGCCTGAAGTCGCTTGATGTCCAGCACCGCCTGGGCCAGCGGCGGGTTGTCGCTGGCCTCTTGGCGCAGCGCGGCGACACGCGCCACAGCGTCGCGGATGCGGGTGCTGGCTTGCACGGACTCACCCTTGAGCGTTCACCTGGCAGACCAGCTTGGCGGGCGTTTCTCGATAAAGGCTTGTACCCCTTCCAGCGCGGCCTCGTCCATCATGTTGCAGGCCATGGTTTGCGCCGCATCGGTGTAGGCGGCCTCGATGCCACTTTCGAGCTGGCGGTAAAACAGCGACTTGCCCAGCACCACCGCCGCCCGTGGCTTGGCCAGAATGCTGCTGACCAGTTGTTCCAGTGCCTCGTCCAGCAGTTCAGGCGTTGCAACCCGGTTGATCAGGCCTTTGGCGCAGGCCTCTTCGGCGTGGATAAACTCGCCGGTGACCAGCATTTCAAACGCGGCTTTTCGTCCCAGATTGCGTGACAGCGCCACCCCGGGCGTGCTGCAAAACAGCCCCAGGTTGACGCCACTCACGGCAAAGCGGGCGGTGCTGGCGGCCACCGCCAGATCACACATGGCCACCAGCTGGCAACCCGCCGCGGTGGCAATGCCGTGCACCCGCGCAATCACCGGTACCGGCAGTGTCTGCACACGCATCATCAGCTTGGCGCACTGTTTGAACAGGCCCTGGTAATACGCCTGCGACGGCTGGGCGCGCATCTCGCGCAGGTCATGGCCGGCGCAAAACGCCTTGCCGGCCGCCGCAATGACCACGACACGCACACGTTCGTCAGTAGCGATCTGGTCCAGCTCGGTTTGCAGGGCTTGCATCAGCGCCTCTGACAAGGCGTTGAAGGCGTCCGGCCGGTTGAGTGTCAGTGTGACCAGCCCGCGCGGGTCACGGTGGGTCAGGACGAGCGGGGTTGTCGTGGTATTCATGATGCGGCTCCAAAATTTCAGTGCAATTTTGCAACACAAACCGGGTGTTGCCGACTACTTCCAGCGGCTGGGTTCAACATCCACATGGCGGCTTGTATCACCCAGCATCAGCACACCCTCTTGAATGGTGGCCTGCAGCACCATGCTGCGCTGTGCCAGCGGAATGAGAGCCTGCGCGGTGGCACTTGGGATGCGCCAGACTGAAAGGCTTTTCAACCGGGTCAACTTGTTTTCAATGCCGCGCCACCAGACGTCAGCCGCCTGTCCAAAGGCGTAAAGCACCACGGCATCCGCCTTGGCGCAGGCCTTCGACAAAGGCTTTTCCTCGGGTTGACCCACCTCGACCCACAGCCGGGTCAGGCCGGTAAAGTCACGCAGCCAGACGTCGGGCTCGTCCGGGTCGGACAACCCGGCACCAAAGGCCAGTGTGCCATCACCCGCGCAGACACTTTGCAACTGGTGTGCCTGCAGTGCCAGCGCGCACAGACGCACCATCATGCGCTCGTCGGTCTCGCTGGGGTGGCGCGCCAGTGTCAGCGCGTGGTCGGCGTAATAGCCGTGGTCAATGTCGGCAATCTGCAGACTGGCTTTGAAGATGGTGGATTTGGTGGCCATGGGCTCGGCTCACACGCGCCGCGCCAGCTCCGCCGCCATGCCGGTGTAGCTGCCGGGGGTCATGGCCAGCAGCCGGGTTTTTTCGGTCTCTGGTATCGCCAGGCGGGTGATAAAACCCTGCATCAGCTCGCGTGTCATGGGTGCGCCCCGGGTGAACTCCTTGAGCTGTTCGTAGGGCTCGGGCAGGCCAAAGCGGCGCATCACCGTCTGAATGGGCTCGGCCATCACCTCCCAGGAGCTGTTCAGGTCGTCCGCCAGCGCGGCCTCGTTGAGTTCCAGTTTGCCCAGGCCGGTGGCCAGCGACTGGTAGGCCAGCACCGCATAGCCCAGCGCCACGCCCATGTTGCGCAGCACCGTGCTGTCGGTCAGGTCACGTTGAAAGCGCGAGATCGGCAATTTTTCACTCAGATGGCGCAACACCGCGTTGGCCAGACCCAGGTTGCCCTCGGCGTTCTCAAAATCAATCGGGTTGACCTTGTGGGGCATGGTGCTTGATCCGACCTCGCCTTTCTTGAGCTTTTGTTTGAAGTAGCCCAGGCTGACATAACCCCAGACGTCGCGCGCCCAGTCAATCAGGATGGTGTTGGTGCGGGCGATGGCGTCAAACAGTTCGGCCATGTAGTCATGGGGTTCGATCTGGATGCTGTAGGGCTGAAAGCACAGGCCCAGCCCCATCGGCTCGGGGGTTTCGATGACTTTGCGGCTGAAAGCCTCCCAGTCAAAGTCGGGCCAGGCAGACAGGTGGGCGTTGTAATTGCCCACTGCGCCATTCATCTTGGCCATGAGTTTGACGCTGGCAATCTTCTCCCGGGCGGCGACCAGACGCACCACCACATTGGCGATCTCTTTACCCACGGTGGTCGGGCTGGCCGTCTGGCCATGGGTGCGGCTGAGCATGGGCACGGCGGCAAAACCTTGCGCCATGTCGCGCAGTTTGTCGATGATCACATCCAGCGCGGGCAGCAGCACCGCGTCACGTCCACTTTTAAGCTGCAGCGCATGGCTGGTGTTGTTGATGTCTTCACTGGTGCAGCCAAAGTGCACAAACTCCTGCGCCGCGAGCAGCTCGGGGCGGGCCTCAAATTTGCCTTTGAGCCAGTATTCAACCGCCTTGACGTCATGGTTGGTGGTTTTTTCGATTTCTTTGATCGCTTTGCCATCGGTTTCAGAGAAATTCTTCACCAAGCCCAGCAAATAGGTGCGTGCGCCGGGCGACAGGGGCTTGAATTCGGCAAAACCACAGTCACTCAGGGCGATGAACCAGGCCACTTCCACCTGCACGCGCCGGTGCATGTAACCTTGTTCACTCATCGAGGGGCGCAATTTGGCGAGTTTGGCGGCATAGCGGCCGTCCAGCGGGCTGAGAGCGGAGATGGCAGAGGTAGTCATCAGCAGATTGTAGGTGCCGGTGTATAGAATGAAGCGAAAACACCAACCCGCAGTCTGTCACATGCCCATGAAACTCATCGGATCCAACACCAGCCCTTACGTGCGCAAGGTCAGGGTGGTGATGGCCGAAAAAAAACTCGATTACGACTACGTACTTGAAGACGTGTGGGCAGCCAGCACGCAGATTGCCCTGACCAACCCGCTGGGCAAAGTGCCGTGTCTGATCATGGAAGGCGGCGAAGTGATCAGTGACTCGCGGGTGATTGTGGAGTACTTTGATACTTTGTCGCCGGTGGGCAAACTGATACCGACGGTGGGGCGCGAGCGTGCCGAGGTCAAAACCTGGGAGGCACTGGCAGACGGTGTGCTGGACGCGGCCATTCTGGCGCGGCTGGAGGCCACCTGGGGTGGCCGTACCGACGCACAACGCTGCCAGGCCTGGATCGACCGCCAGCTGGGCAAGGTGGACGCCGCCCTCAAGGCCATGAGCAAAGGGCTGGCCGAAAAGTCTTATTGTGTTGGTATCCACCTGAGTCTGGCCGACATTGCGGTGGGTGTTGCGCTGGGCTACCTGGACTTCCGTTTTCCCGAGATCAACTGGCGTGAGCAGCATCCCAACCTGCACAAGTTGCAGGACCGGCTGATGCAGCGGCCCAGTTTTGCCGATACCAAGCCCTTTTAGGCGTTACATCCGTTTACACTTTTTTGAGTGCCATGCAGGCGGCGTGTGGCTAAAGTTCGTGTCATGCACGCGATTGACAAACCCAACTACAAAACCCGCTACAAATGCCATGACTGTGGTGCCACCAGTTATCTGCCGGTGCTGGTGCGCAGCGACAGTGGCGCCCTGATGCCAGGCGGCCAGTACC
>JAGOUM010000070.1 GCA_018061265.1 Rhodoferax sp. | reverse complement strand
GTCCGTATTCCTGTTCGATGAGTTGGCCCACTGCGGCCCGGCTCCACAGGAAGAAGTCCATCTTGAGTTGTTCCGGGCGCTTGTCAATGATGATGCGCTGGATGGCGTCTTCCTGGGCTGCGCTGAGCACCCGGCCATTGCCCTTGGGGCGACCTCGGCGAGCTGGGCGTATGGCGGCCCAACCTCCACTCTCAAAGAGGTCGATGGTGGCTCGAACTGTCGGGTAGGTCAGCCCCGTCAATTCAACGATCTTCATGATCTTGATGCCATTCTTGTGCAATCGCACGACTTGCTTGCGCCGCTCGTGGAGTTGCTCCAGGGTTTGGTTTCTTGCGCTTTCTTTTTCCATGCGCGTTTGACTACAAAAATCGCTGAAAGTTCAAATTTATTTGGGCCGGATCAATAGTGGCACCAAGCTATTTGTCATGGCAACTGGTAGACGTAACTGATACCAATAAAACTGGCGCTTTGACGCTCCTGCTGGGTGACCGTGGTGCCATCGGAGTAGGTGTAAGGAACACCTTTGTACGCCCATGACCAATCGTTGAAATGGGTGTTCTGATGAATAAAGTCCACGCGGATGGCGGAGCGTTTATCCAGCGCGTACTTGCCAAAGAGCTTCAGAACACTTTGACGTAGCACGATGTCAGGCAAACCGCCCGCAGCTGCCAGAGATGCAGCACTGTAGGCATCCGCCCTGCTGTCCAGGGTCTGTGCGTAACGGCTGCGATCCATGACAAAACTCAGGCTTCCACCGAGCTCGATCTCATTGGTCGGTTTACCGCCAAAACCCAGGCCCAGGCTGGTGTTGCGATTGTCAAAAGCCATCACATATCCCAAAGCACGGGATTGGTTCAATGTCTGCGTCTCATGGGTCAGATAACCGTTCAATTGCCAGCGAAACGAGAGCGCATAAGACATATCGACGCTAAGTTGCCGCATACCGGTGTCATGCAGGCCGTACGCACTCGGGGAACTGTAGCTGTCTTTGCCACTTTCGGCGCTGAACTGAATCGAGGTGTCCTTGTTGGGCATCCAGTCGGCAAAAAACTTGATCTTGTCGCGCTCACGATCCGCCAGTGTTGGCATAAACACCGCATTGGTGAGACCGTTGGCCGGATCTGCGGCATTGGCAACCGGTGTCACCCCTACGCCGCTGTTGTCGCGCAGCCAGTTGGACCCGTCGCGCCGGGTGTGCGACAGCGTTACAGAACCACTGAAGTTCTCTGACAGACGTCGACGCAACTCGGCGCGCACGCCGGATTCGTCCGTATCCTGACGTAACACGCTGACGCCGGCAACGGCGCTGGTGGCCGTCAGCACGTCACGGTCAATCGACTCGTGATCAAACGCCAGCGTGCCCCGGTAGTCACTGTTGAACTGCCAGTTGGCCTGCATTTTTGCGCGCAGGCGGGTATTGGACAGGTTGAAGTTGGTGTAGGGCGTCGTCCCTGCGAGGTTGTAATTGGCCAGCGGGGTCTGGTCATCACGATCCTGGTAACGCACATCGGCCGCCAGCGAGAGTTTGGGAATGGGCCTTGAGGTCACGCCCAATTGCACCAATTTTGTATCCACACGGGCACCCAGACTGCCCAAGCCAGTACGGCTGACACCCACAAAGCCATCGTCCTGGGTGGCCCGGCTGTACGCCAACTTAAATGAACCATGGGTACTTGGCGAGAAGTAATAGTTGCCACTCAGGTCAAGCTGATGCATCTGGTTGTCTGGTGACAGGGATACCGGCTGATTCAGGTAAGCCAGCAGGCCAGGGCTCACTGGCAACAAGTTACCCACCGCGTTGTAGAGACTGCCGCCAACGGTGGGCTGGATCGAGGCATTGGCGTTTCGGTAGAACGAGCCGTAATACCCCAGATTGACCCGCAATTTTTCAAATGCGTAGCTCAGGCGCGCTTCAACCTGACTATGGTTCGCATCGATCGGTTCTGCCAGCATCAGACTTGCCCAGCCCGCCCGAATTGCTGTCGTGCCCAGGCAGGCCGGGTCATTGGCCGTCGGACAACTCATACCGACCCCAAAATGGCGTTCGCCTTTCTTGTTTTCAGTCTTCAGGTCAAATGCCACCTCCAGGCGTGGACTGACAAACTTGGAAAAACCGATGCCAAGTCTGGTTCGTTTGGTCTGTAGATCGTGATTGATGCCGGTTCCTGGGCCCGCCGCCAATGCCACCCACTGTGGTGTGGTACTGCCAAAACCGACTGTTCCGGTATTGATCTGGTTCGGGTCGGTATGGACCAATTCACTGTACTCGGCTGTCAGTCGCCAGTCGCCCGGCACTTTCCAGAGCAGATTGAGATCGCGGCTGTCACCCAGCAGATTGTTGCCCTGAAAGTCGATCCAGGCACTGTGGTCTTCTTTGCGCAAGGCGTAATCAATGTCCAGCGTTCCCATCCAGTTTCGATCAGAATCGAGCCCGTAATACTGCCCAAAAAGTGCACGATCACCGCCGGAGTCACTAAGCAGTCCCCCGCCCACGGTAATCGTTGCCTCCATGGGTTTCACCTGCGCGTGGGCAGGCAAGATTGCCATCAGCACCGCCAATGCAACGGCAGACGGCTGAAAAACACGCAATGCGTTTGGTCTGGTCATGATAGTTCTCCGTGTTTCAGCGCATCAACGGGTTGGTGATGGATGGGCTGTTGGAGCCGTGCACCTGGGTATGACAGTTCATACAGCTACGCCCTTGCCACAAATTGACCACATTTTTGCCGTTTGACATATTGGTAACCTGTGGCGCGGTCTGTCCCAATGCGGCCAAACCAAATACACCCGCCTGTCCACCCAGAGCACCCACATTGCCCGCCACGTGCGGGGTGTGACATTGCTGGCACAACATGGGAGCACGCGACTTGAGCAAACCCGCCACCGTGCTGCCGTGGGGACTGTGGCAGTTGGCGCAATCTTCCACCACGGGGGAGTGCTGCTGCAGAAATGGGCCGCGCTTTTCGGCGTGGCAGGTGTAACAGGTGTCGGTGAAACTGTCACGCTTGGCCAATTTGGGGCCTGCTGAGCCATGCACGTTGTGGCAGTCTGAACAGGTCATCCTGCCCTCGGGCACCGGGTGATGTGATACCTTGCTCATCTGTGTGCGCTGCTCCACGTGGCAGTTGTAACAAACCTCGGTTTGTGTCGCTTTCCTGAGTACCTTATCGCGCTTGGTATGCACTTGATGGCAGCTGTCGCAGGCAATGTCGGCTGCGTGGTGCTGACTGCCGGCCCACAGTGCCCGCTTGGAATCACCGTCATGACAGCCCTGACACACCTGGCTGCGCTCCTCCGCAGCAATTGCCGACTGTTTGCCGTAGGTTTTGCCGAAAGTTCGATCGGGTTTGGGCAAGTCCTTGACGTTGTCGGGCTTGTACGAGTGGGCTTCGCTGGGCCCGTGACAGGAGATACAGGTGGGTGACCTTGGATTGCCGGTATCACCCATGACACGGCTGGCAAGCGCCTCGGCGGCGGCTTTCATGGGGGGCTTTTTACCCGATGCCGGTCCATGCGCGGTACCGGTCATGTCCGGCATATCTTCCTCGTCGTGACAGGTCACACAAAACGCAGAGCCGGTTGGCTCCTCAGCCCAGGCCGCACCCAATAGGCACAAACCAGCCAACAGCGATACAACAATTTTCCGCATCCCGATCCCCTTGTACACAAACTTAGGCGCGTCGTTTGCCAACAAGCCTCTGGTTCAAGAAAAAACGGGAGGGCCCTTGGAACCCTCCCGCTCAGCTTCAACCTGGCATGGGCTTACTGTTGGCCGTGAACGATATCCACACCCTTGAAGCCGCCGCTGGCGTGGCAGTCATTACAGGTTTCACGCGGCAAACCGGCGACCTGAGCCTGGGTCTTTTCACCAAATGCCGACCCACCAAATGCCGTGACGTGAGCAATCGACGCACTGGAGTCGTGGCAGGCAGTGCAGGTGGATGCCTTGGACGAAATGACCTTCCACTTGTTGGGATCCGTCTCCAGGACGACCGGCGACACACCCGCTGCAGAGGTTGTCGGTTTCATGGCAACGGTACCCAGCGTACCCAGGTCTTCCTTGTACGAGTTGTTGACATGGCAGGCATTGCAATTAAGGCCAACACTCGGATAAGCCACCTCAGCCGCATAGTTTTCGGCGGCCGAGACCGTACCGGTGTAACCCAGCGCCTTGGCCGCTGTCGTGGTCAGGTCTGCAATGCTCTGGAAGGTTGAACCCACCGGAACCGACGTGCCTGAGGCGATCACCTTGGTGCTTACGGCGTTAATCGTCAAGAACTGATCCGCAAAGAATGAGCCGGTCGTCGTCAAGGCACCATCCTTGCCGAACGTACCCACCACCTTGTTGCCATGCGTGAAGGGGCTGACACGCTTCGAATTGCCGTGGATGCCGTGGATCATGCGTTTGAACTGGTACGACTCGTACAGAGGCAAACCATTGGTCATCATGTTGCCACTGGAGGCACGGTTGGCATCATGGCACAGGACACAAGATTCCACCGTATTGCGCGCACCACTGTGGAACGCATTGGCCAGGGTGTTGGAGCCGGAGGTTGTTCCCAATGCGCCGTGGCAGTCGTTGCACTTGGCGTTGGAGACAATTTCGCGACGTGGCGACATGGCACCCGAAATCACAAAGTCCTTGTAGGTGTTTTGCACCACGACGTTGAGCAAGGTTGTCGGCAACACCACCGGACGTGGATCCAGCGATTTGACTGCCAGCATGGGTTCTTTCACCTGACCGATGCTGATCACGCGTGCAGTCCCAGCTGCCACAGCCGTCGCGCTGTCCGCAGGCAAGGTAATTGACACGGTGTAGTGATTGGTGCCGTCGTTGGTGCCTTTGTAAGCGTACTCGGTAGCGCTATTTCCACCATTGTTGTATGAGGAGAACTCCGTCACACCGGTTGTTTGCCCGACCATATTCTGATAGGCGACATAGAAGCGCAGGTTGCCAAACAGGGTGCTGGTCGAGCAATTTGTCGCGCTGGCGCAACCGGTCGTCAGGTCATAAGCCTTGTTGCTGGTGGTCGGATCAGCCAAGTAGTACTTGACTGTCACTTTACGAGTTGCAGCGTCAAAGCTTGCGCTCTCGATGTTCATCTTGTATTTGGCCGAATTCTCCTCGTTCTGATTCCAGTGAACCACCGCGGGTGAGATATTGGAACCTGCCTTGTGGCACGCCACGCACTGTGCATCCGTGAGATCAGTCGCTTTGGTATTGGTGCTGGAAGCCGAGCCAACCACCACCGGGTCTTTGGCGTACACGATGTGTTTGGACTCCCAGAGGCCGCCCACCTTGTCGGTGTGGCAGGTCAGGCACGCCTGAGCACTGACCACTGTTTTCCAATTGTCACCCTGAGGGGTGCTGGTGTTGGAGGCACTGTGGCACTTGCTGCAATTGCGCAAATCTTGCGGGAAGCCCACCTCCGCATAGTCGTGTTTGGAATTTCCATAACCCCAGATGGTGTAGTCGGTACCTGAGTCCGCCTTGATCTTTCGACCGGCGTGAATGGCGTGGGTCATGGCGGCCATGTCGAGGTTGTTGCCGCTTTCAGGATCAACCGTACCCGGGTTGTGGCACATCACGCAGAACTGAGTGTCGACACGGCCGCCGCCATGCAGCGCCAGTTTTTCATGGCAGCTGTTGCAGGACGCCACATCGGTCATCTTGCGGGTCTTGTTGGGGTCCGTCACCGTGACTGATTTGCCGTCGCTTCCAACCGTGAAATCAAAGTACGGATTGGCCAGAACCGTTGCACCCGCTGCGTTCTTGTAGCTCAGCTGAATCGCCACACGCTGGGTCTTGCCAGCATCCCACAGCAGATTGCCGCTGCTGTCTTTTACCGTCTTGACGTCGGTAGAGAAGGTGTAGGTGTAATAACCATCCGCGTTGTAAACCAACTGGGCAGCTGTTGATGTGTCGGTGGTCGCTTGGGGTGCTGACGCCAAAACCGGCGTACCACCAGGGCCATTGCCCGCCACAGACTTGACCGTCTTGAAAACATAGCTCACCCATTGATCCCGGTTGCCGTTGCTTGCAGGAACCAGTTTTGCCATGGCAAAACGCACATTGGCGTTGGTCAGACCGGTGACTACTTTGCCATCCGAAAATACCGAGAACTTCACGACGGGCGGGCTGTTGACAGTCACTGCGGGCACACCGGCGTTTTGCAGCACGGTAAATGCTGCACCAGTGTTGACCGCCGAGTCATTTGCCGCGTTGGCTGCTGCGGCTTTGATGACCTCGCTCAGCGTCTGCGGTGTTGGTGGTGTCACGACGGTATCGCCGCCGCCACCACCACAACCTGCGATGGCAAGACTTGCCAGCAATGCGGTTCCCCAACGCAACAATGAATGTCTCATTTTGCCCGTCCTTCTTTTAGTGATCTGTGAATGAATCGATTCGCTGAGGCTGGTCAGTGTGAGAGATACCAGTCGGCCATGTTCTTCAGCTCTTTGGGATCTTTGGTGTCGATGATCTTGTGCTTCTCTTCAGTTCCATCGGACAGTTTGACCATCTGGCCCTCAGTCATGTTCTTGATGGCTTTTTCCTGGCCATCGGGCTTGCCTTTGTATTTGGCAGCAATTTTTTTCATTGACGGGCCTTTTTTGTCCTTGTCAGCGGCATGGCATTTCAGGCAGTCATTGGCTTTGGCCAAAGCCTTGGCGGCCTCAACATCCACAGCGGCCTGCGCTGACGCCATGACACCCATCGCCATACACACCGCAATGCCAAGAGAAGAGATGCTGGTTTTGATCATATTTTTGGCTCCTTGAGACAGTTGAACAATTGATAAATCACAAAGCATTTGAGGCTGACACATGAATTAAGTCAAGCATCAAACCAGGTACTGCCGGAGAAATTTGCGACAGCTTTGATCAAAATCAAATTTGTGCAAAAAGCAACGTCAGGAAAAGGCAAGAACGTCAGGTTCATGAAAGTACGGCGTCAGTGATGCGTCAGTTCTTGTCGCGTCCATGCAACTCTTCATAACCCGTCAGCATCGCCTTGATATGTGCGAAGCGGGTTGGCCCCAGGGTAATCAGGTAGAGGTGCATCAGCAGGAAGCCACAAAACACGATGAACATCAGTACGTGCACAGTGTCCACCACCCGTACGCCGCCAAAGAAGTCGATCACCGTCGAGAACCGTTTGACATCCCACAGCAGCAAGCCTGAACCAAACATCACCGGCACGGCCAGCAGCATGATGATCTGGTACATCATGATCTGCAGCGGATTGAACTTGTGGTAAATCGTCGGGTGGTGTGGGTTCTCTTCACCCAGGAAGATGCCGTACCCGTAAAACTTGATTTGCCGCCAGGAGTCTTCAAAATACTTCTTCGGATTCATCTCCGGCAGATAGACGCTGATCTTGTCGGTGAAGAGGTAAAACCCAAACCACAGGAAGAAATTGGCCATCAGCACAAAGCCCACGTAGTTGTGCACCTCCACTGCGGTTTTGAACGACAGCACCTGAAACAGGTCCAGATAGCGGATCTGCATGCCAGTGGCGATCAAAATCAAGAAGCCCAGTGCATTGATCCAGTGCCAGATGCGCACCGGCAGCGGATGGATGTAGATTTTGTGCATGGTCACACCTTGTGTTCGTCGTGGACTGGACTGGCTGCGCTGCGCGCACGCTCAGCCTGACGCTGGTCACGCCTGGGCTTGAATAGCCGGTGCACGGTGTAATGCGCCACGGGCACACACAAGACACCCAGCAGCACCAGAACCAGAAGATAGTCCAGCAGCTTGATGCGGGTGCTGCCAATGGTGTAGAAGCCGCGCAATGAGCCAATGGCAGTGAGCGAGTTGAGCACTTCTTTCTCGACACCATGGCGCAGGGGTCGGCCATCTGCACCGGCCATGGTCAGCACCACACTCTGGAAGGGTGTGGCCCCCGCCTGGTGACAAACGCGGCAGTCCTTGATGGCTTTTTCTTTTTCGCTGAGCTGGTGAGCCTGCTCACCCGAGCGCACCTCGAGTCGGCCACTCAGGATGGCTTTGCCCGCGCTGTTCTCGACATTGAATTCCTTGAGGAAACTGCCAAGCTCTTTTTCGTTGAGGCTGCCTCCTGAGGTGTTGACGGTTTGTGTCAGGCGTTCAAACTGGGGCACACCACGCACTTCCCTGATTTGCTGTTTGCCAACGCTGTCAACCAAGCGCAGGTTGACCCGGCGTTGTGCGTCAGGGGCGTGGCAGACCGGGCAGGAGATGGCTTCGAAGTGCCGCCCGGAGTTGGGCAGCCAGCTTTCATGCTGGGACACCGAGTCTTTGTGGCAGGAGATACAGCTGTCCTTGATGCCTTGGCCAAGTGAAGCGGCCTGGATCTTGTGCGCGCTGTGGCAGTCCGCGCACAAGGGTGCGGATTTGCCTTTGGCAACACGCTCCAGCCCGTGCACGTCACCCGAGTAGGCTTTGAAGATTTCTTTGTGGCAGTCGGCACAGGGGACGTTGGCGATCGGCTGGACAATCTTGATGTCGATCTGGGTGTGCGAGTTGTGGCAGTCGGAGCAGGTGGGTGATTTTTCGTCACCGGCTTTCACCAAGTGGGCGTGTACGCTGTCTTTGAAGTCGGCGACGTTCTTTTTGTGGCAGGTGGTGCAGGCGTCCTGGTACGACAGACGGTATTCGCGCTTGCTTTTCATGGGAACTTCGACTTTGCCGTGGTCTTTACCATCGGCGTCTTCGTGGCAGTCGGTACAACTGGTTTCACTGTGCCTTGAGGCCAGGAATGCCGGGGTAGAAATGCGCATCGACAGGGATTCGCCGGCCTGTGTCTTTTTGGGCTTGATGTCGGCAGAGTCGTGGCATTCCTGGCAAGCCTGATCCTCTTCTCCCAGACTGGCTTCGGCGGCCAGGGCGTGTTGGCCAAAGAGTACGGTCAACATCAACATCATGGCCAGCAGCCAGGACTTGGCGTGTTGGCCTGGTCCGGTGCTGCCATTGCGGGGTCGGGTGGGTTTCATAACGGGGTTCTCTTGCCGGGCAATGTCGGTACGCAAGGGGGTGCAATGCGGTGGAACGGCTGCGTTCGAATGGCTATTGCCCGCGTTCGGGCGTCTGTTTTGCCGCCTGGCGCTCTGCCATGGCCAGTTGCAACAGCTTGCCGGGCAACAGTACAGCGTAGTACAGACCGATGAAGGGAGAGGCCAGGAACAGCGCGACGTTTTTTAGCCTGCCGCCGGGCGCCGGGCGGGATTCTGGGGTGTTAGCTGGACTTATGGTCATGGCTTTTGTATCAGTCGACCCAACGTTGGTTGATTTTTGTCAATCGACGCTGGCGATTCTAGTACGCGAATTAGGGTTAATTCGGCGACACTTTGCAGTCTTTTGGTGACTGTCTGGTAACTTACAAACTTGGATCAATCCCACCGCGTCAGGACGGCGTTTCAGGCTGCGCAATGCTGCCGATGATGGCCTGTGCCAACCGTTTGGCCGCGCCACGGTGGGCTTGCGCAAACTGGCTACAGGCTTGCCTGCGGGAGGACAGTTCAAGCGTATTGGCTGCCAGCGTCAACGCGGTTTGCACGCCCAGATTCAGGTCGGTGACTCGCACCCCCGCACCGGACTGTATGGCCTGCTCTGCCGCATCGGCGAAGTTGAAGGTGTGTGGCCCCATCACCACCGGACACGTACAGGCCGCGGCTTCAATCAGGTTCTGGCCACCCAGCGGTTGATAACTCCCACCCAGCAAGGCCACGTCCGCCAGCCCATAGTACAAGGCCATCTCGCCCAGCGAGTCACCGAGCCAAACCTCGATCTGTGTTGCCAAACCCGCCAGGGGCTCCGTACTGCAGGGTTCCGGACCAACTTCACCCCAAGTGCTGCGTCGGGAAATGCCAAAACCCTGCGCCAGAATCATTTCGGCCACCACGTCAAAACGCTGGGGATGCCTGGGCACAATCAGCCATTGAATCCCATTGACTATCGATTCAATATCAATCTTTGCTTTACCAGCATGCGCTGGAAGGCAAAATTTCTTCAAAATTTGTAGCAAGGCAAACTCTTCACCTTCGCGTGAAACCGCCAGCATCACCACCGGCCTTCCGGACTGTGCGCGCCAGCGACGACCCAGCGCGATCTGCTGCGCATTGGGCGTGGCGTCAAACTTCAGATTGCCCAAAACCCCTTGCACTGGTGCACCCAATTGGGCAAGGCGATCTGCATCCGCCAGTGTCTGCGCCCAGACTGCCGTCAGGGCCTGATACGCCGGACGGGCCAGCCAGGCCAGACGCAGCGCCTGCTGCAAAGACTTGTCACTCAGTCGCGCATTGGCCAGCAGCAGCGGCACACCCTGCTGCTGGCAAGCATGCACCAGATTGGGCCAGACTTCGGTTTCCATCAACACACCGATGGTGGGCTTGAAATGCCGCAAAAAGCGGCCCACCGGGCCAGTGCTGTCCCAGGGTTGCCAGCATTGCAAATCACCCGGATGCAGCAAGCCTTGCCCCTCGGCGCGCCCGGTTGCGGTGCCGTGGGTCAGCAACAAGCGCATGGCTGGCGCTTCGGCGCGCAGCGCCTTGATCAATACCGCGGCGGCGCGGGTTTCACCCAGGGAGACCGCATGAATCCAGATCAGGGGTGCGGCATCTGATGGCGGCGCTGCCTGGGCATATTGACCAAAACGCTCGTCCATGTGGCTCAGGTAACCAGGCTCCCGCGCACCACGTCGGCGCAGCTTGCGCCGCAGCAGTGGCTGCGCCAACCACATCACGACAGCATAGAGCCAGCGTGTCATCGGCCGGAGACTGGCGTATCGGACGACGCTGCGACCACAAGGGACCAGGCTTGCCACACCGCATCGACCGAGGGCGTCGGGCAGGCAAACACGCTGCTCTGGCGTGGCCGGGGCAACACCCCAGGGTGAACCGGGGCCGGCAAGGGGCCGGTGCGCCAGGCGGTATCAAAGTTGTAGATCTGCACATGGGCAAGATCGAGCGCCACCGCGACATGGCTCAAGCCGCTGTCCACACCGATAACGCCGACACACACAGCCAGTGAATCCAGCAGCGCATCGAGCGCCAGCAGAGGCCACACCTGGACCTGGCCAAGCTGGCTGGCGATGGCCTTGGACACCTGCTCCTCGGCATCGCTGCCATGCACCAGCGCCACCATGTAGCCGTCCTGATTCAGACGTTGCCCAAGTGACTGCCAATAGGTCAATGGCCACTGTTTGTCCGCTCTTGATGTGCCGTGCACCAGCGCCACAATGCCTTTGAGGCCGGTTTTGATGCTTATGTTTCTGGTAGCTGAAAGCGCTTGACTGGTATGCGCTAGCAGGCCAAAAGATAGTTCATTTGGCACAACATACCCTAACGCTGCGGCACACAAGGCACGGGACCGTGTCACCGCATGGCTGTTGGCAGCCAGAGAGATGGCCGTATGCGCTACCCAACGAGTGGGCGCTTCATAACTGGACCCATCGGTCTGGTTGGCCATGGCAAACCGCTTGCCGTGTGGGCTCAGGCGCGCCAGCCATGCCACCAGCGCCGATTTGGCCAGGCCCTGCAGGTCAATCACCGCATCGTAGGGCTGCGACTGCAGCTCCAGCTTGAACAGGCGCCAGGCCTGGCGCGTCTCCTGGCTGAACATGTCCTTGCGCCAGCGACGCAGTTCACAGGGGATGACACGGCGTACGCCTTTGCAGCGGCGCAGCAACGGCGCAAAACCCCGCTCGACAACCCAGTCAATCCGGGCTGCCGGAAACGCCTGCCGAATATCCTGCACCGCTGCCATGGCGTGCACCACGTCGCCAAGCGATGAGAGCTTGACGATCAGGATATTCAATGCGCGGCCTCGTCAAACTTGGCGTCAGGTTTGAGGCTGCGCAACAGCGCCAGCATGTCGTGCTGGATACGCTCCAGCGCCTCGGGCGTGTGGCCTTCAAAACGCAGCACCAACACCGGGGTGGTGTTGCTCGCGCGAATCAGACCAAAGCCGTCGGGCCAGTCGACGCGCAGGCCATCGATGGTGGTCACTGCGGCGGGTGCGGGAAAATTGACCTTGGCCACTAGCTGATCCACCAGTCCATGCGGCTCACCTTCGGCACATTTCACGTTCAACTCGGGGGTGGAGAAGCTGGTGGGCAGGGCATTGAGTACCGCGTTAGCATCTGGCGACTGGCTCAAAATCTCCAGCAGGCGGCAACCGGCGTAGGTGCCATCGTCAAAGCCGTACCAGCGCTCCTTGAAGAAGATATGGCCACTCATCTCACCACCCAGCGGTGCATCAATTTCCTTCATTTTTGCCTTGATCAGCGAGTGCCCGGTCTTGAACATCAGCGGCACGCCACCGGCCTCAACAATCGTGGGTGCCAGGCGCTGCGAGCACTTGACGTCAAAAATGATGGTGCCACCCGGTGCACGTTTGAGCACGTCACGGGCAAACAGCATCATCTGGCGGTCCGGGTAGATGGTGTGACCCTCTTTGGTGACAATGCCCAGGCGGTCACCGTCGCCGTCAAAGGCAAGGCCAATCTCGGCGTCGCCCGCCTTGAGCGCAGCCACCACATCGCGCAGGTTCTCGGG
This sequence comes from Rhodoferax sp., assembly GCA_018061265.1. Taxonomy (GTDB): domain Bacteria; phylum Pseudomonadota; class Gammaproteobacteria; order Burkholderiales; family Burkholderiaceae_C; genus Rhodoferax. The sequence goes on along the minus strand of JAGOUM010000070.1, from coordinate 5,182 downwards.
CTTGCTCGGGTCAGGGTGGTGATTGGGAAAATTGCCGTCGACCTCACTCAGAAGCTCTGTCACCTCGCAGCCGATGGACCGCAGAATCCCCGGTGCCGACGCGCCTGCGATGCCATTGCCCGAATCCACCACAATCTTCATGGGTCGCGACAGTTGAATGCCGCCGACGATGCGTGCCTGGTACTCAGGCAGCACGTTGACCTGCCGCACCGAACCACCGGTTTGTAACTGCCAGGTCTCACCCTCCATGATGTGGCGCAGGTTCTGGATCTCATCGCCGTAAATGGCGCGCCCGGCCAGCACCATCTTGAAACCGTTGTAGTCTTTGGGGTTGTGACTGCCAGTGACCTGGATGCCACTGGCGCACAAGGTGTTGGCAGCGAAGTAGAGCATCGGCGTGGTGGCCATGCCAATATCAATCACTTCTATACCCACCGAGGCCAGTCCCCGGATCAGCGCAGCGCCAAGTGTCGGGCCGCTCAAGCGTCCATCCCGGCCCACTGCCACCACTTTCTGCCCCTCACGCAACGCCACCGTGCCAAACGCACAACCCAGCGCCTCGGCCATGGCCTCGTTCACGGTGCTGGGCACCACGCCCCGAATATCGTAGGCTTTAAAAATGGACGCTGACAATTGCATAGGTGCTCCCAGGTAAGTGACTGGGTCGGAATTGTAGGGTGATGCCAGCGGTCCAGACACCTGGGGAGATGTCCGGAAACGGCCAGCAGACAGCCGCCCAAGCGCAACACCCGCGCATATCATCAGCCCATGAAACCCGCGCCAAATCCTGCCGACGACGACGCCTGCTACCTCGCACTCAAAGCGCGTGATCCCCGCTTTGATGGCAATTTTTTCACCGGCGTGACCTCGACGGGCATCTATTGCCGCCCGGTATGCCGGGTTCGTACACCCAAACGCGAAAATTGCCGTTTTTTTACCCTTGCTGCCCAAGCCGAGCAAGCCGGCTTTCGCCCCTGCCTGCGTTGCCGGCCTGAAATTGCGCCACGCCAGTCCATGGGTCTGACCGCAGGCACAACTGCGGTCTGGTCGATGCAGGATGCCTCCAGCATTCTGGCCACGCAGGCGGCCATGTTGATCGATCATGGCGGACGGCAGGATTTCGGGGTGGCGGAGTTGGCCGCGCGGCTGGGCATCAGCAGCCGGCATTTGCGGCGCATCTTTGAAGACCACTTTGGTGTGTCGCCCTTGCGTTACCTGCAAACCCGGCGTCTTCTGACGGCCAAGCAACTGCTAACAGACACCGCGCTGGGTATGGCCCAAGTTGCGCAAATCAGCGGTTTTGGCAGCGTACGTCGTTTTAACGCGGTGTTTGCCAGCCAATACCAGTTGGCACCTGGCCAGTTACGCAAGGCAGGGCACCCAGTTGCTGCCCTGCCCTCGCAATCCGCCATCATGCTGCAGTTGGGCTTTCGCCCGCCCTATGACGTGGCGGCGATGCTGGAGTTTTTCAAAACGCGAGAGCTATCCGCTTGTGAAGTGATCGATACCAATCCGACTCAGCCTGGCCTGGCCGCCACACTGCGCCTGCACCATGGCGCACAGCCCAGCACCGGTTGGCTGCAGGCCCGTTTTGACAACACCGCTTGCCGCGTGCACCTGACCGTCAGCGACAGCCTGAACATGGAACTGCCGCAGGTGCTGAGCCTGGTGCGGGCCTGGCTGGACCTGGACGCCGACCCACACACCATCCACAGCGTGTTGAAGGCTGATTTCCCGCTGGGTGAAGCGCTGCGTTTGCCCGGTGCACTGGACGGTTTTGCGCTGGCCGTGCGGGCCATATTGGGGCAACAGGTCACCGTCGCCGCCGCGCGCACGCTGTGTCAGCGGCTGGTGGACCGGTTTGGTGAACCCATTGCCACACCCATTGCCGGGCTGACGCGGCTTTTCCCCAGCCCGCAGCGGCTTGCACAGGCAAGCGCCGATGAACTTGGCCAATTGGGCATCACCCGGCAACGCCAGTCGGCGCTGCTCGGCCTGGCGCAAACGGTTCGTGATCATGGGCTTCGACTGCAACCGGGTGCGGATTTGCAGCGCACGCTGAGTCAGTTGCAGTCCATCACCGGCATTGGTGACTGGACGGCGCAATACATCGCCATGCGCGCACTGGCTTGGCCGGATGCTTTTCCCAGCGGCGATGTGGCGCTGCAAAACGCCTTGCGAGTGCGCGGTACCCGACATCCGGCCAAGGCGGCCCTGGCGGCATCTGCGGCCTGGCGACCCTGGCGCAGTTATGCCGCGGTGCGCGCATGGGCCGGTCTGGCGCTGGGTTCCACCGTCAAAGTAGCAGACTGAATGCTCCACAATTTATATCTACCAATACATACTGAATAGGGGCTGGAGGCCAAAATATATGAAAATTCCAACACTTGCCGTTCAGGCACCCTACGTCAGCCCTCTTGGCACCATGGTGCTGGCCACCACCAACACCGCACTGGTGGGTGCCTGGTTCAGCGACGAATCCCATTGTCCTGATCTGAGCGCCTGCAAGACCAGCCCGGACCACCCCTTGCTTCGCCAGGCCGCGCGGCAGCTCGACGCCTATTTTGCCGGCCAACTCAAAGAGTTTGACCTGCCGCTCGATCTGGGCAGCGGCACCACCTTTCAGAATGACGTGTGGCAGGCCCTGTGTGGCATCTCCTACGGCCTGACTTGCAGCTACGGCTTCATCAGTCGGCAGGTCGGTCGCCCCAAAGCTGTGCGCGCCGTGGGTGCCGCGATTGGACGCAACCCCCTGAGTATCATCGTGCCCTGCCATCGGGTGGTCGGTGCTAACGGCCAGCTCACCGGATACGCCGGTGGTCTGCCTAGAAAGACCGCTTTGCTGCAACTGGAAAGTGCACTTTGACAACGTTGTCCCCCTCAAAACCCTGGTTGATCGAGTTTGTGCTGCTTGGTGCCATCTGGGGTGCTTCGTTTTTGTTCACCCGCCTGAGTGCGGCGGAGTTTGGCGCGCTGCCCACTGCGGGGCTGCGAGTAGGAATTGCCGCGCTGTTTTTGCTGCCCTTGCTGTGGGTTCGAGGTCAAGTGCCAGTACTGGCGGGTCACTGGAAAAAGATCTTCCTGTTGGGCATGCTCAACTCAGGCATTCCATTTGCCTGTTACGCCTACGCGCTGCTGGCCATCACCACCGGGCTGTCGGCGCTGCTCAACGCCACGGTACCCTTGTTTGGCGCACTGGTGGCGTGGGTGTGGCTCAAGGACCGACCACACGGCTTGAAAATCCTCGGCCTGCTGATCGGGTTTGTCGGCGTGGCCATGCTGGCCTGGGGCAAAGCCAGCTTCAAGCCGGAGGCATCCGGCGTGTCCAGTGGCTGGGCCGTGGTGGCGTGCCTGGTGGCTTGCCTGTGTTACGGCATCTCGGCCAGCTTTACCCGGCGTTACCTGAGCGGTGTGCCATCACTGGTGGTGGCCTCTGGCAGCCAGATTGGTGCATCGCTCGGGCTGGCGCTGCCCACGCTGTGGCTGTGGCCGGCAAAAACACCCGGTGTGACCGCCTGGCTGGCGCTGCTGGCCGTGGGTGTGTTGTGCACTGGCGTCGCCTATGTGCTGTTTTTCAGGCTGATCGACCGCGTAGGAGCCGCCAGTACCCTGACAGTCACGTTCCTGATCCCGGTTTTTGCAGTGATCTATGGTGCCGTCTTTCTTGGTGAGTCGGTCACCACCTGGATGCTGCTGTGTGGTGCCATCATCCTGTGCGGAACGGCATTGTCGATCGACATCTTTCGGCTGCGTCGCTGAATCAAACACCCGCATAGCCAAAGGTTAATGTCCATGCCAAGCTCCAAACCAACGCTTTTTTGTACATTTCCTCATTTTCAGGAAAAACCATGACCCAAGCCGTGCGCGCCACCAACACACCGATCGCTGTCGACGTTGAAGCGGGTAAAGATTACTGGTGGTGTGCCTGTGGTCTGAGCAAATCACAACCATTTTGTGATGGTTCTCATCGGGGAAGCAGCTTTACACCCGTGAAGTTCAGTGCCACTGAAGACAAGAAGGTCTATTTCTGTGGTTGCAAGGCCAGCGCCAAACAGCCGCTGTGTGACGGCAGTCATAGCAAGCCAGTCTGATATCAGGGACGCCGATAAGCCCTTGGCTGCGCCGACCAGTACTTGGAGCCAAGACTGTCCAGGCGCACCACACCGCCGGTTGACGGTGCATGGACAAAGCGGCCCTGCCCCACGTAGATACCTGCGTGTGTGGCCACTCCCCGCTGGAAAAACACCACCAGATCGCCAGAGCGGATGGATTCCGGTCCGACGGCTTGCCCCCAGTCTTTTAACTGAGCGACTGTTCTAGGCGACGTTACAGCAGCCCTGGACTGGTAAACGTGGCCGATCAGGCCACTGCAATCAAAGCCGGACTCGGGCGTATTGCCGCCAAAACGGTAGGGTGTACCGACCAGGCTGATGGCGTACAGCGTCACGTCGTTGGCCTGCTCATGCGACAGGCGTGCGCCCACCGAAAGGTCTGGTTGCGCGCTTGAATCGGTCGGGAACGACGCTGGCGATGGTGGTGCGCTGGTGCTACATCCGGTCAGCAGCAGGAACCCGGCCGCCAGACACGCCAAGCACCCAGCCTGCGATCCGGACTGCCAACTCGATTCATGGTTCAGCGGCATCGCGTCGCAGCCAAGCCAAGGACCCGTGGGCTTATACGACGGTCTGTGCTGCCGCCTTTGCTGCTCGCCGCACAGCAGAACCCACCTTGACCTGCGCCTCGCCATCAATCACCACGGTGCCCTTGACACTGCAGGTGGTCTGCAACACCACGCGCCCTTTCTCCGGCACGATGTCTGTCACACAAACCCGCGCATGCACCGTGTCGCCGGGGCGCACCGGCGCGAGAAACTTCAGACGCTGATCCAGGTAAATGGTGCCAGGACCGGGCAAGCGGTTGGCCAGGACTGCCGAGATCAGACTGGCTGACAACATGCCGTGGGCAATCCGCCCCTTGAACGGTGTGCTTGCGGCATACTCTTCATTGATGTGGACAGCGTTCACGTCCCCCGAAATCCCCGAGAACAGAATGATGTCTGCCTCGGTGATGGTCTTGGAAAATGTGGCCTCCATACCGACTTTCAGGTCTTCGACGTCAAACCCATTCTGCTCATTCATGATGCGCTCCAAATTGAGGTCCTGTCATTGTCGCGCAAGCCCAC
>JAGOUM010000200.1 GCA_018061265.1 Rhodoferax sp. | reverse complement strand
ACTTCATCTGGTTTAAGGGCTCGCGGCAGCGTCGCCATGCTCCAGTGGGCAGGAGATGCGATGACGGCCAACATCGGCTGTACCGCGTCACCGCATGTCGCGCGATACTGCAGGTAAGCCCGCAAGGTGGACGCTATCGTGGTGGCATTGCTGGTGGTGCCCAGGAAATCGAGCTGCTCGGCAATGAACTGCCGTATGTCGGCGGGTCGAAGTTCGCACAAGACAACAGGCCGCCGAGCGAACTTGGACAGCAGTAGGCGTTCAACGATGCGAAGTCGATTGGTGCGCGTTCCGGGCGCCAGGCCGCGAGCTTCGCACATGTAGGTGTCATAGCTGCGAAGCTCATCAGCAATGGCGCCCGTCGGTGTGAATGGCCGAGCGATGATGTTCTCATGACGCAAGATTTCCAACAACGGGATCAAGGCGGCATGCGCCTCGTCGGGCGACCGCAGTGCCCCGCCCAGACAGTCGCAACACGGTAAGTGGTACCGCAGGAAATGATCAATGCAGCCTTCATCCAGCATGTGCGCAGGCAGACGGCACATCGTCAGCCAATGTGCAAAGTGCGCCAGCGCGTTTAAGTTGCGCTCGCAGGTGTGGGGGGCATAGCCGCCGCGTTTGAGCCTGGCCATGTAGGCAGGGACTTGCGCAGAGAGAGGGCCTTCGAGCAACCAATCGCGCAAGGGAGGATGCAACGCAGGGATATTGATCATGATGGTCTCCAAAAGTGGGACCTCCATTGGCGCATCACCGCAGATTTATGCATAGTGCGGTCGCTGGCTCTAAGCGAGTTGCAAGCGTTGACGCGGCCTACCTGGCTACTCCTGCCTTGAACTTCTCATAATTGGGAACTTCACATAATGGTCATCAAGAGACGATCACTATGCAGATGGGGCATCCTGCTTGCAGTCATTCACTACAAGGCAACGCCGATTCCTGGATGCCGGCTATCTGGCGCTGACTTCGGCTGCCCCTACTTGAGCAGGATTGAAAGCTGCAAGCCGCCACCGAACATCCTGCAAGTGTCATGGCGTGACAGGCGATACGACAGGTGGTGCCACAGGCGCAACAAAATGCGTGACAGGCGAACCAAAATGCAACGACAGGCGTGCTGACAGGCGAATCAATTTCAAGCAGCCGACGACGACACGCAAATCGACAGGCGAACCAAAATACAACGACAGGCGTTCTGACAGGCGAATCAATTCACCAGCAGCGCGAGAGTGACAGAACCTCACTGTGCAGGGTAAGGGCCTTGTGCCCACGTTTTTTGCTTTGCAAAAACTTGGCAGCGGCCCCCTGCTCAGGGCGTTGCCCCGAGACCCTGGTTATGTCGCCGCGTCGCGCTTCGCTTGACGCATAAATGTCTGGTGTGTTGAAAACCGTTCTGTCGATGGCCAGGCTATGCAACAGAATGGCGCGTGTCTTGCTATCTTGGCCGGTTGCCTGCGGTTCACAGCACCTGCGATCACCCCGGTTTTGGGTGCAAAGTCGGTCTGCTTCCACCCTGGCGCTCATTTCCCTGTGCGTCCGCAAATGCCAAACAAGATGCCGGTGACCCGGAAGCCGGGCAGGGGTTTGAGGCCGAATCTGTGACCATCTTCGTGCCCGGCTGCGGATTCAATGGGTTGGTCCGCATGGTAGTTACCCTTGTGAATCATAATTAACGCATCTACAATAATGGGTATGGATTCAAGGCTGATATGGGACGAAGACAAGCGCATGGCGAACCTTTCCAAGCATGGGCTTGACTTTGCGGACGCTGGCGAAGTGCTTGATTCGTTCTATCGGCTTGACATTATGTTGATGCCGACTGAAAACTGACCCACTTTTGGAGGTTGTGCCGATTCAAAACTGACCCAGGTGTTTTACTAGCTCTGCCTACTTTTTAGGCAGGAGCAACAAAGGTGATCACCATGGAAATGTTTGGAAAAGTCAGGCGGATGTATACCCGCAACAAGAAGTCGCTGCGGGAGATAGCCAAGGGCACGGGGCTATCGCGAAACACGATTCGTAGATGGGTTCGAGATGCCAAAGAGGGCGATGAGCCCGAATACCGGCGCAGGCCGGCACCTGGCAAGCTCACTGCGTTTCATGCTGCGTTGGAGCTGGCCCTCAAGGCCGATGCATTGCGCACAAAGCAATACCGGCGCACTGCCCGGGCATTGTTTGAAGACATCAAAACCAAAGGCTACACAGGTGGCTACAGCGCGGTCACCGACTTCATTCGAGATTGGCGTGGTACAACTGGCAAAGCCCCGCACGCCTTTGTCCCACTCACATTCGCGCTGGGTGAGGCGTTCCAGTTTGACTGGAGCACCGAGGGCCTGATGGTGGGTGGCATCTACTACAACAAGGTGCAACTCTCGCACATGAAGCTGTGTGCCAGTCGTGGTTTCTGGCTGGTGGCTTACCCCAGCCAGGGCCATGAAATGCTGTTTGATGCCCACACCCGCTCATTTGCGGCACTGGGCGGCATTCCCGGTCGCGGCATCTATGACAACATGAAGACCGCCGTGGACAAGGTCCAAAAGGGCAAGCAGCGCATCGTCAACGCGCGTTTTACCGCCATGTGCGCGCACTACCTCTTTGATGCTGACTTCTGCAATGTCGCCAGTGGCTGGGAGAAAGGTGTCGTCGAGAAGAACGTGCAAGACAGCCGCAGGCGCATCTGGCTCGATGTCCAAAAGCGCAAGTGGACATCCTTTGATGAACTCAACGCCTGGCTGGGCCAGCGCTGTCGCGAATGTTGGAGCGAACTACGTCATCCGGAGTTTGGCCATTTCAGCGTACTGGAAATGCTGGAGCAGGAACGTCTGGAGATGATGCCGATGCCAACAGCGTTTGACGGCTACGTGGAGAAATCTGCCAAAGTGTCCAGTACCTGTTTGGTCAGCGTGGACCGTAACCGTTATTCGGTGCCCTGTGAGTGGGCAGGCCACAGGGTTAGCACCCGGCTCTACCCTACCCGCGTCTGCGTCGTTGCTGGTGATGCGGTGGTGGCCAGCCACGAGCGGGCCTCCGATCGGGGTCACACCTGCTACGACTGGCAGCATTACATCGCGCTGGTGCAACGCAAACCAGGCGCGCTGAGAAACGGTGCACCGTTTGCAGACATGCCTAAACCTTTGCAGCGACTTCGCCAGGGACTGATGAAACGCGCGGGTGGTGACCGAGTGATGGCACAGGTATTGGCCGCAGTACCCAGCGCCGGATTGGAGGCAGTCTTGGTTGCCGTGGAGTTGGTGGTGGAATCTGGCGCACTCAGCGTCGAGCATGTGCTCAATGTGTTGGCCAGACTCAATGCCACACCAGTGCCTGAATGTGTTGAAACCGCTTTGGCGCTCAAGGAGCCACCGCTGCCCAATACCAGACGCTATGACAGCTTGCGTGATGCGATCGAGCCTACCCTGGCCTTGGAGGTCGATCATGCGCAGTGATGTCAGCACCGAACTCAAAGAGTTGCGTCTGCACGGCATGGTGCAGGCGTGGGATGAACTGACAACACACGAGGGCAAACCAGATGATGTGCGCATACAGACATCACGTTGGTTGATCGAGCACTTGCTGCAAGCCGAACACACCGATCGGGCCATGCGCTCGGTGAGTCATCAACTCAAGGCTGCGCGGTTTCCCATCCATCGAGATCTGGCACGGTTTGACTTCGCAGCCAGCAGCGTGGACAAGGCGTTAGTTAACACGCTGGCGACGATGGCGTTTACCGACACCGCGCAGAACGTGGTGTTCATTGGCGGGCCTGGCACCGGCAAGACACATCTGGCCACAGCGGTGGCGGTCTCGGGCATCACATCCAAGGGCATGCGGGTACGCTTTTACTCGACAGTGGATCTGGTCAACCAGTTGGAGCAGGAGAAAGCCCAGGGCAAGCCTGGTCGCATAGCTGCGTCGTTACTGCGTGTGGATCTGGTGATTCTGGATGAACTGGGGTACTTGCCGTTCAGCCAGGCCGGTGGCGCTTTGTTGTTTCACCTGCTGTCCAAACTGTACGAGCACACCAGTGTGGCGATCACCACCAACCTGAACTTCTCGGAGTGGTCCAGCGTGTTTGTGGATGCCAAGTTGACGACGGCGTTGCTGGACCGTTTGACCCATCATTGCCATATCGTGGAGACCGGCAATGAGTCGTATCGATTTGCGCACAGCTCCATGGCGGCCAAGTCGCGCATCAAGGAGCGTGAGCAATTACGCAAAGGTAGCAAGGTGCTGGCCATGCCCGAGTCATTCTGAGGTCAAGCGAAAGGGGGACAGCCGCTGCGGGCTTCGCCCTTCGCGTCTGACCCCCTTTCGCCATCAATCAATTCAGGACAACCAAGTCAGGGTGGCCAAAACCAGCAATTGACTACACTTATCCACAGTTGCCAATTCAAACGGCAGCTACCCGCCCTGGGTCAATATTGGATCGGCAGGGTGGGTCAATATTCAATCGGCATGGACATGACATTACGGCGGTGCGCGGTGGCGAAACCCGCACACAGTCGTTTTCCTATGTGATGGGCTGCCTGCGGGTGCTGACAGTCGTTCACATTGACCGTGAAGGCGCTACACGGGTTATCAGTTATCGC
>JAGOUM010000199.1 GCA_018061265.1 Rhodoferax sp. | reverse complement strand
GCCGTATCGTGTCCTGGATCAGACGCTGCATCGGGCGAGCGCCCATCAGTGGATCAAACCCTTTTTTCGCCAGATGTTTGCGAAGTCGGTCGGTAAATGTGACTTCAACTTTCTTGTCAGCCAGTTGTGCCTCCAGCTGCAACAGAAATTTATCCACCACGCGCAGGATCACATTTTCATCCAGCGACTTGAAACTGACAATCGCGTCGAGCCGATTACGAAACTCGGGGGTGAACAGACGTTTGATGTCACCCATCTCATCGCCAGCTTCGCGCGGGTTGGTGAAGCCGATGCTGGCCTTGTTCATCGTCTCGGCACCCGCATTGGTCGTCATGATGATGATGACATTTCGGAAATCCGCCTTGCGCCCGTTGTTGTCGGTCAAGGTCCCGTGGTCCATCACCTGCAGCAGCACATTGAAGATGGCCGGATGGGCCTTTTCAACCTCATCGAGCAGCAGTACACAATGCGGTTTTTTGGTGATTGCCTCGGTCAGCAAGCCACCCTGATCAAACCCGACATAACCGGGCGGCGCACCAATCAGGCGACTTACCGCGTGCTGCTCCATGTACTCACTCATGTCAAAGCGAATCAGCTCAATGCCCATGATGTAGGCAAGTTGCTTGGCCGCCTCGGTCTTACCGACCCCAGTGGGGCCACTGAACAAAAATGCACCGATTGGCTTGTCACCTTTGCCGAGCCCGGACCTGGCCATCTTGACGCTGGAGGCCAGCATGTCAAGCGCTTTATCCTGTCCAAACACGACGTTTTTCAGATCGCGATCCAGGGTTTTTAGCTTGCCCCTGTCGTCGTTGGAGACGTTGGCTGGCGGAATACGGGCGATCTTGGCAACAATCTCCTCAACCTCCGCCTTGCTGATGATTTTCTTGCGCTTGGAGGCAGGCAATATGCGCTGCGCCGCGCCTGCCTCGTCAATCACGTCGATCGCCTTGTCAGGCAAATGCCGGTCATTGATGTATTTGGCACTCAACTCTGCCGCTGCCTGCAAGGCGGCTGCCGCATACTTCACGCTGTGATGTTCCTCAAAGCGCGATTTCAGACCTTTCAGGATATCAACCGTTTGTTCGATCGTGGGTTCGAGCACGTCCACCTTCTGAAAACGCCTTGACAGTGCGGCATCCTTCTCAAATATGCCGCGATATTCGGTGAAGGTGGTTGCACCAATACATTTCAGGGCACCGGTGCTTAGTGCGGGTTTAAGCAGGTTGGATGCATCAAGCGTGCCGCCAGAAGCCGCCCCAGCACCAATGAGAGTGTGAATTTCGTCGATAAAAAGAATGGTGTTGGGCCTGTCTTTCAGCGATTTGAGCACCCCTTTCAGTCGTTGCTCAAAATCACCACGGTACTTGGTACCCGCCAGCAAAGCGCCCATGTCAAGTGAATACACAATCGAATCCGCCAGAATTTCAGGCACGTCCTTTTGGGTGATGCGCCACGCCAGGCCTTCCGCAATAGCCGTTTTACCCACACCCGCCTCGCCGACCAGCAGGGGATTGTTTTTGCGGCGGCGGCACAGGATCTGGATCACCCGTTCCACTTCGTATTCGCGCCCGATCAGTGGATCAATCTTGCCGTCCTTGGCAAGCTGGTTCAGGTTCTGTGTGTACTGCTCCAGCGGAGACGCCTTTTCGTTCTTCTCCGAACCCGCGTCTTCGGCCTCGGCCGGGTTTTCGTTGGCCTTGACGGGTTCTGGCGGATCACTCTTCTTGATGCCATGGGCGATAAAGTTCACCACATCAAGCCGCGTCACGCCCTGCTGATGCAGGTAGTACACCGCGTGGGAGTCTTTTTCCCCAAAGATAGCCACCAGGACGTTGGCACCGGTGACCTCTTTTTTTCCGCTTCCGGTGGACTGCACATGCATGATGGCCCGCTGGATCACGCGCTGAAAACCCAAAGTGGGCTGGGTATCCACGTCATCGGTACCAGCCACCTGAGGCGTGTTGTCCTTGATGAAGGTCACCAGAGATTTGCGCAGGTCATCTATATTGGCAGAGCAGGCACGCAGCACCTCGGCCGCGCTCGGGTTGTCCAGCAGAGCCAGAAGCAGATGCTCCACAGTGATGAACTCGTGGCGTTGCTGCCTTGCCTCGACAAAGGCCATATGCAGACTGACTTCCAGTTCTTGGGCAATCATGAGATTCCTTTAATAGCTTTGTTTCGGGACTGACTTTAATCTGAAATGATTTGGGCGCGGGTTCGAAAGGAATTACCCGACTCACGAATCCACCGGCTCAGACACACATTGCAACGGATGACCGGCCTTATTGGCTGCATCGAGCACCTGATTGACTTTGGTTGCCGCAACATCCTTGGTGTAAACGCCACACACCCCCCGGCCATCGAGGTGAATCTTGAGCATGATCTGTGTGGCAGTCTCCAGATCCTTGCTGAAGAACTCCTGGATCACAATCACCACAAACTCCATCGGTGTGTAATCGTCGTTGAGCATCACGACCTGATGCATTTTTGGCGGTCGGGTTCGCTGCGTGCGACGCTCCAGCACCACGGCACCACCCGGATCTTCAGGCTTTGTGATGGGGTTCTGGGGAATCAGGTTTGGAGGTTTGCTGGCCATGCTTTCATTCTATCGGGCCGATTCAGGTCATGCCTGCCTGGGTGAAATGCTGGCCGATACAGACTTAACAGAACTTGCCTGACTGTCTCTCAGCCAGGCATCAACTAGTGCCGGGTCATGCCAGGGCCGCACTATTTGAAATGCGCGTTGCGCCTCAGGATAAGTCCGCTGGAGCAAATACAACCATTGTTTGAGTCGGCCGGTCTGCTGCCTGCGCTCGAGATGCAGCTTGACCAGCTGCCAAAAATCCGCGATCAATGGCAGCACCTGCGCCCAATCCATCTCGGAAGACCCCACCATGGCATCGTCTGCCAAAATTTCACATGCCAGGCTTGGCCGCGCAACCATACCCCGACCAAGCATCAGTGTCTGGCAACCTGTTTGCATTGCACACGCCTGGGCGTCCGCCACACTCCAGATCTCGCCGTTGGCAACCAGAGGGATCTTGACGACTTGGCGTATGTCCGCCACTCGGCCCCAGTACGCCGGGGGTCGATAAGCCTGTTGGCCGGTGCGGGCGTGCACCACCAACTCACTGGCACCACCCGCTTCGATAGCCAGCGCACATTCCTCTGCACGAAGATCGTCATGCAGACCCAGTCGCATCTTTGCCGATACCGGGAGACATGCCGGAACCGCCCGGCGAACCGCGGCAACGATCTGGAAGAGAAGGTCCGGCTCGTCCAGGAGCGCTGCCCCGCCACGATGGCGGTTGACAACTTTGGACGGGCAGCCAAAATTCAGGTCGATGCCCGCACCACCCATGGTCACCAGTCGAGCCGCGTTGTCGGCCAGACACGCCGGATCAGACCCCAGCAGTTGTGGTCGTACCGGCACACCACTTGAGGTCGTGCTGCCGTGCAGCAGTTCCGGCATCAGCCGTGCCAATACACGCTCCGAGAGCAGAGTGTCGGTGATACGAATGAACTCGGATACACAACGTTCAACCCCACCCACACGTGTCAGGATGTCGCGCAGCACAAAATCCAGCAGTCCCTCCATCGGGGCCAACAGCAAACGCTTGGGTAATGTTGTGCTCATACCCATGAATTGTCGCGGCCTTTGACAGCGCCGCGCGCGCTCACTACATTAGCGGATCACGCACACGCACAACACATCTGGAGTCACCTTATGGCGATCAAAGTCAACATCGACCTGGGATACGAATTTTCCGTCAAGGCGGATTTCAAAACTGTTTTTGCAACCTTGTCCGATGTCCCTACCTCGGCCAGCTTTTTTCCGAAGGTTGATCAGCTGGTGGATATGGGCGACGGTGTCTACCGTTGGGAGATGGCCAAAATTGGCCTGGCCCAGGTCAATTTGCAAACAATTTATGCGTCCAAGTATGTTTCCAATGCCACCAAAGGCACGGTGGTGTGGACTCCGGTCGCAGGTGTCGGCAATGCGCTCGTGTCGGGCAACTGGAAAATTGTCGACAAGAAAAAAGCCACGCAACTGACTTTTCATTCCGAGGGTGAACTCACTCTGCCTTTGCCGGGACTGATGAAAATGGTGGTTGGCCCAGTGGTTGAGGCAGAATTTGAGAAAATGGTCGAACAATACATCGACAACCTGACCAAACACTTTGGCGGCGAGGTTTGATGTTTGAAAACTCTATTTATGTAGCACTGAAGCTATAGCATCAAAGCGCTAGATGCCAAAATACTACGAAAAACTGGCCCTGATCCGATGCACCATAGTCACACCTGCCAGCGCCACCGCTCCGGCGACAAGCCCCACAACCAGAGTCAGCAGCATATTCGTTACCGGTGCCAGCGCGCCAGTCGCGGCACTGAGGGTCTCAAGCGTGTGGCCCACATCGTGCCAGCCATGCGCCAGAATGCCGCCACCCACCAGAAACATGGCCAGTGTCCCCAGCACCGAGAGCGCCTTCATGAGCCAGGGCGCCAGCCACAAAAGTGCACGACCGATCGCCTGCGTCATCGCTGACGTATGCTGGCTGAGCGCCAGGCCCGCATCGTCGATCTTGACAATGC
>JAGOUM010000069.1 GCA_018061265.1 Rhodoferax sp. | reverse complement strand
GGGTCGGTGATGGCAACAACATGGCAAACACTTGGTTACAAGCGGCCACGCTGCTCGGATTCAAGGTCAACGTGAGCACGCCAAGTGGCTATGAAGTCAATGAGAAAACAGCCTCTGGCGCTTTTGGCATAAGGGAAGGTAGCTATGAAACATTTAGCAATCCGCTAGACGCCTGTCGGGGCGCCGACCTGGTCACCACCGATGTCTGGACCAGTATGGGCTTCGAGGCAGAAAACGCTGTACGCAAACAGGCTTTTGCCGCCTGGTGCGTCAACACCGAGTTGATGGCCGCAGCAAAGCCAGACGCTCTATTCATGCATTGCCTGCCAGCGCACCGTGGCGAAGAAGTTGCCGCCGAGGTGATCGACGGGCCGCAAAGTGTCGTCTGGGACGAGGCGGAGAACCGCATGCATGTGCAAAAAGCCTTGATGGAGTACCTGATGTTGGGCAAAATTAGCTGACTTTTGTCTCACCAGGGCCCTCGAGATGGACGACAAAAAACAACCGAAATTGTGGATCACCGCGCTCAAACTGGCTATCGGAGCGCTAGTGATCATTGTGCTGGTCAGTCTCGGCCTGTATTACTCTGCCAAATACAGTACCTATGACCCAAAGGTCGAACCATCCGGGCCACAGTGGGGCATTAGCAAGGATTCCCCCATTCGCAGCAACCGGTGAGCACGATTTACAAAACCTTGACTCAGGGCTTGCGAACAAACAAGACAGGTTTTGAATCGCCGCACGCCGGGTCCGTAGGAGGTTTAGGCATCGTCACACCACATTTCCCGCATTGACTGCAGGCGTTGCAACTCGGCGATTGCGTCAGTTTGGGGTGCAGCCACCGCAGGCGCTGGCGCACGCTGACAGGCAACACATACCAGGCGCTGTAGATCGCAGCAACGACCACCAGCAGAAACACCAACCAGCTTTGCCAGTTTTCGTTCATTTCAGGTGCCACTGAAAGCCAGAGTCAAACGGTAGGTCACAAAACTCGCCAAATAGGCCAGGCCAAACAGGTAGCCAGCCATTATCAGGGGATATCGCCAGCCATTGGTTTCCCGGCGTACTGCCACCAAAGTAGAGATGCACTGGGGTGCAAATACATACCAGACAAGCAAAGACAAGGCCGTTGCCAGCGACCAGCTTTGGCTGATCAGCGGCACCAATTGAGCCGCAACATCCTCACCAGTGGCAGAGAGCGCATAGACGGTCCCCAAAGCACCCACAGCAACCTCTCGCGCTGCCATACCAGGCACCAAAGCAATCGCAATTTGCCAGTTAAAGCCGATGGGTGCCACCAACCATTCCAGAGCGTGGCCAAGCCGACCGGCCAAACTGTACTGAATGGCGGCGCCACTTGCTCCCTCAGGCGGCACCGGGTAGCTGGACAAAAACCACAGCACCACCATCAAGGCCAGAATAATGCCGCCGACCCGGCGCACAAAAATCGTGGCACGCTCCCACAAACCGTGCGCCAAGCTGCGCAGACTTGGCAACCGGTACGATGGCAACTCCATGATCAAGGGTGTTGGTCGACTCTGTGTGCGCCAGGACATCGCCACGCCAGCCACTGCCATCGCCGACAGGATACCGCCCATGTACAAGCCAAACATCACCAGGCCCTGCAGGTTGAAAACGCCCAGAACACTGCGCTGCGGAACAAATGCACCAATCAGCAGCGCATAGACCGGCAGCCGCGCCGAACATGTCATGAGTGGTGCAATCATGATGGTGATCAGCCTGTCGCGCCAATGTGTGATGGTTCGGGTGGCCATGATGCCCGGGACAGCGCATGCAAAACTCGACAACAACGGAATAAAGGATCTGCCAGACAGCCCCACTGTGCCCATCACCCGGTCCAGCAAAAACGCTGCCCGGGGCAGATAACCAGAGTCTTCCAGCACCAGAATAAAAAAGAAAAGGATCAAAATCTGTGGCAAAAACACCAGCACACCGCCCGCACCTGCCAAAACGCCATCAATCAGCAGACTCTTGAGGGGACCGTCGGCCAGGTAAGTCGACAAAAAACCACCCAGCAGTTCAATCAGCTCCTTGATGCCGTCCATCGGCCATACGGCCCAGCTGAACACCGCCTGAAACATCAGGAAAAGTGTCAACGCCAGCAATAACATTCCCCACAGCGGATGTAAAGCCACCGCATCCATCGCATCATCGGTGTGCAGACTGTCACGCGGCTCACGCACGGCCAGATCGATGATGCGCCTGACCTCCTGCTGGGTTGCCATGACTTCATCCACCGACGACCCATGCCACGCCAGGCCCGATGGCGGCAGGGGAACGGCGGTCACCTGGTCTAGATAGGCCAGAAGTTCATGTGCGCCATCATGGCGAATACCCACCGTCTCAAGCACAGGCATACCCAACTCACGGGCCAATACCTGCCGATCAACCTGAATACCTTCGCGCCGCGCCGAGTCACACATGTTCAGCGCCAGCACCATCGGCAGATTCAAGGTGCGTGCCTCCAGCACCAGCCGCAGGTTCAACCGCAGGTTGGTTGCATCCACCACACACACGATCAGATCAGGTTTAGGTTCTTTGGCCCGCTGACCCGTCACCACATCGCGGGTAATCTGTTCGTCAGCGCTCATCGCATTCAGGCTGTAGGCTCCCGGCAAGTCAAGCACCGTCACCAGTCGGCCAGACACCGTATGTAACTGCCCCTCCTTGCGCTCCACAGTCACACCAGCATAGTTGGCGACTTTCTGGTGGCTGCCAGTCAACAAATTGAACAGCGCCGTCTTGCCACAGTTGGGGTTTCCCAACAGAGTGATGCGTAATGGTGCAGCAGTCATGACGACCCCAGCATCAGGCATGCAGACTGGCCGAGTCTACCGTAGGGCGCACCTGCACCAGCGCCGCCTCGTGGCTGCGCAGTGCAAAAGTGGAATGCCCGATACGAACCGCCAGGGGGTCATGTCCTGGTACACCATGACCAATCACCCGAACCGACTCACCCGGCAAAAAGCCGATTTCCAGCAAACGCAGGGCAACCTGCCGGTCGGACTCGTCCTCGCAAGGGTTCATGCCAACCACCAGCGCCTGTGTGTGACACGCCAGTTGATGCAGCCCGATGGGTTGAATGACAGGTAAAAACGTGTGGTTGGGAGTAGCCATGAAAGCCATTTTAATGATAATAATTCTTATTGTATCGCCATGCCAATGGGGCAATTTGACTCAATCGGTCACATTATCTTCAATCCATCGGTATGTTTTGCGGCCGACCCGGAGAACCTTTGCAACGGACAAGTCCCAAAAAGTCCGATCAGACGGCGACCGGTCCACCCGCATAAAGCCATGGTTGATCCAGCAGACGGTCACCCAATAGCCCCATTGCCAGATCACGGCCGAAGCGCATCAGGCCAGTGGCATGAAAAACCTCACCATTACGGATCGCCCTGCTTTGTACCTGAGCGTTGCGCTGCCAGCGTCGCGAGGCATAGGTTTGCAACATTTGCGTCACAGGATGCTGGCTGACGTCGCTCTTCGAGAGCACTTGCGCCAGGCACGCGGCGTCTTCAATCGCCATCGCGGCCCCCTGGGCGAGGTACGGCACCATCGGATGCGCCGCGTCCCCCAGCAGCGCCACCCGGCCACATGCCTGCTGAGCCGCACTGCGCATCGGTGGTCGAATGCTCAGTGGCCATAGGCGCCAGTGCCCGATGGCCTTGATCAGATCCTGCAAGGGTGCGCAAACGGCGCTCATCGCGCGTTGCAAATCCTCTGCATTGGCACTGTGATCCCAGTGCGCCATATCACCTTGCGCCTTGCCATGGACAATCGCCACCACATTCAACCACTCACCACCGCGCACCGGATATTGCACTACATGCAGGCGAGGACCCAACCACGCAGTCACCTGCTGGCTGCGCAGCGTCTGCGGCAATTCGGCTTGCACCACCATCGCGCGGTAAGCGAGGTGCCCGGTGGGTTGGGGCTGTCCGTCTGCCAGTAACTGTTGTCGCAGGGTACTAAAGCCACCGTCAGCGGCCACCAGGATGTCACCTTCAATGGCCGGTTCACCCGCAAGCTGCAGGGTCACACCCAGATCCCCTTGCTGAACACCCTGAACCACAGCGCCAAGGTGCAGTTGGGCATCTGTTTGATCTTGCAACACTTTTACCAACAATCCGTGCAAGTCGGCGCGGTGGACGGTGGCATAAGGCGCACCGTAACGTTTGTTGGCTGCCTCACCGAGTGGCAGTTCCCCCAGCACCCGGCCTGACACCGCACTGCGAACCTGCAACTGCTTCGGCAACGCCACCACCTGCATTAGCTCGGGCTCCAGGCCCCAGCCAAACAACACCCGCATGGCGTTGGGTCCCAGCTGGATTCCCGCGCCCACTTCAGAGAACACCTCCGCCCGTTCAAAGAGCGACACCCGCAGACCACCTCGAGAACATGCCAGCGCCGCTGACAATCCACCGATGCCGCCGCCTGCAATCAACACCTGAGTCATAAAACAGCTTTCAACAATTCCATTCGCAAATGCCATTGTCCACACGCTTGAATTCAACAAGCTGACAGAATCAGGTATGAACCAGACGATCCTCAAAGGCGCAATCGCCCTAGCCCTGTCGACCCTGACCACGCTTTCGGCACAGGCGCAAACTGTGCGCACCGAATTTGTGGCAACCGACCTCAACCACCCGTGGGCACTGGCGTTCTTGCCCGATGGCCGATTCCTGGTCACCGAGAGGCCAGGCCGGATGCGCATAATTTCCGCCAACGGCAAGGTCGGACCGGCTCTGGCGGGCTTACCCCCGGTGGATGCAAGTAATCAGGGGGGCCTGCTCGATGTGATGCTCGACAGTGACTTCAATCAAAACCGGACTTTGTTTTTTTGTTTTGCCGAGCCCGGGCCAACAGGCAACAGCACCGCACTGGCAAGGGCCAGACTGTCCGACGACAGCCTGACCCTGGAACAGGTTCGGGTGATCTTCAGCCAGAAACCCAAGCTGGTCAGTAATGCCCACTTCGGTTGCCGTATTGTCGAAAGCCGCGCCAACGGCCAGGCGGACGGCATGCTGTTCATGACGCTGGGTGACCGGTACCACCGCATGCACGACGCCCAAACGCTGGACAACCATCACGGGAAGATCATTCGAATCCGCAAGGACGGCAGCGTGCCCGCAGACAATCCCTTTGTGAAACAGGCAGGGGCGCTCCCAGAAATCTGGTCTTATGGGCATCGCAATCCGCAGGGATTGGTACTGGCACCCGACGGAAGTCTGTGGGCCCACGAACACGGGCCACAGGGCGGTGACGAAATTAACCTCATTCAGGCTGGACAAAACTACGGCTGGCCGGTGATCACCTACGGTGAAAACTACGGTGGCGGAAAGATTGGTGCCGGCCTCAGCGCCAAAGCCGGAATGCAACAGCCGATGCATTATTGGGTACCGTCCATTGCACCCTCAGGAATGAGCTTTGTGACCAGCACGCGTTATGGACATGGCTGGGTCGGCAACCTGCTGGTGGGCTCGCTGAAATTTTCCTACCTGAACCGCATTGAGCTGGCCAAACCCTTTACTGGACCTGTGCGTCGCGAAAGTCGCCTGCTGGATGACGAGCGTCGCCGCATTCGCGACGTGCGCCAGGGTCCAGACGGGTTAATTTATGTCATCACCGACAGCCCACGCAGCCCATTGATCCGCCTGTTGCCCGTATCTGCGGGCGCTGCACCCTAGGCTTTGCGCGTCTCACACCAGTTGTGTCCAGGCTTTATCCAGGCGCTTGATGCTCACTGGCTGTGGCGTGCGCAGTTCCTGTGCAAAGAAACTGACCCTCAACTCTTCGAGCAGCCAGCGAAACTCCTGCAGCCTGTCGTCCATCACACCTTTGCGCTCGGCCACCAGACGCCAATAACGTTGCTCTAGCGGGCGCAACTCTGTCAGGCGCGCCAGGTCTCGTGCCGGATCAGCCCGGTATTTGTCGAGGCGCGCCGTGATGGCCTTGAGATAACGCGGGTAATGTTGCAGGGCACGCCATGGTGTCACGCTCAGAAACTGCTTGGGCATCAACCGTGCCAGTTGCTGCGCCGCGTCCGGCGCCGCCTCGCCTGTGGCTTTGCTGTCCTTGATCTTGCGCGCAGCAACGGCAAATTCGGCCAGAATGACGCCTGCCAGTCGCGCCACTTCAGTGCAAATCAGGGTCAAGCGCCCTCGCCCTTCATCAACCCGCCGTTTGAATGCCATTGCATCTGAGGGCAGCGGTTCAAGCAAAAATGCCCGATCAAGCGCCAGATGGATGATCTGCTCACGTAATTCCTCCACCGTACCACCTGTCCCTCCCCCGTCAACGGTCCTGCCGACCTGCATGAAGCTTGCCCCCATCTTTTGCAGCTCGGGGATGTTTTTTTCCAGGTATTTGAGCGCATCGCGGATTTGCAATGCGAACAGACGGCGCAGGCCCAAGGCGTGACGTGCCGCCGCCACTTCAGGTTCATCAAACACTTCGATCGTCACTGCATCCAGAGCGTCAATCAGCGCCGGGTAACCAATCAGCGCCTGACCCGACCGGCGGATCTCCAGCAGTTCAGGCAGTTCACCAAAGGTCCAGTCAACATATCGCTCAGCCACGCTTGAAAGATGTTCAGGCTTTTTTTCAACCTCCAAGGTAGATTTGGAACCGGAAAAAATAGCATTTACCTGCTGTCCTGATTGGGCTGGAGTGTGATTTTTCGTACTTTTCTGGTTCTCGGTCACGGATCCAACCTTGAGGCCCGCCAGGGCCTGAAATGCGCCGCGTGCCTTGGCTCCCAGCTCAGATTTGAGCGCACCCAGATTGCGGCCACTTGCGAGTTGTCGGCCATGCTCATCCACCACCCGCAAGTGCATGAAGAAATGCGCTTGCAACATATCAACCTTGATGTCCGCGCGCACGACGTCCACGCTCGTCGCCAGCCGCACCAGCTTCAAGACCGCCTCGACCAGGGAGCCATGACCAAACAGGGCCGGCTCGTTAAGCTGCTCAGCCATCTTGCGCGCCGACTCCGGCAGCGGTACCAGGCGTGAACGTGGCCGCTGGTGCAGGGTTTTGAGCAATGCCTGTACCTTGTCCTTGAGCATGCCGGGAACCAGCCATTCACACCGCTCTTCATTGACCTGGTTGAGCACAAAAATCGGCACCGTCACCGTCAGTCCATCCTTTGGGTCACCCGGTTCATGTAGGTAAGTGGCGGCGCAATCGATGCCACCGAGCCGGATGGTCTTGGGAAACGCCTGACTGGTGATGCCCGCTGCCTCATGACGCATCAGCTCCTCTTTGGTGAGCATCAGCAGCTTTGGATTGATGCGCACCGCGTCGCGGTACCAGGACTCGAAGCTGAAACCGCTGCAGACCTCCGCAGGCAATTGCTGATCGTAATAATTGAAGATCAGTTCATCATCCACCAGCACATCCTGCCTGCGCGCCTTGTGCTCCAGGTCTTCCACCTGCCGGATCAGCTTCTGGTTCGCCGCCAGGAAAGGCAAGCGTGTTTCCCATTGGCCGCCCACCAGTGCCTCACGAATAAAAATCTCGCGCGCACCCGCCAGATCGACCCGGCTGTAATTGACCCGTCGCCCACTGTAAATGACGATGCCATACAAGGTGGCGCGCTCCAGTGCGTTGACCTCCGCAGCTTTTTTCTCCCAATGCGGATCGAGCAGCTGTTTCTTCAACAGGTGTGCGCCCACCTGCTCCAGCCACTGCGGCTCGATCGCGGCAATGCCCCGCCCGAACAAACGTGTGGTTTCCACCAGTTCCGCCGCGACGATCCAGCGGCCCGGCTTCTTGATCAGATGGGCACCGGGGTGCGGATAGAACTTGATGCTACGCGCGCCCAGGTAGTCCCCATTGGCTGTGTCGGACTCCAGTTTGCAACCGATATTGCCCAACAAACCCGCCAACATGGCCATGTGCAACTGCTCGTAACTGGCCGGCTGCGTGTTGATGCGCCATTTGTGTTCTGCCACCACGGTGTGCAGCTGACTGTGAATGTCGCGCCACTCCCGAACCCGGCGCAAACTGATGAAGTTCTTGCGCAACAGCTGCTCATATTGCCGGTTCGACAGCCGGGGGTTGGCCACTTGTTGCCCCTGATTCACCGGCCCAGCGCCCCCGCGGCTGGCTTCAAGCCATTTCCAGAGTTTGAGATAGCCGCTGAATTCACTCTTTTCATCATCAAACTTGGCATGGGCCTGATCAGCCTGCTGCTGTGCATCCATGGGACGGTCACGCACGTCCTGCACACTCAGTGCGCTGGCAATCACCAGGACCTCGTCGAGCGCCTGGCGGGTGCACGCCTCCAGAATCATGCGCCCCACACGCGGGTCAAGCGGCAGTTTGGCCAGTTCAGCACCCATCGGCGTGAGCGCGTTGGCATCTTCGACTGCGCCAAGTTCACCGAGCAGCTGATAACCGTCGGCAATCGCCCGCCCTGACGGTTTCTCAAGAAACGGAAAATCCTCCACCACCCCCAGGTGCAGCGACTTCATGCGCAAAATCACCCCTGCCAGCGATGAGCGCAAAATTTCAGGATCGGTAAACGGTGGACGGCTGAGAAAATCTTTCTCGTCGTACAACCGGATACAGATGCCGTTGGCGACCCGTCCGCAACGTCCCGCCCGTTGGTTGGCCGCAGCCTGACTGATTGGCTCAACCAGCAACTGCTCCACTTTGCTTCTGAAGCTGTAGCGCTTCATGCGCGCTGTACCCGCATCAATGACGTATTTGATGCCAGGAACGGTGAGCGAGGTCTCCGCCACATTGGTGGCCAGCACAATGCGCCGACCGTTGTGAGCGTCAAAGATGCGGTCTTGCTCCGCCTGACTCAGCCGGGCAAAAAGTGGCAACACCTCGGCCCCCCGAAACAGCGGCTGATGGCTCAAATGGCCGCGCAGATGGTCTGCGGCCTCGCGAATCTCCCGCTCACCCGGCAGAAACACCAAAATGTCGCCACTGTGGTGCACATCCCGCCAAAGCTCATCCACGGCGTCGGCGATCGCCGAGTTCAGATCGTAGTCGCGCGCCTCTTCAAACGGTCGATACCGTTGCTCCACCGGGAACATGCGCCCGGACACCATGATGATGGGCGCTGGACCCTTGCTGGAGGCAAAATGGTCGGCAAAACGCTGGGCATCAATCGTCGCACTGGTGACCACCACTTTGAGATCCGGCCGACGTGGCAGAATCTGCTTCATATAACCAAGCAGAAAGTCAATGTTCAGGCTGCGCTCATGGGCTTCGTCGATGATGATCGTGTCATATGCATTGAGCAGCGGATCGGTCTGTGTCTCGGCCAATAAAATTCCATCGGTCATCAGCTTGACCGAGGCATCGCGACTCAGGCGGTCCTGAAAACGTACCTTGAAACCCACCACCTCACCCAAGGGGGTGTGTAATTCCTCAGCGATTCGCTTGGCCACGCTGCTGGCGGCAATACGCCTGGGCTGGGTGTGGCCAATGAGTCTGCCGCGTGGTGCCGGGCGACCTTCTGGCGTGGTCTTGGGGTAGTTGCACAATCCACGCCCGAGCGCCAGGGCAATTTTGGGCAGTTGGGTGGTCTTGCCAGAGCCGGTTTCGCCGCAGACGATGATGACCTGGTGCTTGCCCATCACCGCCATGATTTCTTCCCGTCGCGCGCTGACCGGCAGGGATTCTGGGAAGTCAATTTTTAGAGGTTCAATCATTGGGCAGCGATTATCGAGGCAGCCTCAGGAGGCGACCTTCATGGCGGTGATCTTGTAAATGAAATTGGCACCTAGCGCTTTAATGGCGTGGGTTTTATGCTATAAATTGCCTGATCACTAAGGGTTGATTTACCGTTTGAAACATATTCGTCCAGGCAAAGCTGGCCGTCCATCATGGGTCAATGGGAACCCGGATCAAACCCAAACCAACTCTTTCCTGCCAGAGCAGGATCAAATCTCAACACAAGCCTGCATCCATGCTCTCTGTCACCTTAGGCCCGCTGGCACTTCCCGTGCTGCCACTGGTATTGCTGGTGGCAATCTGGGTTTCGAGCGCCGTATCCCGCCATATGGCACCGGGCAACTTCGGCCCGCAGGCTGAGAATATGGTGTGGATTGCGGCGGGTCTGGGCTTGCTGGCCTCCCGCATGGCCCATGTCTTGCCAAATGCACAGGTCTATCTTGTCACACCCTGGGCTGTGGTGGACATACGTGATGGTGGCTGGTTTTCCGCCGCTGGCTGGGCAGTCGCCGCGCTGTGGCTGGCATGGCGCGGCTGGCGGCAACCCGTCGTTCGACCGGCCCTGGGCAGCGCCGCACTGGCTGCGGGCATGATCTGGTCGGCTGGCGTGCTCATGGTGTGGTCAGTAGACGCCAAATCATCGGCGCAACCGGCACCAGATGTGATGTTGACCGAATTGACTGGCACCCGCACACTTGGTCTGCCGGAAATCATCAAAGGCAAGCCGTCGGTGGTCAATCTGTGGGCGACGTGGTGCGGACCTTGCCGTGCCGAGATGCCCACGCTGGCCGCCGCACAGAAAAACACACCCGATGTGAGCTTTGTTTTTGTCAATCAAGGGGAGTCGCAGGCCACGGTGATGGCGTATTTGCAACGCACTGGTCTGTTGTTGACCCAAGTCTGGCTTGACCCTGCCAGCCGCCTGGGGCCGACGTCTGGGTCTGAAGGCTTGCCAACCACCCTGTTTTTTGATTCCAACGGCAATCGGGTCGATGCCCACTTTGGCATGCTGAATGCCGCTGCATTGCAGGTGAAGCTGAATCACCTGCAGCGCCGGTGAACAGAGTCCATTGCCGCGCTTTCACCTGGTTGTCGGTGCGGGTGGACGCGGGCCGCTGACTGATACACTTTTTGCATCCGGTCCTCCGACACCCCGCCTCGATTGCCCTCATGTCCTCCATCTTCAACTTCACCTTTGTGCCCTGGTTTCGCTCGGTGGCACCTTACATCCACAAGTTTCGCAACCAGACTTTTGTGCTGGGTGTTTGTGGCGAAGCCATTGCAGCGGGCAAACTGCCCAATTTGGCGCAGGACCTGGCACTGATTCAGAGCATGGGGGTCAAGATTGTGCTGGTGCACGGTTTTCGCCCACAAGTGAATGAACAACTCAAGGCCAAGGGCCACACACCGCGTTACGCCAAGGGCATTCGTATCACCGATGAGGTGGCGCTTGACTGTGCACAAGAGGCAGCCGGACAGCTACGCTATGAAATCGAAGCGGCATTCAGCCAGGGACTCCCCAACACCCCCATGGCGGGTGCCACCGTGCGGGTGATTTCCGGCAATTTTTTGACGGCACGGCCGGTCGGCATTGTCGATGGGGTTGATTTTCAGCATTCCGGGGTGGTGCGTAAGATCGACACGTCGGGCATCACCCACTCTCTGGCCATGGGCGCGCTGGTATTGATGTCACCTTTCGGGTTTTCACCCACAGGCGAGGCGTTTAACCTGACCATGGAAGAAGTGGCCACCTCGGTTGCCACCGCACTTCAGGCCGACAAACTGATTTTTGTCACCGAAGTGCCGGGCATCGCCACCAACGTCCATCTGCCGGTCGGTGAAGACAACCCCATCGACACCGAGCTGCCGCTGGAGGCCGCGGAAAAGCTGCTCGCCGAGTTGCCCATGGCGGACAAACCCACAGATACCGCGTTTTATCTGCAGCATTGCATCAAGGCATGCAAGGGAGGCGTCGAGCGCAGCCACATCATCCCGTTTTCGGTAGATGGCTCGATCCTGCTGGAGGTGTATGTCCATGATGGCATCGGCACCATGGTGGTTGATGAGAAGCTGGAGAGTCTGCGTGAGGCGGATGTCGACGATGTTGGCGGTATTCTGCAATTGATCGAGCCGTTCGAGAAAGACGGCACACTGGTCAAACGCAGCCGCACCGAAATCGAGCGCGATGTGGGCCTGTACACGGTGATCGAGCATGATGGGGTGATTTTTGCCTGTGCCGCGCTGTATACCTACACAGAGGCACGAACCGCCGAGATGGCGGCACTGACGGTGTCGCCCGATGTTCAGGGCCAGGGTGATGGTGAGCGCGTCTTGAAGCGCATCGAGCAGCGTGCCAAACTGGCTGGACTGGAGAGCATTTTTGTATTGACCACACGCACCATGCACTGGTTCATCAAGCGCGGTTTTGTTCAGGTCGACCCGGACTGGCTGCCCGAGGCCCGTAAGCGCAAATACAACTGGGACCGCAAGAGCCAAGTGCTGGTGAAAAATATCAGCTAAGCCACCCGCACAACGCCGAGTTTGAGCACGACACTTGCTTGTCCAGGCCAACGGCCACACCGTGGACGTTTTTTCAATTCTTTCAGGAAATTAATATGAGTTCTCTCAACTTTATCGGTGGCGAAAAGGGTGGTGTTGGCAAATCCGTAGTGGCGCGCCTGCTGGCGCAGTATTTCATCGACAAACAACTGCCCTTCGTCGGCTTTGATACCGACCGGTCACACACCTCATTCACGCGTTTTTATGCCGATTACGCCAGCCCGGTGCTGGTTGACAGCTACGAAGGACTCGATCAGGTCGTCAACGTCTTTGACGCTGAACCTGCCAATTCCGAAGCCACCCGGGTGATTGTTGACCTGGCGGCACAGACAGCGGCACCCCTGGCAAGCTGGATCCAGGATTCAGACTTGCTCAGCGTGCTGTCCGACCTGGGTGTCAGTGTCAACTTCTGGCATGTGGCCGATGCGGGCAAGGATTCGGTGGACCTACTAGACAAATTGCTTGACACCTATGGACCAGGGCCAAACTACGTGGTGATTCGCAACCAGGGGCGGGGCAGTGATTTTTCACAACTCGACGGCTCTGCGGCGATGGCGCGCGCACTGACCCTAGGTGCCAAGGTGATCAATCTAGCGCAACTGCATGAAGCAAGCATGCGCAAGATTGACCGACAAAACGTCAGTTTCTGGGCTGCGGTACACAACCGCGCCGGTGACGATGTGCTGGGCTTGCTGGAACGTCAGCGTGTCAAGTCCTGGCTGGCAAAAAGTTACGCTGCGTTTGACACTTTGGCGCTGTAAGCGTTTGACACTCTTGTGAGTTTGCGGCTAAAATCGCTCTGATTTTCAGAACACCGATTCACCCAGAGACAAGCATGACCGCGTCAACACCCAAAGCCACCACCTTAGACACGACCCACCAATCCAGCATCACCGCCACAACCAAACCCGCCCACAAGCTGCGGACGTCGTCGGGCACCCCGGTGGTCAGGCGCGCCGTTCTTGGCGACACCACGGGTGCCAAGACCAGTGGCACCATCGCCAAACGCGCGGTTCAGGCCAGCCTGGACGGTGCTCGGGGCGGCCAGCAAAGCGCGATTCTTGACATACTCAACCACGCCACCGACAAGTCCGACGCATTGCGCACCCTCCTGGCGGGCAGTTCCGAGGACGACATCGCCGCGCTGCGTCAGGTACTGCTGGGCAGTCAGCTCAACCCCAACGGTGCATCGGACACGCCGGACGAACAACTTGCCAGTGACTGGCGCAGTGGTGGCTACCCCTACCGAAATTTGCTGTCGCGCAAGCGCTACGAGGCCGAGAAGTACAAACTACAGGTTGAACTGCTGAAGTTGCAGAGTTGGGCCAAAGACACGGGACAGCGGGTCGTCATCCTGTTTGAAGGACGCGACGCCGCTGGCAAGGGCGGTACCATCCGCCGCTTCATGGAACACCTCAATCCACGGGGTGCCCGTGTCGTAGCGCTTGAAAAACCGACCGAGTCAGAGCGTGGTCAATGGTACTTTCAGCGCTACGTGCAGCATCTGCCGACTTCCGGCGAGATTGTCCTGTTAGACCGCTCCTGGTACAACCGCGCCGGCGTTGAGCGGGTCATGGGCTTTTGCTCGGAGAGTGAATACCAGCAGTTCATCCACCAGGCACCCATGTTCGAGCGTCAACTGGTGCAAAGTGGCATCCACCTCATCAAGTTCTGGTTTTCGGTCAGCCGCAAGGAGCAACGTCGGCGTTTCAAGGAGCGCGAATTACATCCGCTGAAACAATGGAAACTCAGCCCGATCGACCTGGCGTCACTCGACAAATGGGACGAGTACACCAAGGCCAAGGAAGCCATGTTTTTTGAAACCGATACGGCCGATGCCCCCTGGACCGTGATCAAATCAGACTGCAAGAAACGCGCGCGCCTGAACGCCATGCGCTACGTGCTTCACAAACTGCCCTACACCAATAAGGACGTCAGCAACATTGGTGCACTCGATACCTTGCTGGTGGGTCGCGCCCACGTGGTCTACGAGCGCGGCGAGCACCCCGGCGGCGCGATGATCTAGAACCTTCAACGGCGCGGGCGCAACACCCTGCGCCACAAGATGGTGAGCGCCAGCACCATCACACCACAGAACCAGACAAACGCCCAATTGGCGATGGAGCCTCCCAGGAAAGCCCAGTCAATCGCCGCGCAGTCACCACTGCCCTTGAAGATCATCGGGATGGCACGACTTAGTGGATAACTTTCGATCATGCCGTAGAAGTCGCGCCCGCAGGTTGCCACTTCGGGCGGAAACCACTGCAGCCAGCTTTGGCGGGCGGCAACAAAAGCGCCAAAACCAGCGCCTGATGCCAACATAACCAGAGCGACCATTTGTGTGCTTTTTTTGCCGCTAGCGCTTATCAATAAAGCGATTATTGCTACAAATAGTAATGCATAACGTTGAACTATGCACATCGGACACGGATCCAGTCCCTGGCTATGCTGCAGGTACAAACCAAATGCCAGCATGGCCATACTGATCGTCGCGATCAACCCGGAGGCAAGCCTGACCGAGCGGTCAAGCCACAAAAACAGGTTCACCACTTTACTTGTTGGCTTCGTCAAGCGCTTTGCAAGAAGGCGAGCACACTGCCTGTGATTTGCCCAGGATTTTTTTGGAAACCATTTGTGAACGGGCGCGATGTTTGCCGCACAAGAAACAGGACATGGTCGCCGCACCAAACGAGGTTGCCGCAGTGAACGGCGAACCCGAGACTTTGGATTTGTAACGCAGGCCATCGGCCACTATTTTGGTTTTGGTATCTGCTTTTGCCATAGGGTCGGATTTTACCGCAGACGACGCGCCTAACCAAAAGCTTGCTAAAGTTGCCCTTTTTTACAT
This sequence comes from Rhodoferax sp., assembly GCA_018061265.1. GTDB lineage: Bacteria > Pseudomonadota > Gammaproteobacteria > Burkholderiales > Burkholderiaceae_C > Rhodoferax. Next base: position 2,672 of record JAGOUM010000069.1, on the reverse strand, counting down.
AACTGAAAAAGGCACAGCATGGCGCGCACGGTGAATTGCATCAAACTGGGTATTGACGCCGAGGGGCTGGATTTCCCGCCTTACCCGGGTGAGTTGGGAAAACGTATCTGGCAAAGCGTCAGCAAACAGGCTTGGGCGGATTGGCTCAAACATCAAACCATGCTGGTGAATGAAAACCGGCTAAATCTGGCCGATGCACGGGCGCGGCAGTACCTCGCACGGCAAATGGAAAACCACTTTTTTGGCGGCGGCGCTGACGCAGCGCAGGGTTACGTACCGCCAAAGGCTTGAGTCCGGCACCGTCGGCCTGATGGAATACAGCTGGCATCAGTTGCCGTGCTGGCGCATTCTTGATACCGATTTTGGGGACGGAGAGAACTTTTTTCGTACCTGGTTGGCCTGGCGGGGCGACGCCAATGCGCCCCGGATTTTGCATTACGTCGCCTGCTGCGACTCACCGGTTGCCTCCAGCCACTTGCTGTCATGGACGCAAGGTACACCGGATCTGCAGGCCTTGTCGCAGATCTTGGCGCCACAGTGGCTGGGGTTGTTGCCCGGTTTTCACCGGTTTTTGCTCGATCAGGGCCAAGTCATTCTGACCCTGTGTATTGGTGAGCTGTCCCATCTGTTGCGCCAGCAGCAGTTCGCCGCCGATACATTGTGCTTCTCCGGCAAGGCACTGCGCACCGCCGCAGCGTCACACGATGGGTCAGTTTGGCTCGCCAAGGCACTGGCCCGCTGCAGCCGCCGCGGCACCACTTTGCGGTGCAGGCATGTCGACCACGCTGACCGACCGGCCTGGCAAGGCGCGCTGACCCAATGCGGCTTTGCAGTCGACATGGCACAAACCACTGGCTGCGTTGAGTTTGCCGAGTGTCTGGATGGGATTTTTGACCCGCCTTGGCCTATCCGGTACAGCCGTCAGCCGCTGCCCACCGCTGCCCTGCCGATTGAGAGCTGTGTGGTTGTTGGTGCCGGTCTGGCAGGCGCTGCGGTGGCTTCAAGCCTGGCACGGCGCGGCTGGCGAGTGCAGGTGCTGGACCAGGCAGACACACCGGCCGCTGGCGCATCCGGCCTGCCAGTTGGCCTGGTGGTCCCTCATGTCTCCAGCGATGACTGCCCGTTGTCACGGCTCTCGCGCGCTGGCGTTCGATTGATGCTGCAACAGGCCAGCGCCTGTCTGGTACAAAACCAGCATTGGGCACCCAGTGGTGTGCTGGAACGGCAGGTGCGCGGCACCCCGCAATTACCGAAGCACTGGCCAGAGGCCGGCCTGGAATGGTCACGGACGCATCAGGCCAAGTCCACCGCCCAGACCTGCGACGCCATGATCGATTCGTCACTGTGGCACCCGCAGGGGGCCTGGATCAAACCTGGTGAACTGGTGCGTGCCTGGTTAAATCAACCAGGAGTCAGCTTTCAGGCCGGTGCCAGAGTTGATGCCCTACGATCTTGCGGCGTGGGCTGGAAACTTCTGGATGCCACTGGTCGGGTTATCTGCGAGGCAAAGACCGTGGTACTGGCCAACGCCTGTGGTGCCATGACCTTGCTGCGCAAGCTTGCCGAACACGCACCCGATCTTCGAACCTGTCTGGCACGACTGCCAGCCAGCCAGGGCATGCGTGGGCTGACCAGTTGGGGCTTGCACCCAGAAGGTCGGGTAGAGCAGCGCGCTTTCCCTGACATTCCGGTGAACGGCTCCGGTAGCGTGATCCCGGGCATACCTGTCAAGTCGGGTACCGCCTGGTTCATCGGGTCATCGTACCAACCCGAGACACAGCCCGAACGTCCCGATACCAGCAACCACTGGCGAAACTTCGAACACCTTGAGCAACTTCTTCCCAAGCTCGCGAACGATCTGAGGGCGGTATTTGAGGGCCAACAGGTACTGTCGTGGAAAGGCACCCGCTGCGTCATGGCAGACCGACTGCCGGTGGTTGGCCCGCTTGACGGCGGCAATCAGCCCGGCCTGTGGATCTGCGCTGGCATGGGCTCGCGGGGATTAAGTTTCTCGGTGCTGTGTGCCGAGCTGCTGGCGGCCAGAATGGGTGCCGAGCCGCTGCCGCTGGAGTCTCAACTGGCCAAGGCACTTGAGGCGTTACGGGCCTGAGTGTCTGAGACGGTCAACGTTCTTTGCTGTAGGCAATGCCAAGTGCTTTGGGTGCCACCGACTTGCCCATAAAGCCGGCCAGCAGCACCACCGTGAGCACGTAGGGCAAGGCTTGAATGGCCTGAACCGGCACTTCACCCAAACCGGGCAGATGTACCCCCTGCAGGCGGATCGCTGCGGCATCGAGAAAACCGAACAAAAGGCATGCCCACAATGCACGTACCGGGTGCCAACGGCCAAAAATCAGCGCGGCCAGCGCCATGAAACCCCGACCAGCCGTCATGTTGGGTGAAAAACTGGCACTCAGTGCCAGCACCAGGTAACTGCCCGCCAGTCCACACAACACGCCGTTGAGGGTCAAAGCCAAGTAGCGCAGGCGCAGCACCGAAACCCCGGCTGCATCGACCATCTGCGGGTTTTCGCCCACCGCCCGCAGGCGCAGACCGAGTCGGGTTCTGAACAAGCCCCACCACATCACGGGCACCAGCGCCAAGGCCAGATACACCAGGGCGTTGTGACCCAGCAGGCCGTCGCCCAGAATCCGGCCCACCCAGGGCAGGCC
>JAGOUM010000068.1 GCA_018061265.1 Rhodoferax sp. | reverse complement strand
GCCAAACTGGTCTGTTCGCCAACCCACAAAGCGGCGTTGCATCGTCACCCGCGGCACAAGCCGCCGCTGGCTGCCTCAAACCTCCAGGTTGTCGATCAACCGGGTGCTGCCAATACGGGCGGCACCCAGCACCACCAGCCCTTGTTGGGCAACAAGTATGGCCAACTCGGCAGGGCCGGGTTCCTGCAGGTCGGCACGGCGACGCACCACCATGTAGTCAGGCTGCCAGCCACGGGTACTCAGGGTGCCCATGGCCCGGCTTTCCAGCGCATCCAGATCGGTTTCACCGGCACGTAATGCGGCCGCCATGGTGTGCAGTGCCTGCGATAACTGCACCGATTCCTGTCGCTCTGCGGGTTTGAGGTAATTGTTGCGTGACGACAGGGCCAGGCCGTCAGGCGCACGCAGGGTCTGACCGCCCACAATCTCGATGGGCAAGGCAAACTGGCGCGCCATGCGCCGGATCACCATCAGCTGCTGGTAGTCTTTTTGCCCGAACAAGGCCACACGGGGTTGTACACAGGCAAACAGCTTCATCACCACGGTACACACGCCGCCAAAAAAACCCGGTCGAAAATGGCCTTCAAGAATATTGGCCAGTTCGGTGGGGGGTTGAATGGTGAAACCTTGCGCCTCGGGATAAAGCTCCTTCTCACTGGGTGCAAACAACACGTCGCAGCCGGCTGCGTTGAGCGCCTCACAATCGGCCTCCCAGGTTCGCGGATAAGTGTCAAAGTCTTCATGCGGCAAAAACTGCAGTCGATTGACAAAAATACTCACCACCACCACGTCACCCAGGGGCTTGGCCTGACGCACCAGCGCCAGATGGCCGTCGTGCAGGTTGCCCATGGTGGGAACAAAGGCCGGGAACGAAAAGCCAGCCAGATGGGTCCGCAATTCGGCAATGGTTTTAATAATTTTCATAGCTGCTTGCGCTTTTCCTGATTGGGCTGGAGGCTATTTTTATTCAAATTTTTGACTACCAGGCGTGCTGGCTGTTGTCGGGGAAGCTGCCTGACTTGACCGCTTCCACATACGCCTGCATGGCCTCCTTGATGCCGTGCTGACCGGGGGTGCCGGGCAGCGCCGCCATGAAGTTGCGCACAAACTTGGGCATCTTGCCCAGATTCAGCCCCAGCATGTCGTGTAGCACCAGCACCTGGCCCGAGGTCCCTTTGCCGGCACCGATGCCAATTGTCGGGCAGTGTGTCAGCTCGGCGGTGAGCTCGGCAGAAAGGATTGCGGGCACCATTTCGAGCACCATCAGCGCAGCACCCGCGTCCTGCAGCTCACGCGCCTGGGTTTTCATCAAGCCAGCGGCCTCGACCGACTTACCCTGCACGCGGTAGCCGCCCAATGCGTGCACGGTCTGCGGCGTCAGCCCCAGATGCGCACACACCGGAATACCACGCTCAACCAGAAAACGCACGGTTTCGGTGGTCCAGCCACCGCCCTCCAGCTTCACCATGTGGGCCCCGGCCTGCATCAGCACGGCAGCGCTGCGCAGCGCCTGTTCGCGCGACTCATGGTAGGTGCCAAACGGCAGATCACCAATGATCCATGAGGTGCCCTGCACCCGCCGCACGCCGCGCGTGACACTCTCAACGTGGTAACGCATGGTTTCCAGCGACACCCCAACCGTGCTGGAGAGGCCCTGGCACACCATGCCCAATGAGTCACCCACCAGAATGCAATCGACCCCCGCCGCATCCGCCACCGCGGCAAACGTGGCGTCGTAAGCGGTCAGCATGGCGATTTTTTCGCCACGCGCATGCATTTCCAGCAGGCGCGGCAGACTGACCGGTTTACGGGTGGCCGGGTTGCTGGCGGTCGGCAAAGTGCCGTAAGGCGTGGCGTTCTGCGGGTTGGCTTGGTTCATGCGGGCATTTCCCAAAAAAAGTGGGCGCGAGTCTAACCCAGCAACACGCCATCGTGGCTGACGCGTTCAAGCCTTCGGACTCAACACGGTCGGAATCGCCTCGGGCAATAAATCAGGGTAGTCACGACTGAAGTGCAGACCACGGCTCTCATGCCGCGCTTGGGCACTTTTGACAATCAGGTCGGCCACCTGCACCAGGTTGCGCAGTTCGAGCAAGTCACGGGTGACCTGAAAATGCGCGTAAAACTCGTGAATTTCGTCTTGCAGCAGCGCAATGCGGTGGGCGGCGCGCTCCAGCCGTTTATTGGTGCGGACAATGCCCACGTAGTCCCACATAAAACGCCTCAGTTCATCCCAGTTGTGCGAGATCACCACGGTCTCGTCGGCGTCAATCACACGGCTGGCATCCCAGGAGGGCAGTTGGATCGCCTGCGCCATATCTGAACGGGCGATGTCGTCGGTCGTGGCCTGCGCAAACACCATACATTCCACCAGCGAGTTGCTGGCCAGCCGGTTGGCCCCATGCAGACCGCTGCAGGCGGTTTCACCAATGGCATACAGACCCGCCATGTCGGTGCGGCCATGCAGGTCGGCCAGCACCCCGCCGCAGGTGTAGTGTGCAGCGGGTACGACAGGAATAGGCTGTTTGCTGATGTCGATGCCGAGCTCCAGACAGCGCGCGTAAATGTTGGGAAAGTGCTCCAGCAGAAAAGTTTTGGGCTGGTGCGAGATGTCAAGGTAAACACAGTCCAGACCGCCTTTCTTCATCTCGAAGTCAATGGCACGCGCCACCACGTCGCGCGGTGCCAGTTCCAGCCGTGGGTCGTGGCTGGACATAAAACGGGTGCCATCAGGCAGCAACAGGCGCCCGCCCTCACCGCGCACCGCCTCACTGATCAGGAACGACTTGGCATGCGGGTGGTACAGGCAGGTCGGGTGGAACTGCACAAACTCCATGTTCTGCACCCGACACCCGGCGCGCCAGGCGGCGGCAATGCCGTCGCCGGTGGCGGTGTCCGGGTTGGTGGTGTAGAGGTACACCTTGCCGGCACCACCCGTGGCCAGAATGGTCTGCGGCGCAGCAAAAGTCAGCACCTGGCCGCTTTCGCTGTCCAGCGCGTACAGTCCCAGGCAGCGCTTGCCGGGCAAGCCCAGCTTGTCGGTGGTGATCAGGTCAACCAAGGTGTGCTGTTCAAACAGCGTGATGTTGGCGGTTTTGAGTACTGCCGCAATCAGCGTGGCCTGCACCGCCGCACCGGTGGCGTCGGTCACATGCACGATGCGCCGGGCACTGTGCCCACCCTCACGCGTCAGGTGTAACTGGCCGTCCTCCTGAGAAAACGGCACCCCCATGGTCTGCAGCCAGGCAATCGCCTTGGGTGCGTTCTCCACCACAAAACGGGTGGCATCCAGATCACACAGGCCTGCACCGGCAATCTGGGTATCCTGAATGTGCGCAGCAAAGCTGTCGTCCTTGTTCCACACCGCCGCAATGCCACCCTGCGCCCAGCCGCTGGAGCCCTCGGAGACCGCGCGTTTGGTGATGACCGCCACCCTTTTGTTGGGCGCTAGTAACAAGGCGGCACTCAGCCCTGCCAGACCGCTGCCAACAATCAGCACATCAAAATTCAGCGCTGTGCCGGGTACAGCCGCGTCAGGTGGTGTCGGGTTCATAAGAGGCATTCAGGTTAAGACGGCGTGTAAGCCAGTCGGACGTAGATGGGGGCGTAGGCTTCGGCCTGTGTCAGTTCGATCAAGGTTTCCTTTGCCAGTTCCAGCAAGGCGATAAAGGTCACCACCAGCACCGGCATACCCCGGCTGGCATCAAACAGGTCTTCAAATTCGACAAATCGCTTGCCCTGGAGCCGTTTGAGAAGCTGGCTCATGTGCTCGCGCACCGACAGCTCTTCTCGGGTAATCTTGTGGTGTTGCACCAAGCGGGCACGCTTGAGCACTGCCCCCCAGGCGTCTTGCAGGTCCAACAGGGTGACATCCGGGAATCGTGGCTGCAAGGACTGCTCGATATAAACCTGCGCCGCCAGAAAATCGCGGCCCAGTTGGGGTAACAGGTTCAAGCGGGCAGCGGCCAGTTTCATCTGTTCGTACTCCAGCAGGCGGCGCACCAATTCGGCACGCGGATCCTGCGCCTCCTGGCCAGCGGCTTGCGGCTTGGGTGGCAGCAGCATGCGAGACTTGATTTCGATCAGCATGGCGGCCATCAACAGGTATTCGGCGGCAAGCTCCAGGTTGCGGTGACGAATCTCTTCAACATAGCTGAGGTACTGGCGCGTCAGCCCGGCCATCGGAATGTCAAGAATATTGAAGTTCTGTTTGCGGATCAGGTACAGCAACAGGTCAAGCGGACCTTCGAAGGCCTCCAGAAAAACCTCCAGCGCGTCAGGCGGGATGTAAAGATCCTGCGGCAGGGCAAACAGCGGCTCGCCGTACAGGCGGGCCACAGCCACCTGATCCACGGCCGTGGGCATTACAAACGGGTCGGCTTCGCCCTGCGCCTCGCCTGCAAACTCTGTCACCATAAGGCTTAGTGAGCCACTGAAATAGTAGCAGCTAGCGCTTGTCCAATATGAGCTTGGAGCCTAAAACGTCAATCTTTTGGTCGAGTCTGATAAACATAGGGCTGCTGCTCGACTTCGGCGGCACGAAACGCACGCCAGGCGTCGCGGTCTACGGATTTATCCCACAGCAGGTCGCGCCCGGCACGCTGGCCGACTTCGATTTCCGGTTTTTTGGCCTTCAGTTCATTGATGAACAGGGTGGCTTCGGACTGGTACTTGGGGCGGTAAAAAATATTCATGTCGGTGACCTCTGTGTGGAATTCTAGCCTTGCGCTTGATCAAGGGTCGTGATACCTGTCAGCGAATGGCCTTTGGCCTGTTTGTCACCGGCCCCACAGCAAAAGCACCGGTGTAATATCGCAGTTCATCCCTGACCCCAAGACGACCCCACCCGGACCTGCAGCCGCATGAACAGTTTGACCAGCCCAGCCACTTGGGTCCATCTGGACTGGGTGTTGCTGGTGGTGCTCGGCTGGTTGTTGATTGGTCTGGCAGGCGTGGTAGCGCTGCGGCGTTTGCGCTTTGTGGCGATTGTGCTGTTTCCAGCAGGTGCCCTGCTGTCGCTGCTGCTGATGGCGGTGGCACTCAACGCCATGTTCGCCAGTGCACAAGTTTCCGTGCTGCCCCTGGGTTTGCCGCAGTTGCCTTTTCATTTGCGGCTGGACAGCCTTTCGAGCTTTTTTCTGCTGCTCATTGGTGGTGTGTCAGCCGGTGTATCAACATTTGCCGCCGGGTACTTTCGCAAGGGTGAAGGCACACCGCCGGGGTTGATCTGTCTCGAATACCACGTGTTCCTGGCCAGTATTGCGCTGCTGGTACTGGCCGATGATGCCTACATGTTCATGGTGATGTGGGAAACCATGGCGCTCTCCTCTTTCTTTCTGGTGCTGGCCAACCACCGCCATGCGGCGATCCGCCAGGCGGGGTATTTGTATTTGCTGGTGGCGCATGTGGGTGCGTTGGGCATTCTGTTGTGTTTTGGGCTGCTGCAAGCGGGCACCGGCGACTACACCTTTGCCAATATGCGCCAGCAAAACCTGACGCCATTCTGGGGTTCGGTGGCTTTTATCCTGGCGGTCTTTGGCTTTGGAGCCAAGGCGGGATTGCTGCCATTACACGCCTGGCTGCCCGAAGCGCACCCGGCAGCGCCCTCGCCTTTTTCAGCGCTGATGAGCGGTGTGATGCTCAAAATTGCCCTGTATGGCATTTTGCGGGTGTCGTTTGACCTGCTACAAACCCGGCTCTGGTGGTGGGGTGTACTGCTGATGGGCCTGGGGCTGGCCACTGCCCTGTTTGGTGTCGTGTTTTCCACCGTGCAGGTCGAGATGAAGCGCCTGCTGGCGTACTCCTCGATTGAAAACATCGGGCTGATGTGCGCCGGTATTGGCCTGTCTCTGCTGTTTTCAGCCTACTCAATGCACGCTTTTGCGGCGCTGGCGCTGACTGCGGCGCTGTACCACATGATCAGCCACGCGTTTTTCAAGAGTTTGCTGTTTTGCAGCACCGGGGCGGTATTGCACGCCACGGGTGAGCGCAGTCTGGGCAAACTCGGCGGGCTGATCCGTTATATGCCCTGGGTGGCCTGGCCAACACTGGTTGGCGCGCTGGCCTGCGCCGGGCTGCCACCCTTTGGCGGGTTTGTGGCCGAATGGTTGCTGCTGCAAAGTTTTTTGTTCACTACCGGCTTGCCCAACACCTCGCTGGACATGCTGGTGCCGGTGATGGCGGCGCTGATTGCGCTGATTGCCGCGCTTTCGGGTTTCACCATGGTGAAGTATTTTGGGGTGATTTTTCTGGGTCAGCCGCGAGAAGAAAAACTCTCTGAGGCGCACGATGCGGGCAGTTGGGAACGCCTTGGCATGTTGTGGCTGGCAGCCGGCTGTGTGCTGCTGGGGCTGTTTCCTAACCAGATGATTGCGCTGATCGACCCGGTCACTCGGATGCTGGTGCATGGCGGGCTGGCACACACAGTGGCCGACAGCGGCTGGCTGCTGGTTCCGGTGAACGCCGAGCGCGCCAGTTATGCACCTGTGGTCTTCTTTCTTGGCATTTTGTGCACCTTTGGCTTGTCTTTTTTGTTGGTGCGCTGGCTCTACCACGGCCGACTGCGCCGGGTGCCGCCGTGGGATTGTGGCCACCCCTGGCAAACCGCGCGCATGCAAGACACAGCCGAAGGTTTTGGTCATCCGATCCGGCGCATTTTTTCGCCATTTTTCCGCATGACCAAACACTTGCCCAGCGCGTTTGATACCGAGCCGACCTACCGCGTGACGGTAGAAGATCCGCTGTGGCACGCACTGTACCTGCCACTGGCGCGGGGGGTGGAGCGGATCTCAAAACTTGTCGGGCTGCTGCAGCAGGGACGCATTGCGGTCTATCTGATGTACAGCTTTGCCACGCTGATCGTGGTGCTGCTGCTGGTGAACCGATGAGCGCCCTGGGTATTTTTTCGCAATTGGCAGCGCTGCTGATCGCGCTGCTGCTGGCGCCGCTGCTGTCGGGCTGGGTCAACCAGTGCCGCCACTGGTTGCAAAACAAATCAGCGCCGGGCGTGTTGCAACCGTATCGCCAGTTGCACAAGCTGTTTCACAAAGAGTCACTGATGGCCGAACACGCCTCCAGCCTGTACCGGGTGGCACCGTATCTGATTTTTGGCTGCATGCTGCTGGCCTGCGCCATCATCCCGACACTCTCCACCGACCTGCCGCTGTCGCCGGCTGCCGACGCCATTGCGCTGGTGGGGCTGTTTGCGCTGGCGCGGGTGTTTATCTCGCTGGCGGCGATGGACATTGGCACCGCCTTTGGCACGCTGGGAGCCCGGCGCGAAATGCTGGTGGGTTTTCTGGCCGAACCGGCGCTGCTGATGGTGTTGTTTTGTGCCTCGATGATCACCCGCTCGACCTCGCTGACGGCCATTGTGGAGACGCTGGCGCACCGCGAGCTAATGATTTACCCGAGCCTGCTGTTGGCCGGTGTGGCGTTTACCATGGTGTCGCTGGCCGAAAACGCCCGGGTTCCAGTCGATAACCCCGACACCCATCTGGAACTCACCATGATTCATGAGGCGATGATTCTGGAGTATTCGGCGCGGCATCTGGCGCTGCTGGAGTGGGCCGCCAGCCTGAAACTGTTTGCCTACTCGTGTATTGGCCTGGCGCTGTTTTTCCCCTGGGGTATCGCCGAGGCCCAGGCACCGCTGGCCTTGCTGCTGGCGCTGCCGGTGCTGATCCTCAAACTGGCATTGGGCGGATTTGCACTCGCCCTGATTGAAACAGCCAGTGCCAAGATGCGTATCTTTCGTGTGCCAGAGTTTCTGGGAACGGCGTTTTTGCTGGCAGTGATCGGCCTGCTGGTTAATGTACTGCTCGGTGCGGGGTAAACACGATGGTCAAGTTTGTGCCACAACTCATCAACCTGTTTGCCACGCTGATTTTGTTGCTGGCGTTTGCCATGATCTCGCAGCGGCGCATTTTGTCGCTGATCAACCTGTTCATGCTGCAAGGTGCGGCGCTGGTGGCCGCCTCGTTTTTGCTGGGTTATGCCACTGGGCAGCCTGATCTGTATGTCTCCGGCGCGCTGACGCTGGTGCTCAAGGTGATTTTTATCCCCTGGATGCTGCACCGCATGATTGGCAAGCTCAATGTGCGCTGGGATGTTGAAACCCTGCTGAACATTCCCACCACCATGCTGGTGGGCATTGCGCTGGTGATTTTTGCCTTCAGCCTGGCCTTGCCGGTATCACGCCTGTCAGATTCACTGGCAGGCGGCTCGCTGGGTATTGCACTTGCGTGTGTGATGTTGTCCTTCATGATGATGATCACGCGCAGCAAGGCGGTGCCGCAGGTGATTGCCTTTTTGTCGATGGAGAACGGGCTGATTTTTGCCGCCACCACCGTCACCAACGGCATGCCGATGATTGTGGAATTTGGCATTGCGCTGGACGTGCTGGTGGGCGTGCTGATTCTGGGCGTGTTCATGTTTCAGATTCGCGAGAAGTTTGACAGCCTGGACATCCGCCACCTTGAAGTGCTCAAGGAAGACTGAGGCCCAGCCGACCATGAACCCCCTGTTCTTTGTTCTTGGCATTCCGTTGCTTGGCGGTCTGGCGCTGGCGCTGACCGGGCACCGGCCGTGGGCGCGCGATGTGAACGTGGCTTTCAGTCTGGGCACTTTTGTGGCGGCTTGTTTCATGACTGTACAAGTCATCAACGAAGGCCCGGAGTTTGTCTGGGACAAGCTGTTTTACATCGACCCGCTCAACGTGTTTCTGGTCACACTCACCGCCTTTGTTGGCCTGACCACCGCGATTTTTTCGCGCCCCTACATGCGCGTGGAGCAAGACCACGGCAAGATGACACCACCGCGCATGCGCCTGTACCACAGCATGTACCAGTTGTTCAGCTTCACCATGCTGCTGGGGCTGACCACCAACAACCTGGGCATCATCTGGGTGGCGATGGAGGCCGCCACGCTGACCACCGTGCTGCTGGTCAGCGTCTATCGCACCGCAGCCAGTCTGGAAGCAGCCTGGAAATACTTCATTTTGTGCGGCGTGGGCATTGCGCTGGCACTGTTTGGCACGGTGCTGTTGTACATGGCTGCTGACAAAGTGCTGGGTGAACATGGTGCCACCCTGCTGTGGACCGATCTGACCGCCATCAAAGGCCAACTTGACCCGACCATCATCACGCTGGCGTTTGTTTTTTTGCTGGTGGGCTACGGCACCAAGATTGGACTGGTGCCGCTGCACAGCTGGCTCCCTGATGCCCATGCCGAAGGCCCCACGCCGGTGTCGGCGGTGCTCTCTGGTTTGCTGCTGAATGTGGCGATGTACGCGGTGCTGCGCATCAAGGTACTCACCGATGGCGCTTTGGGCAACGCCATGGCGGGGGAGCTTATGATGGGTTTTGGCCTGCTGTCGGTGGTGGTGGCGGCGTTTTTTATCTCGCGGCAAAAAGATGTCAAACGCATGTTTGCCTACTCCAGCATCGAACACATGGGGCTGATCACCTTTGCCTTTGGCATGGCTTCCCCCTTGGCCAACTTTGCCGGACTGTTACACATGACCGTGCATTCGCTGGTCAAGTCGGCTATTTTTTACACCGTGGGCCACGCCACACAAAAGGCCGGCACACAGCAGATGAGCGAGATTCGCGGCCTGATCAAGGTCAATCCAACAGTAGGCTGGGGCCTGATGCTGGGGGTGATGGCGATTCTGGGCATGCCGCCATTTGGCGTGTTTGCCAGCGAGTTTCTGATCTTGACCACCGCCATGCGCGAGCAACCGTGGGCCACACCTTTCCTGTTTCTGGCGTTGGGTGTGGCCTTTGCTTCCATGCTGGTGCGGGTGTTGCCGATGGTGTTTGGCGACTCCACCCTGAAGCCACTGGCACACCCGCCGGCGTTGCTTCCGGTGTTTGCGCATTTGCTGCTGGCACTGGTGCTGGGCTTGTACATTCCACCCTACCTTAATGGCTGGTATCTGCAGGCCGCCGCCATGCTGGGGGGTTGAAGCGAGCATGACCATGAAGATCACCGGACTCGATGTTGAATTTGCCCCGCTTGCAACACCGGTACCCATCGGCTTTGCCAAGGTGACGGCCGCGCAGTGGCAAACCGCTGCCAGCGCGGTGCGAGAGTGCGGCGGCAGGTTGCTGGCGTTGTGGGCCTCTTCAGCTATACATACTGAAGCATATGGCGCAGATACAACAAGCGCTGAGGCCATATTTTGTTCCTATGCCACGACCCAGGGCGCCTTCTGGCTGGCGCTGCCGCTGCAAGCCCAGGACGGCCGTGCCAGCTACCCCGATCTGTCGGACATGTTCTCATGCGCCAACCGGATGCAGCGTACCGCCGCAGACTTGTCAAACGTCCATGCCGAGGGCGCACCAGACACCCGGCCCTGGTTTAACCACGGGGCCTGGGCACCGACGTATTACCCGCTGCTGCAAGACCCACTGGCGCTGCCGCCTCCGGCACCGGGGGAGCTGACCGACTACCCGTTTGTCGCAGTGGGCGGCGACGGTGCGCATGAAATCGCGGTGGGCCCGGTACACGCCGGCATCATCGAGCCGGGGCACTTCAGGTTCTCGGTGGTCGGCGAACACATCCTGCGGCTGGAGGAGCGCTTGGGCTACACCCATAAAGGTGTGGAGCAGCGTATGACGCAGTTGCCGGCGCTGCAGGCGCACCGGCTGGCCGGGCGGGTGTCTGGCGACACCACCGTGGCCTACGCCTGGGCCTATTGCATGGCGCTCGAATCCGCCTGCCAGATCAACATTTCGCCGCGCGCTGCATGGTTGCGTGCGCTGATGCTGGAGCGCGAACGCGTCGCCAACCACCTGGGCGACCTGGGTGCGATTGCCAATGACGTGGCGTTTGCCTTTGCACTGGCACAGTTTTCACGCCTGCGCGAAGACTGGCAGCGACTGTCAAAAACCGTGTTTGGTCACCGTTTCATGATGGATTGCATCGTGCCCGGAGGCGTGTTGTCCGACATCAGTCAGCCGCAGCGCGACCAGATGCTGACCCAATGTGATGTGATTGAAGCTGAGGTCAAAGGCCTATTTGACATTTTTGAAGCCCACGCCGGTTTGCAGGACCGCTTTATGGTGACGGGGCGTATTACCCCGGAACTGGCGGCGCAACTCGGACTCACCGGCCTGGCCGGGCGCGCCAGCCAGCAGATGCAGGATTTGCGCTGTGACCACCCATTTGCACCGTATGCCGAACTCAAGGTGAAAAGCGCCACGCAGGCGCAAGGCGATGTCGGCGCGCGCGTGGCGGTGCGTTTTGACGAAGTACTGGAGAGTTTGCGACTGATTCGTGGCATCCTGCGCGAACTGCCGGTAGGTGCGCTGAAATGCGAAGTGAACCTGCCCCAGCAACCCGCCAAAGGTGCCGGCTGGGTCGAGGGTTGGCGCGGCGAGATTTTTGTGGCGCTGGAGCTGGCCGGGGCCGACCAGGGCAATCACATTCTGCGCTGCCACCTGCATGACCCGTCCTGGCAGAACTGGCCGGTGCTGGAGCATTCGATCATGAACGACATCGTGGCCGACTTTCCACTGATCAACAAGTCGTTCAACCTGAGTTACTCAGGCCAGGACCTGTGAGGACCACACCATGATCTGGAAACTGGCCTGGAAAATCGGCAAAGTTGGCATTCCGACCGAACCACCCCCCGACATTGGGGACGTTTCAACCCTGGAGCCGTCTCGAATCCAGCAAGAGCTGCTACAAATTATGGGTCAAGCGCTGACCATCCGCCAGGTCGATGCCGGTTCGTGTAACGGCTGCGAGCTGGAGATCCACGCCTTGGGCAACCCCTACTACAACATCGAGGGCCTGGGCATCCGCTTTGTCGCCAGCCCGCGCCACGCCGACATGCTGCTGGTCACTGGCCCGGTGTCGCGCAACATGGAGATGGCTTTGCGCCGAACCTTTGATGCCACACCCGAGCCCAAGCTGGTGGTAGCGGTGGGCGACTGTGCCTGCGATGGCGGCATCTTTGGCGAAAGTTACGCCAGCTGTGGCCGCGTGGCCAACGTGATTCCGGTGGATGTGACGGTGCCAGGCTGCCCGCCTGAGCCGGTGGACATCTTGCGCGGTATTTTGCTGGCGGTGCGCCGACGCTGTATCGCGACCGCAACTCCCGCGGTTTAAAACTTCTGCGCCAACAAATCTTTTGACCTGTATTTGACCGTCGTCAAATTCCGGTATTGAAGTCGCCAGAAGCTTGGCGTAGATTGGAGTCCGCTTGGCCCTGCCCGCCGCCGGCGAGTTGGTCACTGCCAAGATATGGAGAACGCGCCATGAAACCCGAAGGTCATCAAACCATCACACAACAGGCGGTCGGAAACCTGTCGTTTCCGTTTTACTTGCGTCACTGGCTTCCCAACGAACTCCCGGCCACCGCCGTGCAGGCCGACCGCTATTTGTATTACGACAGCTACGCCCATTTCATGCGCGCGTCAGCCACCGAAAGCAGCGCCCTGGCGCTGACCAACAGCATCAAGTGGGTACGTTCCTTGGTCCTGTTTGCCACCCAGCAGTTGTATGAGATGCGACGCAATTTCAAAATTCCAGCGGGCAACAAGGGAGCGTGGACCCTGGGTGGGTTCACCGGGCACGACAGCCGTAACACCGCCATGTCGGTGCCAAGCGCCGGCTACGCACCGTGGGCCGTGGCTGGCCCAACTTCGCTGGCAGCTTCAGCCGGCGAATCCAGTATCGGGCGACTGCAAACCCTGCTGGAAACCATTCATGGACGCGATCCGCTGTACGGTCAAGACACCTACAAAATCAGTTTTTCGATTGGCTTTGCCTTGCACGCCATGCAGGACTCGTACACCGCCCGGCACGCCGAACGCTGCCATGCGTATGCCGGGCCAATTGTTCGGCTTTACGAGTGGGATACGGTTCGCGATGCCACACTGATCGGCCTGTTTGCAGAGAACCCAACCTACGGTGCCAAATGCAATGGCGAGGCAACCATGAGCCACTATGAATCGGACCTGCTGTCCAACTGGACCGGAGCGCAGCGCCAGCAGGTGCTGGCAGCGACCCAGCAGTTGGTACTGCAAATTGTCCGCTCGGCCGATACCGCCGTGGATTTTGCCGATCTGAAGCACCAGTTTGAAACCAACTGGGATGAATACCGGCGCCTCTACCTGCACGACGCCCTGGAACCCGACCGCCCAACCAAGACGGTTCCCGTCGCGCCCAGCGCTGCCATCAACCCCGCAGGATTTGATCGGCACATGCTCCATTAAGCGCCCATCACACAGCCGTCAGGCGCTGTGATCCGGATCGGTCGGCGACGTGATTCTCAGCGTGGGCGTCAAGCGCTCACGTCATGCATGCACCCCAGCGGCAGGCATCTTCTATCGCTTGATCCCCAGCAAATCCATAATGCCGCTGATGAACGTCAGCGGGTGCGCCGGGCAGCCGGGCACGTAGAGGCTGGGTGGGTATTTGTCGAGAAACTCGCGCGCCAGCGCGTCACTTTGGGCAAATACGCCGCCTGAGATGG
Source organism: Rhodoferax sp. (assembly GCA_018061265.1). Lineage (GTDB taxonomy): Bacteria > Pseudomonadota > Gammaproteobacteria > Burkholderiales > Burkholderiaceae_C > Rhodoferax. The sequence continues at coordinate 4,360 of JAGOUM010000068.1, read as the reverse complement.
CGCAGGCGCCCACCGCAATCACCAGTTTGGGCTCGGGCATCGCGTCCCAGCAGATGTGCAAGGCATCCATCATGTTGCGGCTGATCGGTCCGGATAGCACCAGCCCGTCGGCATGGCGGGGACTGGCGACGATGTCGATGCCGTAGCGGCCAAGGTCAAAGTTCACATTGCCCCAGGCGTTGATTTCCATCTCGCAACCGTTGCAGCCACCGGCTGACACCGAACGTAATTTGAGCGAACGGCCAAAACGTTTTTTCAGCTCGGCGCTGACTCTCAAAGGCTCGATGTAGGGGTGTGCCGCGCTGACGGTGAGTGCCTCGCGGCGGGTAGTGCAAATTTTCACATCGTTGCTGAAGCTGATCTTGCCCGCCGGGCATGCCGGCGCGCAGTCGCCGCATAGCACGCAACGGCCCAGGTCAATGGCCACCGGGTCAGCGCCCTTGGGCCGAAGTGTGATGGCCTGGCTGGGGCACACTTCTTGGCATGCACGACAGTGGGCTGTGTCGTTGTCTTGCAGGCCGTTGTCACGGTCAGATTGAATGACATCGACGGGTCGGCCACCAACACAGGGCGCGTCGGCAATCACCGGCTTGCCCCGAAACCCGCCAGGTTGAGCGGCGTAAAGATCAGGGATGTATTGCGTGCCCTGGGACTTGCGGACGGCGATGCTCTTGAACATGGGTGGCCTACAAATCATTGCCGCAATAAGAGAGGTCAAAACTCTTGTTGCAGATCGGAAAGTCTGAAATCGCCTGGTTGCGCAGCGCCCACGCCAGGCCAAACCAGTTGGCCAGCGACGGGTCTTGTACCTTGGCGTGAATCAATTGACCGGCGCTGTCTGATTCGAGGGCCAACATCACCGGGCCGCGCACGCCTTCGACCAGCGACACACACAACGTGTTGGCTTGCAGGGTGCAGCCGCTGGGGGCGTAGTTGCCTGCCGTTGATTTTGTCGTCTGCACACCGGCCGCAGGTTGACGATGATCGTGCGTACAGACCCGTGCAGCATGCGGGTCGGGCGCGCTGGCCAAATCCAGCGCCCCATCCGACAGTCGATCGATCAGCCATTGAGCGCTGCTTTCTGCCTCATTCATGCGTTGCAATGTGCGCGCCCAGCAGTCGCCGCTGGTGTGTGCCAGCGGCTGCGTGGGGTATTGGGCGTAAAAATCGCCGGGCAGAGCGTGGCGCAGGTCCAGCGCCAGACCGCTGGCGCGCGCCACCACCCCTGTTAAGCCAAGCTCGCGCGCAGCTTGCGTGCTGACCACCCCCACGCCCTGAAAACGTGCTTGCGCGCTGCGGCTGGTGCGCAGCAGCGCGTTGACCTGCTGAAAATGCGGCAAAAAGGCACGCAGTATGGTCAGCAAGTCTTGTCGCAATGCATCACCGATGGGTTTGGCCGCACCGGGGCGAATCCAGCCACGGCCAAAGCGGTTACCACTGACACGTTGGCTGGCGTTGATGATGGCGGTGCGCAACCGGCCATAAGTGCCGGCGGGCTGCAAATAGGCGATGTCGGTGGCCAGACCGTTCAGCGTGGCGAGGTGAATGGCCAGCCTCTCCATTTCCAAACCAATAGCGCGTGACGCAAGCGTAGCAAGGGCTACAGGCTGATTTGACATGAATTCCAGCGCACTGGCCCAGGCGCAGGCGTAAGCCACCGCCGAGTCGCCCACCACCGACTCCACCAGCGCGGTCTGCCGCTGTGGCGGTTGGCGCAGTAGCAGCGCCTCCACCCCGCGGTGCTGGTAGCCCAGCTGAATTTCCAGATGGTGCACTTGCTCGCCGTGGCACATGAAGCGAAAGTGGCCCGGTTCGATCACCCCGGCGTGGATGGGGCCCACGCCCACTTCGTGCACCTCGGCCCCTCGCACTTTGAAAAATGGGTAATCAGCCATCTGCTGCTGGCGCGGGCCTTCAAACCGCACCAGCTTCAGCCAGGGGTGGCCGTCGGGCATCAGGCCGGTTTGCTCCCACAGCTCGCGCTCATAAATTTGCGCGGCCGGGAAGTCGGGAGTCAGGCTGGGGTAGTGTGCAGCGGGAGCCGCATGGCCTCGCAACACGCGCAGTGGCTCGCCCGGTGGCAGCAACACCGCAGTGACAAACACCCCCGCTGGCTCATCGGCACGCGCGCTGCGGCCAAACCATGAAATAAGATGAAAATTGGCCTCTAGCCCTTTTCTTACCTGTGCTACAAGCTCCTCTATCGATAGTGATCCATGACCCATCAAATCGCATTGCAGCCATGGCTCCAGTGGCGCGGCGGTGGTGTGGTGCGTCATCTCAGCCCCCAATCGACACCGCCACGGCGCGCAGCAGGTCGGTGAACACATCGGGCGTGTAGGTGCCCAGCATCACCAGCACCGCCACAAACCCCAGTTTGGGCAGCAGCGTGAACCACGACTGCGGTGGCGCGGTAACTTGCACCTTGGGCTGCCCCCACAGCATCGGGAACACGGTGCGCCCGGTGGCGACAAAAATCACCGTCAGCATCACACACATCAGCGTGAAGGCCATCAGGTTACCAGCCTGCACAATGCCCGAGAGGATCAGCATTTCAGCCAAAAAGCTGGCAAATGGCGGAAAACCCAGCAGTGCAAAAATGCCCAGCGTGAACAACAGACCCGCCACTGGCAGTGTGCGAATCACCCCGCTCAAGGGGCCGACCTCATGTGTGCCGTACACCGAGCGCATCCGACCAGCAGTCAAAAACAGCAGTGTTTTCACAAATGCATTACTCACGATGTACAGCACCACGCCGTAAGCTGCGGCCTTGCCCACCGACAGCCCCAGCGCAATCACACCTGACGAGCTGACGCAGGCATAGGCAATCAAACGCTTATAGTTGCTGCTGGCCATGATCTGCACCGCAGCCACCACCAATGACAAATAGCCCATCACCAGCAGCTCTTGCGAGATGAAGTTGGCCTGCAGACCGTGAAAAATTTGCAGAATTCGAAACACCGCCACCACGCTGATGTTGAACTGGATGGACGACAACATGGCACTGGTGGTGGTGGGCGCAGCCTCATAAGTTTCGGGCAGCCAGCCGTACAGCGGTGCCAGTCCCAGCTTGCTGCCCAGGCCAAACAGCATGAACGACAGGCCCAGGTGTTGCCAGGCATCGGGCGCTTGGGTGAGCGAACTGCCCAACTGGTCGACCATGAAGTTGATCTCGACCCCGCGCACGCTGGCCGATTGTGTCAGGCACATGAAGCCCAGAAACGTGATCAGCAGCGACATGCTGGAATACAGCATGAAGCGCCAGGCCACGGCCCGCGGATTGGCCACTTCGCCACGCGCCACCAAGGGCGCTGCGCACAAGGTGCTGAGTTCGATCAGTGCCCACAACAACACCAGGTGGTTGGCCATCAACCCGACGTTGATCACCGCCATCATCAACAGCATCAGCGCAGAGCGCGAGCGGATGTCCTGCATCAGTGTCGGGGTGTTGCGCTCGCGCGAGTACAGGTACACACAAATGCCCAGAAACACCGTGTTGATGACCACAATGAACAGCAGCGAGGTGGCATCAAGCACCAGATAACGGTTGGCAAAGTAGACCGGCAATTCGGACAATGGAAAACGCACAAACACCCCAATGGCGACCAGCCACATAAGCGCCGCTGCGCCCACCAGCGTTGGAGCCACCCAGCGGGTGCCGGCACCCTGGACTTCTACAGCAGCGTGAGTAACTTCCAATACTGTAGCTGTCATCTATCGTCCTTATTGGGCTGGAAGGCTAAATCACTTGTAACGTGCTGCCCACGGATCAACCAGCTACCCACCGCCACGGTGCCGACATACACCCCGCTGACGGCCAGATGCACCGGCAACGGCCAGGCTTGCGGCATCAGCGACTCGAACAGTGCCAGCGCGTTCTCCATGAACAGCAGTGCCACCAGTTGCGCCACCGGCTGGTGGTTGGTGGCCAGTACCAAAAACGCAATCGTCACCGTCGCCGCGGTCACGCCCAGTGTGAGCGCACGCAAGTCGGCGCGTGCGCCGTCGCCAAACTGAAACGCCAGAATGATCAGCGCCACCGCTGCGCCCCAGGCAAAGAGGTTGGATGGCATCACTTCCAGCTCGGCGGCCGGCGTGGTTTTTAAGGTGCGGCGCAGCAAATGCGGCACCAGCCAGGCACGGATCAGCAAAATTTCCAGCCCGGCCGCTGCCGCGTGTATGTCCAGCTCGTGGTGCTGGTTGAGCGTCAGCCAGCCCAATGCCAGCGCCTGCAGACTCAGCCACGTGGGCGTGTGGGACAGCCGACCAAAAAACACCGGGATCACCGTGGCCAGCAGGCAGGCAATCAGCGCCAGCGTCGGGTTGTTGGCCACGTTCATAAGCCGCCCCCGGTCACGCC
>JAGOUM010000198.1 GCA_018061265.1 Rhodoferax sp. | reverse complement strand
ACCTGAGCGCCAAGCAGCGCATGCAGATCATCACCGGCCCCAACATGGGCGGCAAATCAACCTACATGCGCCAGATTGCGGTGATTGTGCTGCTGGCCAGCATGGGCAGCTACGTGCCGGCCAGCGCTTGCCGGCTAGGGCCGATCGACGCCATCCACACCCGCATCGGCGCGGCGGACGACCTGGCCAACGCCCAGTCCACCTTCATGTTGGAGATGCTGGAAGGCGCGCAAATCTTGCACGCTGCCACCCCCAACTCGCTGGTGCTGATGGACGAAATTGGCCGGGGTACCAGCACCTTTGACGGCCTGGCGCTGGCCAGTGCCATCGCCACGCAGTTGCACGACAAAACCCGGGCCTACACCCTGTTTGCCACCCATTATTTTGAGCTGACGGAGTTCCCCGCCACCCACCACGGGGCCATCAACGTGCACGTGAGCGCTGCCGAGTCGGGCCGCGACATTGTGTTTTTGCACGAAATTCAAAGCGGCCCGGCCAGCAAAAGCTACGGCATCCAAGTGGCGCGCCTTGCGGGCATGCCTGCCAGCGTGGTCAACCATGCCCGGCGCACGCTGGAGGCGCTGGAGGCGCAGGCGTCTGAGAGCCACAAACAGGTCGACCTGTTTGCTGCGCCGCCCGAAGACACTACAAAAAACATAGCTGGTAGCGCACTAGATACGGCGGTTACAGCCCTAAACCCTGATAATTTAAGCCCCAGAGAAGCACTGGAAGCGCTGTACCAGTTGAAGGCTCTGGCTGGCAAGGGATGACATGGCCGCGTTTGTGCTTGGGTCTTACTCTATTCCTGTCAGCGCTTACGGGCAGACCTACCGCCGGGTTCGCCTGCCATGAGCGCATCGATGCATTGTTACGAGGCACGCACAATGAAAAATTTCTTCGCAAAAATTTACGTATTGGGAATTGCACTGCTCGTTTCCGGCTGTGGTGGCGGTGAGGAGGAGTTCGCACCGCGCGATCTCCAATTCACCAGAGTGGTCAACGCGGTATCCCGATACTGGCCGGTTGGCACCTATGTGTTCAAAGCCGAAGCCGACTGGAGCATTGCCTGGGCCCAGTACGTAGAGCCATACTACACCGCCAGAAATGAATTGCCCGTGAAGCCGACGATAGATTTCTTATCCTCCATGTTGGTCGGCTTGTCCATTGATTCGTCAATTCCGGTTGAACCTAGGGTGAGGATGTCGCTGTTGGGGTTGGCGATTACCCGTGTCGTGGAAGAGGCTGCGCTGGTTCGTGTGGAGTATGAATACATATATCCCATGCCTGGTGTTTCATACCCTCCATCGAGTTTCTCAGGGTTGCCGATCCCGGATTTCATCCAGATTGCCGCCACCAGCAAGCCTATTACATTTGTGAGAACGGGTGCCATGGAGCCGCCACCGGGAATCAAATGAGCTTTTACCCAGCAGCACATGTTTGTGAGGAAGCTTGTTTTGGCATTGGGAAGTGTCTTGATCATCGCTGGCCGCTGCAGGGCGATGTCGATTTCAGTGCGTCCTGACTGGTAATTTGACGCTGACTTGGGTGAGCGCAAGCTGCGCGAGCTGGTCGCACTCACCCAAACGCTACAAAAAAGTGAGCTGCTTGCGCACATTCCACGTGCGGTAGAGCCCTATTTGACTCATATTTCTGAGCGATTGCAGCCGCCCGCTGGTAGCGCACTGGATACGGCGGTTACAGCCCTAAATCCTGATAATTTAAGCCCCAGAGAAGCGCTGGAAGCGCTTTACCAGTTGAAGGCTCTGGCTGGCAAGGGCTGACATGGCCGCGTTTATGCCGTCATTTAACTTACTGGCACCACAACCACTGGTGTCAACCCCAGACGCTTGGCGCGACGCGCAAACCGTCGGTCGTCAAAAGTCATCAACTCCACGCAGCCGCTACTGGCCAGCAGGTGCAGCGCATCGGCAAAATCCAGCCCGTCTTTGTGCAAGCCCAAGGCATCGCTCACCCGTGCCCATTCTTCGACCGTTACATGGGCAAGACCCAGCAGATGCTGGATAACCCGTACAAAATCATCCGCCGCAAAACCATAAAAAGCGCGCAACACCCATTCAAATTCCAGCACCACTGTCAACGGCACAAAGACGGGCTCGGCCTGAGTCAACAAACGCCGGGCGATGGGGCGCTGCTTGACCGCTTCGGGGTCTGCCGGGTCGTCCACATCACATAAAAGCGGGCAAATATATTGGTATCAAGCGCGATCATCGGTGCCTTCACGCATGGCCTGCGCCACGTCAAAATCTGCCAGGCTGCGCTTGCCCGGCTTTTTGCACACCAACATGCCAAAACCGTCCTCGGCCAAGGTGGGGGTCAACTGGCGCTTGACTTCGGCGTGGATGACGTTGCCCTCTAGGTGAAAGTCGAGCTGACAACCCGGCGTAATGCCCAGCTTGCGCCGAATGTCGGCCGGTATGACGACTTGGCCTTTGTGGGAAACGGTAACGGTGAGCATGGCATGCCTTTGTCTTATTCCAGATGGCTTTCAAATTGAGCACAATTCACGGGTGTCAACAGCACTGAAGAATGGGACTCATTAGGCTCAACTTGAACGCTACGTAGAATTACATGGCGGAAAAAGACACGATTTCAGGTATCGGGATTGGTGAAACGGACTACCAGGTTCCGCAAATGGTCGCCCGATGAAGCGAAGATGTTACAGTTTTGGTGACAACACCAAAGTGGTACAGCAAAGTCGCGCACGATGCGGCCATCGCTCAAAGCACTGTTGCTGGATGATGTAGTACACGCCGACCTGCCATCCGCTATTGACCGATTACGTCCGATCATTCCAATATCCGGGTTTACGGCTTTGATGTGCGATTGCGTAGATTTGCGGTCCGTTGACATCATCTTCTTCGTACACAATGGTGTAAGGAAAGCGATCCAAGTGGTAAACCCTGAAACCATTTTCACTGTGTGGGCCGCATTGCTGGTTTTCTAAAAGAAGGTCGCGTATGCGCTCATATTCTGCGAGAAAAGCCAAAGCAATCATCTTGCTGGCGTGGGTAGCGTAGTACTGCGCCGCCTCACCAAGCTCAGCCTCTGCGTCGGGGTGAATCGAGTACCTCACGCAATCCTTGCTCTGACGCGTGCCAATGCTTCGTTGCCAGGAACCATCGCCGCTTTGCCGCTTCGTACTTCTTCTCTGCGCATACGGGCAACATCGACCCAAGCTTTCTGCATGCGTGACTTTGGCTCAAAGCTTTCAATCAACCGCTCAAGAAGATGGGCTCGTTCAGTGGAATCCAATTTCAATACTTGAGCTTCAAGGTCATAAAAATGAGCGTGCATTGGAGTCTCCTGTAAGTCATGAATCTGTACAACCACTCAACCGACCACGGGCCGCAGGATCAGTTTAGCCGACTTGCCCGACCTATGGAATGAACTGCCATTCAAAAGCGTATATCCAGACGTTACAAACCCGCCCGGTGCATCAACTGCGCACCGGACAAGCCTAGGCAGCGGGCCAGTTTGAGGATATTGACAAGCGCAAGGTTGTGCTCACCGCGCTCGATACCTCCCACGTATGAGCGGTCAATTTCAGCGCTGAGCGCCAGCGCCTCCTGCGACAAACCGATCTCCAGACGCACCAGACGGATGGCCTTTCCCAAGGCCACCAACTCCGGAGCATAGCTGTATCGATTCGACTTTTTTGCCACGCCTCGATGTTGCGTGGTTGATGGTTTTTATACCACGGTATATGATACCCAAGTGCATTTGCAAAGCTATGCACTGTCGAAATTTACGAACAATGAAAAGGAATCCATGCACAAAAAAATAATCACAACTATTGTTTTAACTTTCGGCGCAATCTCATCCTTCGGGCAGATGTGGCTATCTGTAGGGGCTGCGCCCTCGTCGGACGGAGGTGGTACGAGTATTGCACTTTCAGGCAAAGGCACTGGTGCTTGGGGATTCGGAGTTGGCGCTGTTTTCAATTCCAATTTTTCAAACGATTTACTCGATTACCCGGTCCCCCACAGCTCTTATACGAGCCTTGGAACCAAACGAACCGGCAGTACATTTGGGTTTGACGCGCTTTACTTCTTTGGAGACAGCAAAACAGTCCTGCCGTATGTAAGCGTTGGCCTGTATGCATCAAAGCGCGCCGAAGTCGCCCAGTCAAACGTGACAAAGTGGTATTACACACAAAAAGATCAATCCACAATACTTCTCAGTGGTGAATTGGGACTACACATGGTTACCGAAAACGGTTGGCTTTTGGGGGCTGGATACCATTCCATTCGTGGCCCAAATTTGAGTCTTAGCAAGGCATTCTGACGGCACCAAACTATTGACCCCGCGGCAATCAACTTGAAGCTGTCGGCTCTGAGCTGATGACTTCAATTTCACAGATGCAGACACAGTATCAATAAGGCTGTGGGCGCCGACAATCTTCACGTAAACGATCTGCAACTTGTACGCAACGGCCACGATCAATCGGCAGTCATTGCCTTTGATGTTGAAGACCACACAAGCGAGGGTTCTTCATCACGCTTGCACTTGGGTACTGCGCCTTGATGTCGGCGGGCTCGGTCCATGCCGCACTCGTGGCCTCGCCGTACCCCAGCCGTCAGGACTTGATCCAGCT
>JAGOUM010000197.1 GCA_018061265.1 Rhodoferax sp. | reverse complement strand
GGGGGCGCCTGGAAAATGCCAAGGTATTGCTGGGTTCAGCCACACCTTCCTTGGAGAGCTGGTACCACAGTCGACCGGCGGCCGAGGGTGGTCGCTACTTGCGGCTGCATATGCCAAGCCGGATTGGGAGCAGCGCCGACCCGCCAGGCGGGGTGGCCACCCCAACGACCGGTACATTGCCCTTGGTGCGACGGGTCGACATGAACCATCAGCCCAAGGGCTGCGTGATTTCTCCCCCGCTGCTCGATGCCATCCGGCAGCGTCTCAGCCGCGGCGAGCAAAGCATGGTGTTTTTGAACCGGCGCGGTTACGCCCCGGTACTGAGTTGTGGCGACTGCGACTGGAAAAGCAGTTGCCCGCACTGCAGTGCCTACCGGGTGTTTCACAAGATTGACCGGACGCTGCGTTGCCATCACTGCGGCTTTACCGAGAGGGTGCCGCGGGCCTGCCCCGACTGCGGCAACCTGGACATCTCAGCCGTTGGTCGGGGTACCGAGCGACTGGAAGAACAACTTGCCGCATTGCTGGCCGACAGCCCGCGCCCCGATGGACGGCCGGCGAACGTGGTGCGTATTGATGCCGACACCACCCGGTTCAAGGGTGCACTGGAGTCACAACTGGCCCAGGTGCATTCGGGCGAGGTGGATGTTCTGGTGGGTACACAAATGATCGCCAAGGGACACGACTTTCGCCGCATCACACTGGTGGCGGCGATCAATCCTGATAACGCCCTGTTTTCCAGTGACTTTCGGGCACCAGAGCGTCTGTTCGGTCTGTTGATGCAAGCCGCAGGTCGGGCCGGACGCGATGCCAACCACAGTCGTGGCAGTGAGATGTGGCTGCAGACCTATCACCCGACCCACCCACTTTTTGCCGCCTTGAAGGACCACAGCTATCCGACGTTTGCCGATTCGCAGCTGCGCGAGCGCCAGCAGGCGGGCATGCCGCCTTTCAGCTTTCAGGCGCTGGTACGTGCAGAGGCACGCACCCAGGAGGCGGCGCAGGCGTTTCTCAAGCTTGCCAGCGAGGGTACTGGCCAGCTGGCCGAAGCACCGGCACTGCTGAGCCATATCACACTCTACCCGGCTGTTCCAATGGGCATTCAGCGAATCGCCAATGTTGAGCGGGCACAGATGCTGATCGAGAGCCCCTCAAGAGTGGCCTTGCAACGTTTTTTGTCGGCCTGGCACGATGTGCTGCACGCCACGCGCAGCGTGCCCGAATGCAAGGGCCTGCTGCGTTGGGCCATTGATGTCGATCCACTGCTGATTTGACCTGGCCGGACGACAGGCCAGAGGTGCCCTGGGCTGGCACGGTGGTCAGGCTGCCGGTTTACTCGCCACGATCACCTGGAAGTTGCCAAAGAACACCACATGGCGCTCACAGTGCACGCCCGGCATGGCCTGCAATTGCAGGACCGGGTCATGGGTGCTCCACAAGGCCAGGCCATAGGGTTCAAACACCTTGAAGTACGTCCAGCTCAGAAGCCGCAGCAACCAGGGCCGCGGCCGATGAAACTCGGCCAGATAAAGCCTTCCGCCGGGTGCCAGCACACGCATGGCTTCTGCCAAGGCACAGACCTTGAGGTGGTGGGGCAACTCATGCAGCAAAAAAAACATGACGTTGGCGTGCACCGAAGCGTCAGGCAAGGTCAAGGCGGTGGCATTCTGCTGCAAGTACTCAGTGTGGTCGGCACAAAACTCCAGTTTGCCGCGGGCATGATCGAGCTCGTTCTGAATGATGTCAGCCACCAGCAGGCGATTGGTACCTGCTTTCATCGCCGCCCGTGCCACCCTGGGCATGACGTTGCCAAACGCACAGGAGGTAATCAGCACCTGTTTGCCCTGCAGCGCAGAATGTCGCAAGCCATGGGTGATCACTGAAACAAGGCGGCTGTACTGGAATAACAGAATGGCCGCGATCACCGGCTGCCAGTCGACCAGGCGAATCAGCTTCAGATTGGAGTAGATCGGGTAGACATGGGCTGCTTCATGCTGCAAGCGGCCCAAGGCACCTCGCATCAGTAATGCACCCCGGGTCAAAGTGAAGAAAAACAGTGCGGTGCTTGCCAATGCCAATAGCACCCCAAAGGCGGTGTAGGTCACCCAGTCAGTCATTAAATTCTTTCCACTGGCATCCGGTCAGGTGTCCGAAAGCCACAAATTTTGCCAGCGGGTATTAGACGCCTGCCGGAAAACATCGTTTTGATAAAAATCAAAATCAGGGCAGCAATAAGCCCACGGTCAGGGAAAAAGTAACAAATGCTGCTGCGGTGGACACCAGGATGATGCGTGCCACACGTCCGTTGTCCGCACCAAATCGCTCGGCCAGCAGCGACACATTGCTGGCGCTGGGCAGGGCTGCCACCAGCACCACCACGGTCAGTGCGAATGGGTCCAACGGCAAACCCAGCCTGGTCAGGGTAACGCCGATCAGCAGCACCAGTAGCGGATGCAGGAACAACTTGAGCAAGGCAACCGGCAGGTAGTCGCGCAACAAGGGTGCTGCTGCGTGACCACTGGCAGCCAGCATTTGCGAGCGCGCCAGCACCGCACCAATGGTGAACAGCGCCACAGGTGAGGCGGCGTCGGCAAGCATTCCGACCACCTTGGCCACCGGCCCGGGCAACTCGAAGGCCAGCACCGAAGCCATTGCGCCCAGCAAAATGGCCCAGGGCATGGGATTGGTCAGCACCCCTTTGAGGGCATTCTTCAGTGCTTTGGCCGCACCGTGTTCGTCAGCACCATCCAGCCGCGACAGGGCAATACACAAGGAGGTGATCACCAACATGTCGATGGCCATGGTCAGTATGGCAGGGCCAGCCGCCTGAGCGCCCAGCAGGGCAACCAGCAAGGGCACGCCCATAAAACCCGAGTTGGGGAAAGCCGCCACCAAGGCGCCAAAGGCAGCATCATTCCAGCCGATGCGGGCATTCAGGCTGGTTGCCACAGTAAACCCGACGACAATCAAGCCACACAATAGCCAGGTCAGTGCCACCGACATGTCCAGCAGTTGCGCCACTGGGGTCGAGGCCCCAAACCGGTACAACATACAAGGCAAGGCAAAAAACAGCACAAATCCGTTGAGACCCGGGATGGCTTCCAGCGGCAGGTAACGTCGTCGTGCCGCCACATACCCAGCCAGCACCAGGGCAAAGAACGGAAAGGTGACGGTGAAGATTTTCAGCACCCTCGCATTGTCTCTTGAGTCGAGTTGGCGACAGGTGGGTATGATTCGCCCCCTTTTACCCGCACCCCAGAATGTCACCATCTGCAACCCACGGACTCAATCTTGCCCAGCAGGAAGCGGTGAATTACCTGCATGGCCCATGCCTGGTACTGGCGGGCGCGGGATCTGGCAAAACCCGGGTGATCACACAGAAGATCGGTCGCCTCATTCAGTCGGGCATGGACCCAAAACGCATTCTGGCCATTACCTTTACCAACAAGGCGGCCGCCGAAATGCGCGAGCGGGCGCGTGGTCTCATCGGACCTGCAGCGAAAGATACCCTCATTTGCACTTTTCACGCCCTGGGAGTGCGATTGCTGCGCGAAGATGGCGCGGCGCTAGGGCTAAAACCCGGTTTCTCGATCCTGGACAGCGACGACGTGACGGGCATTCTGAAAGACGCCGGAGGCTCGGTCGACGTCGCCACTGCGCGTGGCTGGCAATGGACCATCAGTTTATGGAAGAACCAGGGCCTCAATGCAGCGATGGCGGCAGCTCAGGCCCGCAATGACGGTGAACGGATCGTTGCAAGGGTGATGGCGCACTATGAGGAACGGCTGAGCGCTTACCAAAGTGTGGATTTTGATGATCTGATTGGCCTGCCCCTGAAAATGCTGCAGGAGCATGATCATGTCAGACAGAAGTGGCAAGGGCTGGTAGGGCATTTGCTGGTCGACGAATACCAGGACACCAATGCCACTCAGTATGCACTGATGAAGCTGCTTGTGGGGAACGCCACACATGCGCGTTTGACTGCTGTGGGCGATGATGACCAGTCGATCTACGGCTGGCGTGGCGCCACACTGGACAACCTGAAAAAACTGCCAGTCGATTTCCCCGGCCTCAAAGTTATCAAACTGGAGCAGAACTACCGCTCTACCGGTGCGATTCTGCGTGCGGCCAACAACGTGATTGGCCCCAACCCAAAGCTGTTTCCAAAAAACTTGTGGAGTGACTTGGGTGAGGGTGAGCCCGTGCGTGTGATCGATGCCGACACCGAGGAGCACGAGGCCGAACGTGCGGTCGCACGCATCCAGAGTCTGCGCGCTAGCGGGCTCAGCCAGAGTGCCTTGCAGTTCAAGGAATGGAAGGACTTTGCAGTGCTTTACCGCGCCAACCACCAGGCCAAGCCGTTCGAAAAAGCGCTGCGAAAAGCACAAATTCCATACAAGGTCTCTGGAGGAACCAGTTTTTTTGATCGTACCGAAGTGAAGGATCTGTGCGCCTGGTTTCGCCTGTGGATCAACAACAATGATGACCCGGCCTTTTTGCGCGCTGTGACCACGCCCAAGCGCGGCATCGGTCACCAGACGCTGGGCGTCTTGGGAGACTTTGCCAGCAAATACCGGGTGAGCATGTTCAGCGCGCTTTTTTCCTCGAGTCTTGGCGCAGTGATGTCGGCCAAGGCACTGGGCAGTCTGC
>JAGOUM010000011.1 GCA_018061265.1 Rhodoferax sp. | reverse complement strand
GCGAACTGTGGTGCGCCAGGTAGAACCACTCGTTGCCGGGCGTTGATTGGGTGTTGGGGAACACAATGTAGCCGTCACTTGCTGCCAGCACTGGGGTTCCATCATGGCGTGTGGCAACGTGCTGGCCTGCGGTCACCGGGTCAAAACTGGCCCAGGGCTGCACAAAGAGGTCATCTGGGTGAAAGCGGTCCACCACCTGATCCAGACGCAGAAACTCAAGATCGAGGCACGGCGGCGGGTCGGGTGTGTCAACCAGACCCAGGTGCGCCATGGCATTGTGAATGGCCCGGTAGGCCACTTGCGGCGCCCCAGGATCGGCGTGCTGACCACACTCCAGCGTGATGGCGTAGCCACCCTGGCTGCGCATGTATTCGGTGGTGCCCACGCCGTAACTCGGATCGGTGCTGAGCAGGCCAGCGCGATCGCTCGGATGGGTGCGCGCCAAGCGTTGCTGCACCCCCACCGCGTAGGTGGACAGCCAGCCTTCCACCACCCGACCTACGCCCAGTCGCAGCGCCAGCGCCTGCTCTTGGGCCGCATGGGCAAACGGCTCCAGCTGCCCGCAATTGTCTGGCGGGCCGATCATCGCAAAGGCTTGTGACTGCGCTTGAAAAGAATGCAAATCCAATAGCACGTCATGCTCCTCCAGCAAGGGGCAGAGCAGGTTTGCAATCTGATCTTCATAGTCTAGCGGCTGGCTGGTCGGGCGCAGGTTGCGGTTGAGGTTGCGCTCCCCGTTGCGTTGCACACGCTGGTGGGCCAGCGGATTGGTCACCGGCACAAAGGTCACGCTGCCGCGCACCAATTGCACGGCACCAGCATCAAACTCGGCCAGCACCCGCTCGATACCGCGCGTGCCCGCAATCTCGTTGCCGTGCACCGCACCCAGCACGATCAAGCTCGGGCCGGGCTGCAGCGCAGCAAAGCGGTGAATGCGCAGCTGGCTAATCGGGTACGCGGGAACGGCAACTTCACGACGGATTTCAGACATCATAGACTTTCACATTCAGCAGACCATGCACCGCCGTGATACCCAGCCCGGGGGCATCCGACAAGTGGATCCAGGGTCCGGCCATACGCATCCCCCCCTCGACCGCACTGCCCTTGCAGAGTTGCGGCCCGTCCAGGTCAACATAGGCCACCACGTCATCACACGCCACCGCCACATGCGCGGCTGCAGTCACACTGATGGCGCCTTCAAGCATACAACCCATCATGCAGGTCTTGTGGTGCATCCGGGTCAGGCTGGCGACCTCAAGCGCACCGCTGATGCCAGCCGTTTTCATGAGCTTGATGTTGATGACATCTGCACTACGGGTATTGAGAATGTGCAAGGCATTGGCCACAGTGAACACCGCCTCGTCCGCAAGAATCGGCGTCAATGTGTTGTCGCAGACAAATTTCAGACCGGTCAGATCCGCAGCTTTGACCGGCTGCTCGACAAATTCCAGCACCACACCCGATTTTTCCAGTGCCTGGATGACCTGCACCGCCTGCTTGGGCTCCCAGCCCTGATTGGCGTCCAGATACAAGGCGATGTTGGGGCCCACCGCTCGGTGGATCGCCAGCACACTCTCGACATCATCACGCCAGGTTTGCCCGCCCACTTTGATCTTGAGTGCATCAAACCCTTCCGCCACAGCGCGCAGCGCGTCCTTCACCATGACATCGGCCAAATTGACGCTGATGGTGACGTCGGTCTTGATCTGCGGCTCACCGCCGCCCAGTAGCTGGTACAGCGGCAAACCGATGCTTTGTGCCCGCAGGTCGTACAACGCAATTTCCAGCGCGGCCTTGAGGCTGCTGTGATGCACCAGGCTTTGATGCACGGTGCGCAGCAGGGTGTTGAAATCGCGCAAACGGCGTCCCAACAACTTGGGGGCCAGCAGATCCAGACCGGCGCGCATGGAGTCAATCAGATCACCGGTAATGACGGCGGTGGCAGCTGCCGAGCCATAGCCGGTGAGTCCGGTGTCCGTGCTGATCATCAGCACCAGGTCGTGCACTTCATCAACCCGCCGCAGGGCAGTCTTGAACGGCACCTTGAGAGGCGTCTTGACCTCACCAACAGTGATGTGATTGATCAGCATGGCTGTGTATCGGGTAGAACGAGCGGTTGGCAGAGGGTGAACACCCCGGCAATCGCACATTGTAGTAAGCAGGTATGGCACGCCATACCGGCTCGCGGCTCGTCGTCGTCGGCGCTTAACCACCCTGCTGAAGCGCCCAGGCCACATGCTCCCGCACCAGCACACTGGCGTCCTGCCGCCGGGTTTGCAGTGCTTGCCGGATATCCCGCGCCACTGCATCATCCACGCTGGCGCACAGGGCGTTACCCAGCGCCACCGCGATATTACGCAGCCAGCGCTCATACCCGATACGGCGAATCGGGCTGCCCTCGGTCAGGCGCAGAAAGTCGGGTTCACTCCAAGTCCAAAGGCTGATTAAATCCTGTCCCGTCAGTTCGCCGCGTGCAGCGAAGTCGGGCAGGTCGCTGCGGCGGGCAAACTTGTTCCACGGACACACCAGCTGGCAGTCATCACAACCATAAATGCGGTTGCCCAGCAACATTCGAAGCGGTTCCGGGATGGCACCAGCATGCTCGATCGTCAGGTACGAAATACAGCGCCGGGCATCGAGCCGGTAGGGTGCCACGATCGCCCGGGTTGGACACACCTCGATACACGCCTGGCAACTGCCGCAATGATCGGTTAGCGCCGGTGTTGGTGGCAGGGCCACATCGACAAAAATCTCGCCAAGAAAAAACATCGAACCGGCACCACGGTTAATCGCCAGCGTGTGTTTGCCACGCCAGCCCAGGCCGCTGCGTGTGGCCAGCTCAACCTCCAGCACCGGTGCAGAGTCGGCAAAGACCCGAAAACCCATTGGTCCCAAATCGGCACTGATGCGGGTCGCCAGACCCTGCAGGCGATGTCGCAGCACCTTGTGGTAGTCCCGCCCCCGGGCATACAGGGAGATGATGGCCTCCGTTGGCCGTTGCAGGCGCGCCAACTCAAGATCGGGCCAGTCATCAGGGGTCGCCAAAGGCAGGTAATCCATTCGGGCCGTGATCACGCTGAGCGTGCCGGGCAGCAGTTCAGACGGGCGGGCGCGTTTCATACCGTGCAAGGCCATGTAGTGCATGTCGCCCTGAAAACCCTGCGCCAGCCACGCGGATAATCCGGCCTCTGCGGTAGACAAGTCCACATCGGCCACGGCAATTTGAGAGAATCCCAGCGTTTGCCCCCAGTCCTGAATTCTGGAGACCCATTCCACGCCCTCATCATGGCCCAAGATGTTATTCACGCGCCGATTGTAGAAACCGTGCTGTGGCCTGACGAACTGGCGACACAGGCTTTTGCCGCACGCCTGGCCGTACAGCCTGCACTGCGCAACGCGTTCATTGCGCTGCATGGCGATCTGGGGGCAGGAAAAACCACGTTGGTGCGTCATTTGCTGCGAGCGATGGGCGTCAGCGGGCGCATCAAAAGCCCGACCTATGCGGTGGTTGAGCCCTACACCTTGCCGGATCAGGCGGTGTGGCACTTTGATTTTTACCGTTTTAACGACCCACAGGAGTGGGAAGACGCAGGATTTCGGGATATTTTTGCCAGCTCTGGCCTGAAACTGGTTGAGTGGCCCGACAAGGCAGCGGGCTGCCTACCCACGCCGGACCTGACGCTGCATCTGCTGGTCACCGAGGACGGTCAGCGCCGGGTTGAATTCAGCGCCCACAGTGAAACCGGGCAACACCTGCTGGCGGCCGCCACAGAAGCGGCATGAAACGGCGCACCTTGCTGCAAGGTGGAACCCTGGTGCTGCTGCTGGGTGGCCAGGAACTCGCCTGGGGTGCCACCATACTGGCGGTGCGGGTGTGGCCAGCAGTGGACTACTCCCGCGTGACCATTGAATCGGACGCGTCGCTGAGTTTTACCCAGAGTTTTGTGCCGAGTCCACCCCGACTGGCGGTGGATGTGATTGGCATCGAACTCAATGCCGCGCTGAAAGAACTGGTTGCCAAGGTTGGCCCAAGTGACCCAACGATCAACGGCATTCGGGTGGGGCAGTTTGCACCAGGTGTGGTGCGCCTGGTGGTCGACCTGAAACAGCCAGTGGCACCCCAGGTGTTCAGCCTGACGCCGGTTGCCGCGTACCGCCATCGGCTGGTGTTTGACCTCTACCCGACACAAGTCCAGGACCCGCTGGAAGGCTTGATTGCCGAACGTCTGAAAGACGCCGCAACTGCCCCAGACCAACCGGGTCTGGCGGGGCCAGCCAAGGCTGCCAATGACCATGACCCATTGGGTGAGCTGATCGCAAAAACAGCCGGACCCAACAGCACCAAGCCGCCTGGTTCGCCGTCGACTCCAGGAGGTGGTGATCTCAATACTTCTGAAAACATAGCTAAAAACCATTTACCGAAAAGCGCTGGAGGACAAAAAGACATAGTAAGTGCAAGCCCCGCTCCCCCCGTAGCAGCGACCGACAGCGCCACCGACCGGCTGATCATCATTGCACTCGATCCGGGCCATGGTGGCGAAGATCCTGGTGCCATTGGCCCGGCGGGCACCTATGAAAAAGATGTGGTGCTGCGTTTGGCGCACCGCTTGCGTGAGCGTATCAACGCCACGTCCAGCAACGGCAACGCCATGCGTGCCTTCCTGACCCGAGACGCAGACTACTTTGTCCCCTTGCATACACGGGTCGCCAAAGCGCGCAAAGTCAAGGCGGACCTGTTCATCAGCCTGCATGCAGACGCTTTTTTCACCCCGAATCCGCAAGGTGCCAGTGTGTTCGCGCTGAGTCAGGGCGGCGCATCCAGTGCAGCAGCACGCTGGATGGCCGACAAGGAGAACAAGGCCGACCTGATTGGCGGCGTCAACGTCAAAGTGCGTGATGCCCAGGTCAAGCGCGCCCTGCTCGATATGAGCACCACCGCACAGATCAAGGACAGCCTGCAACTCGGTGGCAACATGCTCAGCGAGATCCGCCGCGTCGGCAAATTACACAAACCACGGGTGGAGCAGGCATCGTTTGCCGTGCTCAAGGCACCGGACATCCCCAGCGTGCTGGTGGAGGCCGCGTTTATCAGCAACCCCGAGGAAGAGATCAAACTCAACAGTGATGCCTATCAGGAGCAGCTGGCTGATGCGCTGATGCGCGGCATCGAGCGCTACTTTGCCAAAAATCCACCACTTGCGCGCAGCCGCAGCCTCTAAGCGGTCACCAACGCCTCAGGACCAGGGTACACACAGGTCGGCTTTGTGGCGGGTGCTGGCGATACGCACCGCATTGGGCTCGTCGGTGCTGGCAATCCAGCTCAAGGCACGTTCGCGGCTGCGACCAAAATGGATATGGCGCGCCAGCAGGCGCTGATGGCGTAGCGCCTCATCGACGTCCAGGTACCAGACTTCGTCGAGCTGTTCACGCACACCCCGCCAGGAGGAATCGTCGAGCAGCAGGTAATTGCCCTCAGTCACGATCAATCGGGTGTCGGGCAACACGGCGATGGCACCTGCCACTGCCTCCTCCAGATCGCGCCTGAAATCGGGCGCATAGACGGTTTCTCGCTCACTTTGCTGCTGGATGCGACGCAACAGACTGGCGTAGCCCGCGGCGTCAAACGTGTCGGGCGCGCCTTTGCGTCCGCTGCGACCCAGCCGCAACAATTCGCTGTTGGCCAGGTGAAATCCGTCCATCGGCACCACCTGCACCTGCCCCGGGTAATGCGCCGCCAGCGCCTGGGCAAGGGTGGACTTGCCAGCCCCGGGCGGCGCCACAATACCCAGAATGTGCCGCCGCCCGGATTCCAGCAAGGAAACCACGCGCGAAACGCATCGTTCTGGCAACACCATTTGCGCAACTGCAGGCATGTTCATGCTCAGGAGCTAAACCCGTTTGAGAACCTCGGCAACACAGCGTTCGATACCCACAAACACATCACCCAGACGCGCATCGTCAAACATATAGGCAGGCGTGGTGACCAATTTGTGTGCTTCATCAATCACGATGTCGCGCGAGTTGGGTGTGTTTTGGTGGTGCTGGCCAAGCTCGGCCATCGCGGCGGCCACACCCGCATCATTGCCAAGGGTCAGGGTGGCACTGTCGTGCCTGCCATGCAAGGCCAGTGCCACCAGCGCCGGGGCGATACAGATCGCTCCAATGGGCTTGCCTGCAGCAAAAAAATCACCCAGGAACGCTGCCACATCGGGCCGCACCTCAGCCTGCGGCCCATTGAACGCAAACGTACAGTGGTTTTTGGCCACCCCGTAGCCGCCGGGCATCAGCAAGGCATCAAAGTCCTGCGCCCTGGCCTGCGCAAGATCAAGGCATTTGCCCATGCGTGAAATGCGACTGGCCTCTTCGAGCATATTGCGCTGGGCACCCGGCACTGCTTCGCCCGTGACGTGGTTGACAACATGAAACTGGTTGGCGTTGGGCGCAATACACTGAGCCTGCGCACCGTGTTGGTCCAGCGCCAGCAGGGTCAACACGGCTTCCCGCACTTCGGCACCATCAAGATAGCCACAACCGGAGAGTAGAACAGCCACTTTGGGAGGGTTTGACATGGTTTAACTCCTGAGTCAGATCCACATTATCAGTCGCTGGTCAACCCCGGTGGATGACCTCCCCAGGACTTTTTTTGGCTGCGGGTTGACAGCCGCGTCGGCACTTGCAGTGACTACAGGCACGACGCATCATTAATTGCCAGCAGCGCCGGCATTCGGAAAAAACAGCGACTCACCACCAATTTTGTAGTTCGCAATCACCGTTTGACCCGGCGCGGAGATCAGCCAGTCAACAAACTTCTGGCCTCCAACGGCCTTGACATGGGCGTGTTTGGCCGGGTTGACCAACATCACACCGTACTGGTTGAACAGGCGTTGATCCCCTTCCACCAGAATCGCCAGCTCGGCCCGGTTTTTAAAATTGAGCCAGGTGCCACGATCAGCCAGCACATACGCTCCCGAGCTGGCAGCCATGTTCAGCGCGGGCCCCATGCCACAGCCGCAGGATTTATAACCACTGCCCATCTTGTCGGTCAGGTCTGCCATCTTCCAGTAACGCAGCTCAGCCGCGTGGGTTCCGCTCTTGTCGCCGCGCGAAATGAACTCGGTGTTGCCTGCGGCAAGCTTTTTCAGGGCATCAACGATGTCATTCCCCTTGGTCTTCGCCGGATCGCTCTTGGGGCCGATCAGCACAAAGTCGTTGTACATGACGTCAAAACGTTTGACGGCAAACCCCTCGGCCACCACTTTTTCCTCGGCCACTTTGTCGTGCACCAGCATCACGTCTGCGTCGCCCCGGCGTCCCATGTCAATGGCTTGGCCCGTGCCCACCGCAACCACCTTGACATCGATGCCGCTGGCTTTCTTGAATTCGGGCAACAAATAAGAAAACAGACCCGACTGCTCCGTCGAAGTGGTTGATGCCACGGTGATCACCTGCGCACTGACGCCAAGAGAGGCACCACAAATTAATGCAACACCAATAGCACCAAACACATACCGGGTATGCGCTAGAGGTAAAAAAGACTTGAAATTACCGATCGTTGACATGGTTTTCACAGGGTTTCTCCTTTGACAAAAAAATAGGCGGCCGGATAGTTGGCTTGCAGCAACGGCCCGGAAAAAAAATCGTGCACCGGCAAGTCAGCCAGAACTTGCCCTTGTTCCAGGTAGATCACCCGACTGGCCAGGCGTTTCACCTGCCCGAGGTTGTGGCTGGCAAAGATCAGCGTGGCGGCGCTGTTTTGTTGTGCAAAGCTCTCGATCAAGGCCTCAATCTCGCGCTTGGCGTGAGGGTCCAGGCTGGCGGTGGGCTCATCGAGCAGCAGGACCTGTGGCTCCTGCGCCCAGGCTCTTGCCATGGCCACACGCTGTTGCTGCCCGCCAGACAGCTTGCGCCCATTTCGATTGGCCAGGTCGCCCAGCCCGACCCGATGCAACGCTGCCAGCGCCTTGGTCGTGGCCTGTGCCCAAGCCACCCCGCGCAGCCATAAACCCAGCGCCACATTGGCTTGCACCGTCAAGCGCAGCAGATGCGGACGTTGAAACAACATGGCCTGGCTGGCAGTCGGCGCTACGGACATACGGCCCGCGGTTGGTGAAATCAGCCGGTGCAACACCCGCAACAAGGTGCTTTTGCCACAACCGTTTGAGCCGACCAAGGCCACACGCTCGCCTGGAAAAATACGCAGATTGATCCCGCAGAGCGCCTTCACACCGAGTTGCGCCGGACCAAATCGCACGTCAACATCATTCAAATCAAACACGGGCTGCATGGGCATGGTGGGTCAGACCACGACCGTGACCTGCGCAGGGGCCGAAAGACTGGTCGCCTCGTGCGCCACCCGCCAGCGGCTCAACAGGGTGATCAGCATGTTGAGTACCAAGACCACTGACAGCAGCACGATTCCCAGTCCCAGCGCCAGTGGTAGGTCACCCTTGGAGGTCTCGAGCGCAATCGCCGTGGTCATGACACGGGTAAAACCATCCACATTGCCGCCAACAATCATCACCGCGCCGACCTCGGAAATCGCTCGACCGAATGACGCAATCACCACCGTCAGCAAGGCATAACGTTCATCCCAGGCCAACAACAGGCTGCGCATCAGCGGCGAAGCGCCAAGGGACTGCAGCTGCTCCCCATGCAGGTTCTCCGCATCCTCGATGGCTTGGCGCGTCAATGCCGTGGCGACCGGTAGCACCAGCAATGTCTGCGCCACCACCATGGCCTTAAAACTGAACAGCCAGCCGAGAAAACCCAGCGGCCCGCTGCGCGACAACAACAGGTAAATCACCAGCCCGACCACCACCGAAGGCACCGCCAGCATGGTGTTGAGCAAGGTCAACAACACACTGCGCCCGACAAACCGTGCCACACCAAGCCAGGCGCCCAACAGCAGACCCAGGCTGCAGGCCAACACACAGGCGGTGGCACTGACCGACAGGGACCTGCCGACGATGGTCATCAGGTCAGCATCGAGGGAAGTGATCAGGTGCAGCGCGGTGTCCACACTGTCGACAAAAGTGCTCATGGCAGGTGGGGTGAAGAAGTTGCGGTATCGTAGCCACCGAATCAAATCCTGACGATATGAACCCCCGTGCATAGGCTTCAACTCCATTACTCACTCTCGCGCGACAGCAGTCCTGCCGTATTGCGCAATCCACTGATCGACCTGTTGCAGGCCGTCAGCAACCAAGGTTCGATTTCGGGCGGTGCACGCATGCTGGGCCTAAGCTACCGCCATGTCTGGGGTGAACTCAAACGCTGGGAACAGGAACTGGGCAACGAACTGCTGGTTTGGGAGAAGGGGCAGAACGCGCGGCTGAGTGGCTTTGGCAATAAGCTGATGTGGGCGGAGCGCCAAGCCCAGGCACGTCTGGGTGCCCAAATCGAGGCACTGCGTGGTGAACTCGAGCGCAGCTACGCCCAGGCCTTCGACGACACGGTGCAGGTCCTGACCCTGTATGCCAGCCACGACGACGCACTCACCGCGCTGCGTGAATTTGCATTGCAATCCACACCCTCACCTGTCTCTGGCGCATTGAATCTGCCGACCACAAGCCTGCATCTCGACATTCGCTTCACTGGCAGCGTCGACGCCATACGTGCACTTAATGAAGGCCGCTGTGTGATGGCGGGCTTCCATACCCTACAAAGCAGTGGGAAAAAAACATTGACCGAGCGCACTTACAAGCCCCTGCTTCGCCCCGGACTGCACAAGATCATCGGCTTTGCCGCACGCACCCAGGGTCTGATGGTGCCGCGCCAAAACCCGCTGGCTTTGCACAGCCTATCCGACCTGGTCCGCCACGATGCGCGTTTTGCCAACCGCAGTCTGGGCAGCGGCACCCGCGTGGTTCTTGATGAGCTGATGGCGCAGCAAAACCTGAACCCCGACCAGTTGAATGGTTACCACCACACCGAGCCTTCCCACGCCGCAGTCGCCCAAGCAGTGGCCGCAGGGCAGTGTGATGCAGGACTTGGCATTGCTGCCGCTGCAAAGCAGGCCGGGCTGGACTTTGTGCCGCTGGCGCAGGAGCACTACCACCTGGTGTGTCTGAAATCGGCGCTCGATCAACCCGGGGTGGCGCATCTGCGCCGGTTATTACAAAGCGCCCAGTGGCTTGACACCTTGTCAGGTATTGCCGGCTATCAGGCGCAACACAGCGGCCATGTGCGCTCGATGCGCCAGGTCTTGCCGTGGTGGGATTACCGTCACCAAAAAACCTCCGGTACGCACCAATAAGGTGCCCGCGGCCTGTCGCCTTCCTCTTCAAACGGTGGCAGCAGAATTTTCACGGGCCTCAGTCAAACTATTCAAGCCGGTCTTCCAGGCGAACCCGCTAAACTGCGCGCTTCATTGACCAGTCATCGAGAGCCGCCAGCAGCGGTCATTGACCACTTTGGAGTTGGAGACAACATGCAAACACTACTAAAAATATCTGGCGCCATTGACGCACTCAACCGCTTTATTGGCAAACATGTGATCTGGCTGATCCTCGCCTCCGCGGTGATCAGTGCCATCAATGCGGTGGTGCGCAAGGCATTGAATATTGGCTCCAACGCCTTTCTGGAGGTCCAGTGGTACCTGTTTGCAGCCACCTTTTTGCTGGCCTCTGCCTACACCTTGCTCAACGGCGAACACGTCAAGATTGACGTCGTCTACAGCCGCTTCAAGAAGCGCACCCAAACCTGGATTGATGTGTTTGGCTTCACCTTTTTTCTGCTGCCGTTTTGCAGCGCCATTGTCTGGTTCAGCCTGCCCTTTTTCCTCAAGGGCTACGCCAGCGGCGAGTTGTCGGGTAACGCCGGCGGCCTGATCCGTTGGCCGGTCTACCTGATGATGCCACTGGGTTTTGGCCTTCTGTGGTTACAAGGCGTGTCGGAGCTGATCAAGCGTCTGGCCTTTTTGAGGGGTCTGATTGAGGACCCGACTGAAAAGCCGGTGGGCAAGACGGCCGAAGAAGAACTGGCCGAGGCCATCCAGAAACTGGCTGAAGAAAAAGCCGCACAAACCAAAGCGGCCTAAAACCCACAGCAGCCCGGAGACTGACATGGAATTTCTTGCACACAACATTGCCCCCATCATGTTCATGGGGCTTGTCGTTTTCTTACTGATGGGTTTCCCGGTGGCGTTCAGCCTGGGGGCATGTGGCCTGTTCTTTGGCTTTGTCGGCGTCGAACTGGGCCTGCTGCCCGAGGCGCTGCTGCAGGCCTTGCCCCTGCGAATCTTTGGCATCATGCAAAACGACACGCTGCTGGCGATCCCGTTTTTCACGCTAATGGGCTTGATTCTGGAGCGAAGCGGGATGGCAGAAGACCTGCTTGACACCATTGGCCAGCTTTTTGGTCCACTGCGTGGTGGTCTGGCGTTTGCAGTGATTTTTGTGGGTGCGCTGCTGGCCGCGACCACTGGCGTGGTGGCCGCATCCGTCATTTCAATGGGACTGATCTCGCTGCCCATCATGCTGCGCTACGGCTATGACCGGCGCATTGCGACCGGCGTGATTGCAGCCTCGGGCACGCTGGCACAGATCATTCCGCCATCGCTGGTGCTGATCATTCTGGCCGACCAGCTGGGACGCAGTGTGGGCGAAATGTACAAAGGTGCGTTTATTCCAGGTTTTGTCCTGACGACCATGTACTTTGGTTACGTGTTGCTGATCACCTTCATCAAACCCAGCTGGGTCCCGGCCTTGCCGGCTGAAGCCCGCACCATCCGTGAGGACAACGGCAGCAGTGGTTTGCCATCGCTGGGTGTTTTGACGGCGCTGAGTGCCGGTTCGGCGATTTTTCTGGGCGAACACTATGCCCAGGTGCTGAGCTACTTCAAGGGTGAGGAAGTGACGCTGGTGGCCAAGGACGAAACCATTGTGGTCTCTTTGTGTGCCGGTGTGGTGCTGGCGTTCCTGATCGCCGTGATCAACAAGGTGACACGTGCCGGGCTGTTGTCGCGCATGGCCGAGCGGGTCACGTTTGTACTGATTCCACCACTTTTGCTGATTTTTTTGGTCCTGGGTACGATATTTCTTGGCGTGGCCACGCCCACTGAAGGGGGTGCCATGGGCGCCATGGGTGCCATGCTGATGGCCTTCAGTCGCAAGCGCCTGAGCTTTTCGTTGCTGAAACAGGCGCTGACCTCCACCACCAAGCTGTCCAGTTTTGTGGTGTTTATTCTGGTGGGTTCCACCGTGTTCAGCCTGGTGTTTCAGGGCGTGGACGGCTCCAGATGGGTGGAACACCTGCTGACCTCGGTACCTGGTGGCCAACTGGGCTTTCTGATTGTGGTTAACGTGTTGATTTTTATCCTGGCGTTTTTCCTGGACTTCTTTGAACTGGCATTTATTGTGGTGCCGCTGTTGGCCCCGGTGGCTGAAAAAATCGGCATCGATTTGATCTGGTTTGGCGTCTTGCTGGGTGTGAACATGCAAACCTCGTTCATGCACCCGCCATTCGGTTTTGCGCTGTTTTACCTGCGCAGCGTGGCACCGGGCCGGGCCTATACCGACCGGCTGACCAAGAAGCTGATTCAGCCCGTGACCACCATGCAAATCTACTGGGGCGCTGTGCCCTTTGTGATCATCCAGATCATCATGGTGGGTCTGATCATTGCCTTCCCGGGTATTGTGTCAAGTGGTCTGGATAAAAAAGAGGCCGTGGATCTGGACAAAGTGGGTGCCGAGATGATGCTCAGCATGCCGCCGTCTGAACTGGAACCTGATGCTGCCACCCCGCCGCAAGATGCAGCGTCCGACGCCACTAGTGAAGCGCCAGTGGTGCCGACCGGTGGACAGGACGCGGCCGCAGAGGACGACCCGATGAAGGCCATGGAAGAAGCCATGAAGAAAAAGTAGCGCAACAGTTCCGACACTCCGGTCCACTGCGTGACCCGCAGTGAGCCATAAAAAAGCCCCGCAATGCGGGGCTTTTTGCAGTCAAGCGACTGTGCCGATCAGAGCTTGCGGGTGGCCATGAACGCGTCGAACTTGCTTTCCGCAAAGCGGAACCACAGCACCTGGTCACGCTGGAAGTTGCGGAAATCGGCGTAAATTTTCTTCCACTCGGGGCTCTTGGCGTTGTTGGCCTCAAACACCGCCATCGCCGACTTGAACGAGGCTTCAAGGACGTCATTGGGGAAAGGCAGGACCTTGGTCTTGGCCGCGACCAGCTGTTTCAAGGCGTTCGGGTTAAACGCATCGTACTTGGCCAGCATGTCGGTCGCCGCCATGGCGCAGGCGGTCTCGAGGATGGCCTTGTTTTCTGCCGAAAGGCTGTCCATGGCCTTCTGGTTAACAAAGAAGTCCACTTCGGGGCCGCCTTCCCACCAGCCCGGATAGTAGTAAAACGGTGCCACCTTGTTAAAGCCAAGTTTCTGGTCGTCATAAGGACCGACCCATTCGGCAGCATCGATGGTGCCTTTTTCCAGCGCCTGGTAAACCTCGCCACCAGGAATACTTTGCGGCACCGCACCGATGCCCTGCATCACCTCGCCGACCAAGCCACCACCAAGACGCATCTTCATACCTTTGAAATCGGCAATGGACTTGATCTGCTTGCGGTACCAGCCACCCATCTGCACGCCCGTGTTGCCGCCGGCAAAACTGGTCATGCCGTAGCCCGCATAGAGCTCATTCATCAGCTTGCGGCCATTGCCATGCATCATCCAGGCCGTCATCTGGCGCGCATTCATGCCAAATGGAATCGCCGAGCCAATGGCAAACGCCGGGTTTTTGCCGTAAAAATAGTAGGGTACCGTATGGGTGATTTCGACCGTGCCGTTCTGCACGCCGTCCACCACACCAAAGGGTGGCACCAGTTCACCACCGGCGTGAACTGATATCTCGAACTTGCCACCGGACATGGCCTTGACGGCCTTGGCCATCACTTCGGCTGCGCCGTAAATGGTGTCGAGCGACTTTGGAAAGCTCGATGCCAGACGCCAGCGTACCGCCGCCTGGGCGTGTACTGCGGGAGCAACGCCAGCAGCCAGCACACCTGCGATACCTGCGTTTTTGATAATAGAACGACGATCCATCGAAATACTCCTGTAGATGTAAGAACACTTTGACACACGGTCACAACAAACACATGTCGCCGAAAGAGTCGAGCGCCATTTTAGGAACATCAATTCGCCGACATTCGCGGGTTTTCCCTTGCGCCGGGGTCAACAGTACGGGGTTAGATCAATAGTTGTGCAGATTTTTGACAACTTCTGGCGTCGCCAGGTAGACCCGGACGCTGGCTTCTATGCCATTGGCGTCAAGCCCTTGCAAAGACAGCAGCTTGGCCGGGTCGCCATGTTCGACAAATTCGTCCCGCAGACCCAACTGAAGCACTGGCCTGGACCAGCCGCCCCGGCCCAGGGACTCAAGCACGGCACTGCCTGCCCCGCCCATCACGGCACCCTCTTCAAGGGTGACCAGAACCGAATGATCCCTGGCCACTTGCAGCAGCAGGGACTCGTCCAACGGTTTGGCCCAGCGCATATTGACCACGGTGGCGTCAAGCGCCTGCGCCGCCAGCAGCGCCTGCTGCAGCAGAGTACCAAAAACCAGAATGGCCAGACGGTTGCCGGTACGACGGATCTCACCTTTGCCAAATGGCAAGGCGTCCAGCGTACTTTGCACCGGCACACCCGCACCGACACCCCGCGGATAACGTACCGCCACCGGACTGTTCTGCGCGAAGGCAGTACACAGCAATTGGCGACACTCGTTCTCGTCAGCCGGGCAGGCCACGCTGATGTTCGGGATGCAGCGCAGGTAGGCGATGTCGTAGGCGCCGGCGTGAGTAGCCCCATCGGCACCCACCAGACCGGCGCGGTCCAGTGCAAACACCACCGGCAAGTTCTGTATCGCCACGTCGTGAATCAACTGGTCGTAGGCACGCTGCAAAAAGGTTGAATAAATGGCCACCACCGGCTTCATGCCCTCACAGGCCAGGCCTGCGGCAAATGTGACGGCATGTTGTTCAGCAATGCCAACATCAAAGAAGCGCTTGGGAAAACGCTTCTCGAATTCGACCATACCCGAGCCTTCACGCATCGCCGGGGTAATACCAACCAGCCGATCATCCGCTGCACCCATATCACACAGCCAGTCACCAAACACCTGGGTGAATGTGGGCAGGGCCTGGGCACTGGATTTCTGCAAACCCACAGCCGGATCAAACTTGCCCGGGCCATGGTAGGCCACCGGATCCACCTCGGCCAACTTGTAGCCCTGCCCTTTTTTGGTCACCACATGTAAGAACTGCGGCCCCTTGAGATGACGAATATTCTCCAGCACGCTGACCAGGGTTTCAACATCATGGCCATCGATTGGCCCCACATAGTTAAAGCCGAACTTTTCAAACAGCGTGATCGGTTTGACGATGCCCATGGCCGACTCTTCAAAGCGCTTGGCCAGCTCAAAAAGAGGCGGTGCACCTTTGAGCACGGACTTGCCTGCACTTTTGGCGGTGGTGTAAAACTGGCCACTCAGCAGTTTGGCAAGGTACCGGTTAAGCGCCCCCACAGGCGGGCTGATCGACATGTCGTTGTCGTTCAGGATGACCAGCAGGTTGCAGTCGGC
The DNA here is from genome assembly GCA_018061265.1 of Rhodoferax sp. Lineage (GTDB taxonomy): Bacteria > Pseudomonadota > Gammaproteobacteria > Burkholderiales > Burkholderiaceae_C > Rhodoferax. The sequence continues at coordinate 47,883 of JAGOUM010000011.1, read as the reverse complement.
CACCCCGGCGTTGTTGAGTGCTTCAAACGCCATGCCCGCCGTCATGGCGCCATCACCGATCACGGCGATCGCCTGGCGCTCTTCGCCCTTGAGTTTGGACGCCATCGCCATTCCCAGAGCCGCCGAGATGGACGTGCTGGAGTGGGCTGTACCAAAAGCGTCAAACTCGCTTTCACCCCGTTGCGGGAAACCGCTGAGCCCGCCCAACTGGCGCAAGCTGCTCATGCGTTCGCGCCGCCCTGTCAGGATCTTGTGTGGGTAGGTCTGGTGGCCCACGTCCCACACCACACGGTCATACGGGGTATTGAACACATAGTGGAGCGCCACCGTGAGTTCCACGGTGCCCAGGTTGGAGCTCAGGTGGCCACCGGTTTTGGCCACACTGTCGAGCAGGTAGGCCCTCAACTCGGTCGAAAGGGCCTCGAGCTGGTTGCGCGCAAGTCGCCGCAAATCTGCCGGGCCATGAATACCTTGCAGCAGAGGATACGGAATGTTCATCAGCATAATATTTACTTTTTATAGCTATCAGAGCCTATCAACACTGGGCTGGAGGCAAAAAAATACCCCAACTTCAATGTTGGCTCAATTGTCACGTTCCACCACCATCACCGCCAGTGCACGCAAGGCCCGGGTGTCAGCCAGGTCACTGCGCTGCAAGGCCGCCAGCGCCTGCGCGAGTAGTTCCTGCGCCAAGGTGGCGGCATGCTCCAGTCCCATCAATGACACATACGTCGGCTTGTCATTGTCGGCGTCTTTGCCAGCGGTTTTTCCCAGCGTGCTTGAATCCGCCGTCACATCCAGAATATCGTCCACCACTTGAAACGCCAGTCCAAGTGCCTCGCCATAATCATGCAAGGCGGCCAGCGAGGCACTGCTGGCCCCACCACAGACAGCACCCATCACCACACTGGCGCGCAACAGCGCACCGGTCTTGAGCCGGTGCATCTGGCGCAACTGCTCTTCAGTCAAGCGACGGCCAACACTGGCCAGATCAATCGCCTGACCGCCTGCCATGCCCGCGCAACCGGCAGCGCGCGACAACAGTCGGCATAAACGCGCCTGCTGCACCGCTGGCATCACCAGCTCGTCAGGGGTGAGCAATTCAAACGCCAGCGCCTGCAAGGCATCACCCGCCAGCAAGGCGGTGGCCTCGCCGTACTGGACGTGCACCGTCGGCTTGCCACGGCGCAACACATCATTGTCCATGCAGGGCATGTCGTCATGAACCAGAGAGTAGGCATGGATCAGCTCTACCGCACAGGCGGTGCGCAGGGCCGCTTCAGGAAGGTCGGCATCGTCATCTTCGTGAGACAAGCCACCACGGCGGGCCAACTCGCCAAAGTCTTCCATGTCCGCTGCCAGTTGGGCATGTGAACCGAGGCTGACCGCCTGGAAAGCCGCCAGCACCAGCAAGGGACGCAGGCGTTTGCCGCCATCCAGCACCGCATAACGCATGGCTTCGACCAGATCCGCCGGGGCATGATGGTCGGCCCCTGTTTGACTGGAAACGCTGACCCAGTCAGACAGCGCACTCTCCACCCATGCCAGCTGCTGCGGCATCCAGGTTTTGAAATCAAACTCCGGCAGCATGCTTGCCTATTCAGCAGACCATGGTTTCAGGACACCTTGATCCAGCACTTTGACCTGCTGTTCCACCGCTTCCAGGCGGCGACGGCAAGCGCCCAGCAATTCGGCACCCCGCTGGTATCGGGTCAGCAGGTCTTGAAGCGGTAGATCACCCGATTCCAGCTTATCCACCAAACGCTCCAGTTCCTGTAGATCAGCCTCGTAACTGGTGCTTGCCGCTGCAGCGTTCTTGGAAGCTGTCGCCATATGGATACATTTGATCAGAGTGGAAAGCGCCCGATTTTAGGCGTTCGCGGCGAAGACTCAAAACAATAGCGCAAGTCGGCGTGTCCAAACGTTGTGAACATGGCCGAAGCAGCCGCTGCCGATGGTCTATGTACAATTCGCCGGTTTTCTGTTCCAGCTCCGGCTGGCTTTTTTTACTGCACTTTCTGTGCATCTCCCTGTGGGGAGTCTTTAGGTCAGGTCACCCATGTCTGATTTAAGTCTTCAACTGCAGCAGGCCGCAGGCCAACTACCAGTTTCAAGTTACTTTGATCCAGCGCTGTACCAGCGCGAGTTAAAAATCCTGTTCGAGCGAGGACCACGGTATGTGGGCCACGCCCAAAGTGTTCCCAATCTGGGGGACTATCATGTCCTGGCACAGGAACTGGGTGGTCGTGTGTTGGTGCACACCCAGCGGGGGATTGAACTGGTGTCCAATGTCTGTCGACACCGCCAGGCAATGATGCTGAAAGGACGAGGGTCGCTGGACACGACAGGGGGCAATATTGTCTGCCCGATCCACCGTTGGACCTACGCGACCAACGGTGCACAGACAGCTGGCACGCTGATCGGCGCGCCGCACTTTCCTCAGGACCCTTGTCTCAACCTGCGCAACTATCCGCTGCAGAGCTGGAACGGCCTGTTGTTCGAGGCCGCAGAGGGTGCCACCGCTGGCCCCGTGGCGCAGAACCTTGCAGGACTGGATGAACGCACCACATTGGACTTCTCGGGTTACGTGCTCGACAAGGTCGAGTTGCACCAATGCAACTACAACTGGAAGACCTTCATCGAGGTCTATCTTGAGGACTACCATGTGGCCCCGTTTCACCCGGGGCTGGGCCATTTCGTGAGCTGTGATGACCTGAAGTGGGAGTTTGGCCAGCACTATTCCGTGCAAACCGTCGGTGTATCGAAAGCGTTTGGCCGGCCCGGGTCCGCGGTCTACCGGCGCTGGCACCAGGCACTACTGAAGTACCGCCACGGCCAGATGCCAGAACGTGGAGCGGTCTGGCTCACCTACTACCCACACATCATGATCGAGTGGTATCCGCATGTGTTGACCGTGTCGACCCTGCACCCGATGGGTGTGGACAAAACACTCAATATGGTCGAGTTTTACTATCCGGAAGAGATTCAGGCGTTTGAGCGCGAGTTTGTCGAATCACAACAGGCGGCCTATATGGAAACCTGTATCGAAGACGATGAAATTGGCGAACGAATGGATGCCGGACGCAAAGCCCTGTTTGCGCGTGGAGAGAACCAGATTGGACCGTACCAAAGCCCCATGGAAGATGGCATGCAGCACTTTCACGCCTGGTACCAAAAGCAGATGGCGGAGTAATTGATACGATATTATCTGTAGCAGAAAAGTGTTTACTGTATTGCGATAGAGCCATATTTATTAAGTAATCCTGAACATGCAAGCACTCTGGATGGTGATGGCGGCTTTCCTTTTTGCCACGATGGCGGTGGGCATCAAGGTCGCCTCAGGCAGCTTTGGCTTGCTTGAGCTGGTGTTTTACCGTGGCCTGGTCAGCGTGGTGTTTATGGCAAGCGTGATGCGCGCCAGGGGTACTCCGTTGGCAACACCCGTGCCGTGGATGCATGCCTGGCGTACAGCCATCGGGGTGTTCTCGCTTTCCAGCTGGTTTTATGCCATCTCGCACCTGCCCCTGGCCACGGCCATGACGCTCAATTACATGAGTGGCGTCTGGGTAGCGGCTTTTGTGGTGGGCGGCGCTTTGCTCTACGGCAAATCCACCCGCCAGGGACCGCTGATGGCCACGGTGTTGGCCGGGTTTGCCGGCGTGGTGATGATGCTGCGCCCGACGCTTGACCAAAATCAGCTGTTTGCTGGGCTGATCGGCCTGCTGTCGGGGCTGGGCGCGTCAATGGCCTACCTGCAGGTCACCGCGCTGGGCAAAATTGGTGAACCAGAGGGTCGCACGGTGTTCTATTTTTCAGTTGGCACCGCGCTCACCGGCCTGGTGGGTGTGTTGCTGACCGGCTTCACCCCGTGGTCGTCGGTGAGTTGGCAAGCGGCGGCCTGGTTGATTCCCATCGGTGTGCTTGCATCGCTGGGTCAGTGGTGCATGACACGTGCGTTCAGCCGGGGTGCCACGCTGCTGGTGGCCAATCTTCAATATGCCGGCATCGTGTTTGCCGCGCTGTACAGTCTGTGGTTGTTTGATGATCACATTGAACCCATCGAATGGGTTGGGATGGTTGTCATCATCTGCAGCGGCATTGCTGCCACGGCACTTCGCACGCGCGCGCTACCCGATACACCCGCCGAAGAGCATTAAGGAAAACCCATGTACCCCACCCTGATCAACGTCCCCCAATTTCAGGCGCTGCGCGCCAGCGGCCAGCCACTGATGGTGTTTGACTGCAGTTTCGAACTGATGCAACCCGCCGCAGGCGACGAGCAATACCTGCAACACCATATTGCCGGGGCCGTGCGCGCCAATCTGGACCACCATTTGTGTGCCCATGCAGGTGACACCGCAGTCTGTGCTGGCCGTCACCCGCTGCCTGCGCGGGAGACCTTTGCCGCATGGTTGAGCCGTGTCGGATTCAGAGCCGACATGCAGGCCGTGGTCTACGACCGTCAGGGCGTGAACTACGCTGGCCGCCTTTGGTGGATGCTCAAGTGGGCCGGCCATGAGGCAGTGGCGGTACTTGACGGCGGCTGGCAAGCCTGGGTTGCAGCAGGCGGCACCGTTGAAAGTGGTATCGGCCCGGCACTCTCACCATCCAACTTTGCCCTGACACCAGCCAGGATCGAATGGGTGACGACAGACGAGATCATCAGACAGTTGGGCCGCCCAGGTCAGACCGTGGTTGATGCCCGTGCCCGACCGCGCTACCTCGGCGAAGTCGAACCGATTGATCCGGTCGCCGGGCATATTCCGGGCGCCCTGAACCGACCTTTTCCCGATAACCTGGGCTCCGACGGCTGCTTTAAACCGGCAGCACAACTGCGGCTTGAATTTGAAACCCTGCTGTCCGGACGTGACCCGGCGACGGTGGTGCACCACTGCGGCAGCGGGGTGAGCGCTGTGCCCAATGTGCTTGCCATGGAACTTGCCGGATTGGGGCGTCGCCGTCTCTATGCTGGCAGCTGGAGCGAATGGTGCAGTGACCCGGGACGGCCGGTGGCGAAAGGCTGAGCCCAAAAATCGCGGTCGAAATTGAGTACAGCGGGCGGATTGCCTGAATCTGGACAGAATTTTCTTTGAACGATGAAAGGTGTTTATCTTGAAACTCAAACGTTTGTTGACACTGAGTCTGCTTGCCGTGTCAAACCTGGTCATGGCAGGCGATATGAGCGAAGCACAGTTTAAAAGCTGGATGAGTGCCACCAGCATCGACGGCCTCAAGTTCCACGAGATCGAGAAGGACGGCAGCAAATTGCAAGCCAGCTTCGTCAACCCGGCGGCGCCGCACATCGGCCCGCGAATGGTGACGATGTCACCTCTGGCTGATTTCTCGGACTACCAGAAGATGCTGGACAACCCAAAGATGCGCATGGGACCAACACAGGGTTTTAACTTCAAGGGTTTGCGCGTGGTGGTGGTGGATACCCAGTCCGAAATTGGCATGTTGGCGGCAGTCGAAGCCAAAGCCATCAATAAAACCATCACGGTTTCATTTCCGAGCAAGAGCTCACAAGCCATCGTTGAAGCCGGCTTGAGTCGACTGGCCATTGTCGACAAAAGATAAATAACGCCTCAGGCGAGCCAATTGATGGCAGTTGTTCACCACGCTCAAACGGCTTCCAACGCCAACAATTCAGCGACCGTCTGACGGCGTCGGATCAGCTGCGGGCGGCCAGCCTCAACCAACACCTCGGCAATCAGCGGGCGTGTGTTGTAGTTGGACGACATCGAAGCGCCGTAGGCACCGGTGTCGTGCAATACCAGCAAGTCGTCCACCTTCGCGGCAGGTAGCGGGCGCTGTTGCACCACGCCACCCTCGCCTTGGGTGAACACGTCGCCCGATTCACACAGCGGGCCGCCCACAACTGTGGGCTGAGCATCGCCAGTAACCGGCGAGCCGTCTGCATGGATCAACGCCATGCCGTGAAAGCTGCCGTACATGCTGGGGCGCATCAGGTCACTGAAACCGGCATCCACCATGACAAAGGTGTTCGCACCCATACGTTTGCTGGCGCGCACCTCGGTCAACAGCACGCCACTTTCAGCCACCAGGTATCGACCCGGCTCAATCTCCAGTTTGACCGGGTGGCCCAGCCGCTCGGCAATTTGCTGACGGGCACCGTCCCACAGGCTGAAGTAGTGCGCCACATCGATGGAAGCCTCCCCCACCTGGTACGGGATCGACAAGCCGCCACCTGCCGATATCGCCTGCACATCCATGCCCTGCGCCTGGGCGGTTTGCACCAGAGTGACCATGGCACCACACACCTCTTGCAGGTGCGTGTAGTCCACTCCGGAGCCGATGTGCATGTGCAGGCCCACCAGGTTCAACCGGTTATCGCGCACCCGTTGGCACGCCAGCGGCAAATCGCTGTGCCAGATGCCATGCTTGCTGTGTTCACCGCCGGTGTTGGTCTTGTTACTGTGGCCATGGCCAAAGCCGGGGTTGATGCGCAGCCACACCGGGTGGCCGGGGCTGGCCGCACCCAGCTGGTCGAGCATGTCGATCGAGCCGCAGTTCACCGGCACACCCAACTCTGCCACGCGCGCCAAGGTGGCGCGGTCGAGCAGATCGGCAGTAAACACAATTTCGGCGTGGCCGTCATGCACGCCAGGGGTGTAACCGGCTGCCAGTGCACGCTCGATCTCACCCAGCGACACCGCATCCACCAGCACCCCGGCGCGGCGCATCAGCCGCAGGATGTGGGTATTGGAATTCGCCTTCTGTGCATAACGAATCACATCAAACGGGCGCAGCGCGGCCACTTGGCGCTCGATGGTGGCTGCGTCATACACCCACAACGGGGTACCGTGGGTCTTGGCCAACTCGGCCAGCGTGGTGTAGGGGATTGGATTCATGCCGGGATGATGCCTGCCAACAACCATTCAATCAATGCCATTTAGTTTGCTGTTCAATTCAATATTGATATAGTGATCAGATGAAAAAATCGACATCTTCTGGTGTCAGCTCACCCAAACTGACACACCGGCAACTGAGCATGTTTCGCGCCATCATGCTTCAGGGCAATCTCGGTCGGGCGGCCGAGGTCACCCAATCAAGCCAGCCCACACTGAGCCGGGAACTTGCCCGACTGGAGCAACTGCTGGGATTCAATTTGTTTGATCGGGTTCGGGGCCGACTTCGACCCACGATGCAGGCGCTTGCCCTGATGCAGGAGGTCGAACGCTCGTTTGTGGCACTGGAGCAGATTGCTGCACGCGCGGTGGAGTTGCGCACCGCGACCAGCGGGCGTTTGCGCGTCGCCTGCCTGCCTGCCTTGGCACAGGCCATGTTGCCCGGCGCGCTGGCACGTCTGACGCGCCAGGTACCCCAGGCTGCGGTCAGCGTCTTTCCAATGGAGTCACCCTGGCTCGAGCAGGCCATGAGTGAACAGCGCTTTGACATCGGTCTTGGTGAAACAACACAAGCTCCGGTGGGTGTCGCACTGACCACGTTGCTGGAAGTGAATGAAGTGGCTGTCTTGCCGGCCGAGCACGTATTGGGCCGCAGGCAGGAACTCCAGCTGCAGGATTTTGCCAACGAGCGTTTTATCAGCCTGGCCCACGATGATCCCTATCGCACACTCATCGACCAGCTATTTGAGGCCGCTGGTGTTGCCCGCAACAACTGTCTGGAAACCGGCAGCGCCGTGGCGGTCTGCGCCATGGTGCGCCAGGGGTTGGGTATTGCCATTGTTAACCCGCTGACGGCCCACGCGATGGCGGGGCCGGATCTGGTGGTGCGGCCACTTGCCGCACGTATCCCTTTCAAGGTTTCGCTGCTGCTGCCTGAAATGGCCACACCCCACCCGCTGCGGCAAGGGCTGGTTCAAGCGCTTGTGGCATTTGCCAGCATTTACCAATCCCCTGCGTGATCTTCGGCCAAGGTGGTTCAAACGCTGCAGTGCATGGGGACCTGAAGCAGGCGCGCCTTGACGTGTGCACGCGTTGGTGGAACACAGCCACGTTGCATGACACACAGGCTGGCGCTGGCAATTGCATTGCAAAGCAGGTCCTTGGCAACCTCGACCGCAACCCCATTTGAACCCCAATCGGTGGGCAAGCGGTGTTCCACCATCGCCACAACCAGGCCCGCCAAAAAGCAGTCCCCCGCACCGACGGTGTCCACCACCGGTATTGGCTGGACTTCACCCGCGCGGACAATTTGCCCATGGCGCGTCAACAAAGCCGCACCCTGGGCACCCAGCGTCAACGCCAGCAGACTTGCCCGGCTATTTTGCAGCACATGGCGCGCCTGAGCAATTGCGTCGCCCCCCGGCACCATCAGGCAGGCCAGATCCTCATCACTGGCTTTGATCACATCGGCATATTGCAAGACGGTCAACACATGCCGCCGATACAGGTCCAGATTGGGCATCACCGAGGGGCGTAAGTTGGCATCCACCACCACACTGCGCCCGGCCTGGCGCTGTGCCGCCAGCCAAGGCAGATAGGTTTCGCCGTCGTCTGGGGACAGGGCCAGGGCACCGGTACAGACCACCGAAAGTGTTTCAACCGGCCGGCAGGCCTGCGTCAAGGCGCTGGCGCTGGTCGCTCGATCAGCCACCCCTTGGCGGTAAAACGCATAGTCAGGGCGGCCGGTGTTGTCCAGATTAACAACCGCCAGCGAGGTCACCTCCTGCACCGGCGTTGGCACCGCCAGATGAACACCATCCTGTAACAAACCTGCAGCGAGCTGGCGGCCAAACCGGTCTCTGGACAAGGGGTTGAGGTAGAGGGTCTCAATGCCCTGTCGCGCCAATGCCCGGGTCAGGTTATAGACCGCCCCACCCAGACAGGGCTCAAACCGTCCATCGGCGCCAGCAATCAAATCAATCAGCGCCTCGCCCGCAGTCGCCACCTGAGCTGAACAAACTATTTCTGACATATTAGGGTTTTCCATAACTAAAACAACTTGATTTATTAACTACGACAGGACTATAGTTCAGCTACGCCGAATGAACAAGCGGAATTACCCGAAGCACAAGGGAATCCCACACACATGACGCGACACACACCACCCGGCCGCAAGGCCATACTCTTGAGGAAAACCATGAAACTGTCCACCACCCTGCTGTTGAGCACCCTGTCCCTGGCCACCAGCGCGGCCTTCGCCGCTGAGCCGGTGATTGGTCTGATCACCAAGACCGAGTCCAACCCCTTCTTTGTCAAGATGAAAGAAGGCGCAGATGCAGAAGCCAAAAAGCTGGGTGCCAAGTTGCTTTCGGCTGCTGGCAAGACCGATGGTGACAACGCCGGTCAAGTCACCGCCATCGAAAACATGGTCGCCGCAGGTGCCAAAACGATCATGATCACCCCCAGCGATGCAAAAGCCATCATCCCGGCCATCAAGAAAGCCCAGGCCCAGGGCGTACAGGTGATTGCGCTGGACAGCCCGACCGACCCTGCATCCGCGGTGGATGCGCTGTTTGCCACCGACAACTACAAAGCAGGTGTACTGATTGGCCAGTATGCCAAAGCCGCATTGGGCGGAAAAAAAGCCGTGATCGCAACGCTTGACCTGTTCCCTGGCCACCCGGTGGGTGCCCAGCGCCACAACGGTTTCCTGAAAGGTTTCGGCCTGACCGCCCCGGACGCCAAGAGCAACGAGCTCGGTGGCAAGGCCGCTGGTGTGGTGTGTATGGCTGACAGCTTTGGTGATGCCGCCAAGGGCCAGACCGGCATGGAAAATTGCCTGCAAAAGAACCCTGAGATCAATCTGGTCTACACCATCAATGAACCTGCTGCTGCAGGCGCTTACAAGGCACTGAAGGCCGCTGGCAAAGAAAAGAACGTGGTCATCGTGTCGGTGGACGGTGGCTGCGCCGGTGTCAAGGACGTGGGTGCCGGTGTGATCACTGCGACCAGCCAGCAATACCCGCTGCGTATGGCCGCCATGGGTGTGGCCGCAGGTGTTGAATACGCCAAGACCGGCAAAAAAGTCAGCGGCTACACCGACACCGGCGTGACGCTGATTGCAGGCAAGGCGATTGCCGGCGTGGACAGTAAGGACGTCAAGACCGGCATGGATCTGTGCTGGGGCAACAAGTAATCACCCACATGCCTGCCTGCCGGGCGAGACACGACGTGAGCTTGTGTCAGGCCGGTCAGGCAGTTAGAAAAACAGTCTAAAAGACAGGGCAGTGGCCGACTGGCGCTGCCACACTGCCCCCGAACATGCCAAAAAGTGGGGCAATGAGATTTCCTCAACCTTCAACGCCATCCTCGCCATGAAATCCCTCCTGGACAAACTTCCCCCCATGGGTACGCTGGGGCCGTTCATTGCCTTGCTGCTGGCCTGCCTGTTCTTTGCCACGCAGAACGAACGCTTCATGTCGTTGCAGAATTTCTCGCTGATCATGCAGCAGGTGATGGTGGTGGGCACGATTGCCATCGGCCAGACGCTGGTGATTCTGACCGCCGGTATTGACCTGTCGTGCGGCATGATCATGGCGCTGGGCAGCATCGTCATGACCAAAATGGCAGCGGACTATGGCTTGTCGGCCCCGGTGGCGATTGCCCTTGGCATTGGTGCCACGGCACTGTTTGGCTTGGTCAATGGCCTGCTGGTCACCAAAGCCAAGTTGCCACCCTTCATCGTCACCTTGGGCACGCTCAATATTGCGTTTGCCATCACCCAACTGTACTCGGGCTCACAAACCGTGACCGAGGTGTCCGAAGGCATGACCTGGCTGAGCAACTCTTTTCGCATCGGGCAAACCAATATTCTTTACGGCGTGGTGCTGATGCTGGCACTGTACCTGCTGACCTGGTTGTTTCTGCGTGAAACCGCACCCGGCCGCCACATTTATGCGGTCGGCAACAGCCCCGAGGCAACTCGCCTGACCGGGATTTCGACCGATAAGGTCCTGCTGGGCGTGTATGTATTGGCAGGTGTGTTTTACGGCCTGGCCTCGCTGCTGAGTGTGGCGCGTATTGGTGCCGGTGACCCGAATGCCGGACAAACCGAAAACCTGGACGCCATCACCGCCGTGGTGCTGGGCGGCACCAGCCTGTTTGGTGGACGCGGCATCATTTTGGGCACACTGGTGGGTGCCATGATAGTGGGGGTGTTCCGCAACGGTCTGACCTTGATGGGTGTCTCGTCGGTGTACCAGATTCTGGTCACCGGTATTCTGGTGATTCTGGCGGTGGCCACCGACCAGATGTCACGCAAAGGAGTCCGCTGAAATGAGCATCTCTTCCAATACTCCTCTGGTGATTCAGGCCAAAGGCCTGGTCAAGCGTTTTGGCCAGGTGACCGCTCTGGACGGCGCTGATTTTGAGTTGCGTGCTGGTGAAATCCTGGCCGTGATTGGTGACAACGGTGCCGGCAAGTCCTCATTGATCAAGTGTCTGGCGGGCGCAAGCATTCCGGATGCCGGTGAAATTTACCTCGATGGACAGCGGGTGCACTTCAAAAGCCCGATTGATGCCCGCCGCGCCGGCATCGAGACCGTGTACCAGGATCTGGCGGTTGCACCCGCGATGACGATTGCAGAGAATCTGTTTCTTGGGCGTGAAATCCGTCGATCCGGTTTTCTTGGCAGTGTGCTGCAAATGATCGACAAGAAAAAAATGCTTGAAGAAAGCATCACCCGCATGAACGACCTCAAAGTCGGCATCCGTTCCATGACGCAGGCGGTCGAAACCTTGTCAGGAGGCCAGCGCCAGTGTGTGGCAGTGGCGCGGGCTGCCGCCTTTGCACAGCATGTGGTGATCATGGACGAACCCACAGCCGCCCTGGGCGTCAAGGAAGGCAATATGGTGCTGGAACTCATCCGCCGGGTGCGCGACAAGGGCCTGCCGGTGATCCTGATCAGCCACAACATGCCTCATGTGTTTGAAGTGGCCGACCGCATCCACATCGCCCGGTTGGGCAAACGTGCCGCCGTGGTCAACCCGAAAAAGATCAGTATGAGCGACACGGTGGCGGTGATGACAGGCGCAAAGTCCGTGGAAGAGTTGCCCGCAGAAATGCTGGCCTGAGAGACACCTATGCTCAAAGGAATCAACGCCCTGCTGACCCCGGATCTGCTCAAGATCATGATGGAAATGGGGCATGACGATGCGCTGGTGCTGGCCGACGCCAACTTCACCGCGATGCGTATTGCCGCCGGCAAGCCAGTGATCCGCTTGCCGGGCAGCTCAATGCTGCAAACCGTGTGTGCCGTCACATCACTGTTGCCCCTGGCCACCGACGTGGCACATCCGGCCGGTTTTATGGCGGTGAGTGGCGAGGCGTCTGACTACCGCTCAGCCATGCAACGCGAAGTGATCGAAGCACTCACCCCCCAGCTTGTGGCTGACCAAAGTGTGGAACCGATCGAACGTTTTGCGTTTTACGAGCGCGCGCGTTCAGCGTACGCCATCGTGTTGACGGGGGAAATGCAGCCTTTTGGCAACTTTATTTTGCGCAAAGGTGTTATCGGCGAAACTCTGCGCCCATGACACCTGCAAAGCAAGCCCTCCAGGACGAGCCTCCGTCACTGTTGCGCCCGCGCGGCTCAAACCATGTGGGCATGCGCCAGTTCAACGAACGGGTCGTTTTGCAGGCCATCCGCCTCAACGGCAGTTTGCCCAAAGCCGAGTTGGCCCGTTTGACCGGTCTGACGGCACAGACCATCGGGCTGATCACCACCCGCCTCGAGGAAGACCAATTGATCGTCAAGCAGAGTCCCGTGCGCGGCCGCATTGGTCAGCCGTCGATTCCGCTGGCGCTCAATCCTGACGGTGCTTTCGCAATCGGCATCAAGATTGGCCGACGCAGCGCGGACTGGCTGCTGGTAGACTTTACCGGTCAGGTGCGCCAGCGCCACAGCCTGGACTATGTCTTTCCGGACACCCAAACGCTACTGCCCACCGTTGCCGATCAGATGAATAGGCTGCGCGAGGCGCTGGGTCCACTGCGTGATCGTCTGGTGGGTGTCGGCGTGGCGGCACCCTTCCAGCTGGGCGGCTGGCATCGCATGCTGGGCTTGTCGCAAGAGCAGTCACAAGACTGGAACCAGATTGACCTGCGGGCCCAGGTGCAGGACATGACCGAAGTGCCAGTGACCTTTGCCAAGGACACCTCAGCCGCCTGTGTGGCAGAGCTGGTATTGGGGCGCGGGCGAGACCTGAAAAACTTTTTGTATTTGTTTGTCGACACCTTTGTGGGCGGTGGTCTGGTGATTAACTCGCATCTGCATGGTGGTTTACACGGCAACGCCGGTGCCGTGGCTTCGCTGCCGATGCGGCTGGCAGGCCGGGCAAGCACCGAGCCAACGCCGCCGGATCAGTTGATCAGCCATGCCTCACTGTGGGAACTTGAGCACCGCCTGAGCGCCCTGGCGCTGGACCCTCATGCCGCCTACGATGCACGCGCCCTGCAAGCACCGCATGTGGACGAAACGCTGGCCTGGATTGTCCACGCTGCCAATGCACTGGCACACACCGTGGTCAGTGGCACGGCTTTTCTGGACATCGACGCGGTGGTGATCGACGGCTCGTTCAGCCGCGACTTGCTGGCACGCCTGATCGAAGCCACCCAGACAGCGCTGCAGCAATACAACTGGGAGGGCCTGTGGCCGGCCAACGTGATTGCCGGCACGGTGGGCCCGGATGCGCGAGCACTGGGTGGTGCGCTGATGCCTTTACACGCCAACTTTGCGCCAGATCAGGATTTATTCTTGAAAGTCGGTGCCTGAGTTTTTCAAGGAAATTATGCCTTTCGCGCTTGTCTGAACTTGACTTCTAGCTCATCTTTTTAAGAAGATATAGACGATACCGCCGATTTGCGGCGACTCTTCCAGGCCCCCAGCAAAACCAGCAGACCAGGCACCAGAATCATTGCCCAGATGATTTTGTCCAGATGTAACTTGACCCACGGGATGTTGCCAAAAAAGTACCCTGCCGTGATGATGCCGCCCACCCACAGCGTGCCACCAGTCACATCAAAAAAGGTGAATTTGCTGCGCGTCATTTGCGCCACACCGGCCACAAACGGCGCAAAGGTACGCAAAAACGGCATAAAGCGCGCCGCCACAATGGTGATGCCGCCATACTTTTCGTAAAACGCATGGGCCTGGTCAAAGGCTTTTTTGTTGAACCAGCGCGAGTTTTCCCAGCCAAACACCTTGGGGCCAAAATAACGGCCAATGGTGTAGTTGCACTGGTTGCCCAGAATGGCCGCCGCCAGCAGCAGGCCAACCGACAGCGGATAACTCATCAGGCCCACGCCACACATGGCACCCACCACAAAGAGCAGCGAGTCGCCGGGCAAAAACGGCATCACCACCACACCGGTTTCCACAAAAATGATCAGAAACAGCAGCGCATACACCCAGGTGCCATAGTTCTGCACAAACAGCTCCAAGTGTTTGTCGACGTGGAGTACAAAATCAACAAGAGTCAGCACAATATCCATGGGCGCGCATTATCCATGGTGGATCAGGACTATTGATCTGCGGCCCGCAATGCCGCAAAATTGACGTGGAAACCAGGAGACACCCACCATGAACGCACCTGCCATTCCCGCCATTTGTTACGACCTGAATATGGTCAGTCGTTTTTTCAGGTCAGTGGCGCTGGCCGTCTCGTTTCAGCAACACACGCAGATCGAGTGGGTGACCCACCGCGACAGTGGCGTCATGAACGCGATGTACAGCGTGTTGTTCTGGAAAACTCCCCCGGGGGTGGTTGAGGTACGTCAGTCGACCAACACCCAGATCCAGCAGACCACCGACAAGTTTCATGAACAATACCTGATGGTCTGGTTGCGCAAGCTCAATGAGCAAGGCCCAGTCGTGGCCAACAAATATGTCACTGAAATGCTGAAGATCAGAGACTACGCACGCGACGCCGTGAATTCGCTTTTCCAGGACGCCAGCGACATCAACCTGATGGTGGCAGGCGAACTCAAACAGGCCATTACCGACCTGGCGCGGATCAAACTGGCGGGCACGGTTGGCGTGGCGGTGCTCGGCGCAACTGGTGCCATCGTGCTTGCACCCGCCGGTGCACTGATTTGCAGTGGTGTCTCGCTGGGTTACAGCTCGACCTGCTCGCTGATCAAAAGCTGGGAGCAAGGCTCTGCCGCCAAGGCGGTTGGCATCGAGGTTGGCAAAGCCGCCAGCAGTGAGCTGTTGGGCGGTGCCGCGGGTGCCCGGCAGGTCCGCGCCCTGGCGCAACAGGGCCGGGCCGAGCAGATCATCCGGTCGGCCGAGGGAGAAATTCGCAAATTCTCACAGCGCCTGTCGCAGGAAGGCCTGCGCAAGGCACAGATCGCCAAAGCCCGCAACATCGTTGGCCGTGCGACCTCACAGGTTGC
Source organism: Rhodoferax sp. (assembly GCA_018061265.1). Classification (GTDB taxonomy): domain Bacteria; phylum Pseudomonadota; class Gammaproteobacteria; order Burkholderiales; family Burkholderiaceae_C; genus Rhodoferax. The sequence continues at coordinate 32,559 of JAGOUM010000011.1, read as the reverse complement.
CACCCAGCAGCAGGTTGCCAATCAGGCCGGCCGCGCTGCACGCCTGGCCGGGATCGCCAAGGTCGGTGTACCGATGGCGTTCGCTGCCTGGGATATTTGGGAAGGCATCTCGGACTACAACGAAACCGTCAACGGCTTATAGTGCGAGCCTGCGTACGCAGACGTCTGGGCGGCACAAGAGGGCTTGAAGGCAGCGGCTCCTAAAATGCCCGGGTGAGTAATACCCCGAGCACCAACCCAATCCGTCACCGCCCCATTCGGGAGCTTCCCGATGAACTCATCAGCCAGATTGCCGCCGGTGAGGTGGTGGAACGCCCCGCCTCCGTGGTGCGTGAACTGCTTGATAACGCGCTGGATGCCGAGGCCACACACATCACCGTTCGGCTTCTTGCTGGCGGAGTGCGGCTGATCAGTGTGGAGGACAACGGTACCGGCATCGAACCACCCGAGTTGCCTTTGGCACTCAAACGTCATGCCACCAGCAAGATCGCCAGTCTGAATGAACTGGAGTCGGTCACCACCATGGGTTTTCGTGGCGAGGCGCTGGCTGCCATCAACGCCATCGCCGACTGCAGCATTGCGTCAAGGGTCAACGGCCAGCAGAACGCTATATTGTTGGTGGGCCAGACCGGTGAGCTGACACCAGTCGCCCGCGCGGTGGGCACCACGGTTGAGGTGAAAGAACTGTTTTTCAGCACGCCGGCCCGCCGCAAGTTCCTCAAGACCGACGCGACCGAGCTCGCCCATTGTGTGGAGGCGGTCAGGCGGCACGCATTGGTACGCCCGAATGTCGGGTTCGCAGTTTGGCACGAGGGCAAGCTGATTGAGCAGTGGCGCCGCTGTGGTGAGCCAGGCAGCCTGCCAGCGCTGGAGCAGCGGCTGGCCGATGTATTGGGAAACGATTTTGTTGCGCAATCGGTCTGGGTCGACCACGCGAGCCAGACCCAACTCGGCCTGCACGCCACACCTGCCATCCGTGTGTGGGGGCGCGCCGGTTTGCCCGATGCAGCACGCGCCAGAGCCGACCAACAGTTCTGTTATGTGAATGGCCGTTTTGTCCGTGACAAGGTCATCACCCATGCGGCTAGATCCGCCTACGAGGACGTGTTGCACGGGCAGCGCCAGCCGGTTTATGCCTTGTACATTGATGTGGATCCCACCCGCGTGGATGTGAATGTGCACCCAACCAAGATCGAGGTGCGTTTTCGGGACAGCCGTGAAGTGCATCAGGCCGTTCGCCACGCCATTGAAGCGGCTCTTGCTCAACCCCGTGTTGGCCAGCTACCCGCAGAGATCTTGGGCCAGCAAACCAGGCCTTCCCAGCCTGGGGCACCAGCAAACCAAGATTTTGTAGAAAATGTGGCATTAGCCCAATATCCACAGCAACAGTTTGCTATTAGTTTTGATAGCCGTATGGGCCATCAGGTTCATGATCTGGCTGTATTGTGGGGTGAACCTGGGCCAGCGCCACTGCCGGAACTACAGCCCACAGCGTCCCCTCCTGCCCTGTCGACCAATGGGCAGGTCAACAGCATCTGGCCCCTGGGACGTGCCTTGGCGCAATTGCACGGTGTGTACATTCTGGCGGAGAACCAGCACGGACTGGTGCTGGTCGACATGCATGCGGCCCACGAACGTATTGTGTATGAGCAGTTAAAGACCCAATGGGCTGACCAGGCTTCAACCGTTGTCAGCCCGACACTGCCGTGTCAGCCACTGCTGATTCCGGCGAGTTTTGCGGCAACACCGCTGGAGGTCAGTACCGCCGAGACACACAGCGACACCTTGCACACCCTGGGGCTTGAGGTCACGGTTTTTTCGGCCCGAAGCCTGGCTGTGCGGTCAGTGCCAAGTGCTTTGGCCCGGGGTGATGCGGTTGAATTGGCACGAGGGGTTTTGGCTGAACTCAGTCAGCATGATGCCAGCACGGTCATCCAGCGCGCCCACCATGATTTGCTGGCCAGCATGGCCTGCCATGGTGCGGTGCGCGCTAACCGCCGCCTGACGCTGGAAGAAATGAATGCCCTGCTGCGCCAGATGGAAGCCACCGAGCGCAGCGACCAATGTAACCATGGCCGACCGACCTGGCGGCAAATTGACATGCGGGAACTCGATGCGCTGTTCCTGCGTGGCCGCTGAATGTGGTGCCGCAGCAAGCTCGTTTGATATTTGTCAAAATTTCAGATGTTGATCACACCGCAAAGCTAGAATTTTGTGCGTCAGCATAATTTTTTTAACACAACTCGTAACAGGATCGCAGTTCATGTCTTTCAAGCATTTTCTCAACGCCTCGATGTTGGGCGTCGCTGCGCTTTTGAGCAGCACCGCAGTGGTTGGTAACGCCCATGCCAGCGATTTTTCTTTTGATGTGCACAATTCCACCGACAGCCGGATCACCAAGATACTGGTATCGGAAAACCGCAAGTCCTGGGGCCAGTTCAATATTGGCCGAGGCATTCAGCCGGGTGCAACCACCAAACTGGTCTGGGACAAAAGCACCAACAACGAAGCCTGTGTGCAATGGGTCAAGGCCGTTTTTGCCGATGGCAGCGAGGCCAAACCAGCAAAATTCGATTTTTGCGAAGATGATCTCGAAATAGAGTTTTGAGTTTTGGGGCACGATGCCCTGCCATCGTGCCATCCATAAGTGCCAGACTGGTTCAAGTTCTGGTACGTCGCCAGTTGGCGCAAGATAATCCACGCTTTGCCGCCAGCGCCCAATCAACTTGCTTCGTCCCTTCAAATCCCTGATTCAGTACCCGGCTCAACGCCAGCGGTTGGCCGCTGAACTGCGCGCACTTTGGCAACTGGCGTGGCCCATGCTGATTGGTCAGCTGGCCACGGTGGGCATGGCGGTGGTGGATGTGGGTATGGCTGGCCATGCCTCGGCGCAAGATCTGGCAGGTGTGTCCTTGGGGGTGTCCATCTGGAACATGCTGATCATCACGCTGATGGGGGTGATGATGTCGGTCAACCCGACCGTGGCACACCATGTTGGTGCGGGAGAGTTGTCACAGGTGCCACCGGTGGTGCGCCAGGCACTCTGGAAAGCATTCGGTCTGGGTCTGATGGCGGCATTGCTGGCCAACTGGACCGCGCTTGTTTTTGACCACATGACGCTGGAACCCCGGGTGCGGGAACTGGCGATTGACTTCACACACGTCACCAGCCTGTCGATGCCTTTGTTTGCCTGTTACCGAGTTTTGTACGGTTACAGCACCAGCATCAACCAGACCAAACCCTTGATGGTGATCGCGATTCTGTCTCTGCTGCTCAACATTGTGGTCAACAGCCTGCTGGTGTTTGGCCTGTTGGGTTTTCCAAAACTCGGCGGACTGGGCTGCGCCTGGGCCACGCTGGCCACTGTGGCCTTCAACCTGGTGGCGTTGATTGCCTGGATGCACCACGCCCCCAGTTATCGCAGTACCTGGCCGTTTGGCCACTACGAGGCACCCGACTGGGCGCAGATCAAGCCGCTGCTCAAACTGGGTTTGCCGATTGGCGTCACCTATTTTGCCGAGAGCAGCGCCTTCAGCCTGATCGCGCTTTTGGTCGCCGAGTTTGGCAGCACCGAGGTGGCGGCGCACCAGATTGCGCTGAACTTCACCTCACTGGTTTTTATGGTGCCATTGAGCCTGGGCCTGGCGCTGTTGACGCGAGTGGGACATTCTCTTGGTGCCGGTGAGGTGGTACAGGCGCGTTTTCAGGCCTGGGTCGGGGTTGCTCTGGGTCTGGCGTTTGCCGTTCTTTCGGCAGTGCTGATCGGTGCTATGGCAACGCCCATCGCACGTGCCTATACCGACGATGCCGCAGTGATTGCACTGGCCGCGCAGCTGCTGTTTCTGGCCGCGCTGTTCCAGCTGTCAGACGCCACCCAGGTGGTGACCAGTTGCGCCATTCGGGGTTACAAGGTGACCCGCTCACCCATGGTGATCCATCTCACCGCATTCTGGGTGTTTTCTTTGCCGCTAGGCTACGCACTCGGCGTCGCTCCGGCATGGCTGGGCTGGGCACCGTCTGCGCCGATGGGTGCGCAGGGTTTCTGGATCGCGCTGGTGGTGGGTCTGACCATTGCGGCGCTCGGGCTGGTGGTGTTGCTGCGCAGCGTCACGCGGTCACGGCTGCCTGGCATGACCACCTGAGTTCCCTCGAGCAGACGGTCCTCAGTGCAGCGCCACCCCGGTCTTGCTTTGTAGCTCCTGCATCGTCACGCCCGGTGCCAGTTGCACCACCTTGATGCCATGCGGCGTGATATCCATCACGGCCAGATCGGTGATGATGCGGTCAACCACACCAGCACCCGTCAGCGGCAACGTGCAGTGCGGCAGTATCTTGAGATCAATCGTGCCGTCTTTCTTCCTGGCCACATGCTCCATCAGCACCACCACGCTGCGCACGCCACCCACCAGATCCATGGCACCACCCATGCCCTTGACCATCTTGCCCGGAATCATCCAGTTCGCCAAGTCGCCACGTTCGCTGACCTGCATGGCACCCAGAATGCTCAGGTTAATCTTGCCGCCCCGAATCATGGCAAAACTGTCGTGGCTGCCAAAAATGCTTGAGCCAGGCAATGTGGTGACGGTTTGTTTGCCGGCGTTGATCAGGTCGGCATCCACCTCGTCCTCGGTGGGAAACGGGCCGATGCCCAACATGCCGTTTTCGCTTTGCAACCAGACTTCAATGTCTTCGGGCACAAAATTGGCCACCAGCGTGGGCAAACCAATACCCAGATTGACATAAAAACCGTCCTGCAATTCCTTGGCTGCCAGTGCCGCCATCTCGTCGTGTGTCCATGCCATGGTTCAAACTCCTGCTTTCGGGGTGATGGTGCGTTTTTCGATGCGTTTCTCTGGCGTGGCATTACACACAAGGCGGTTGACGTAAATGCCTGGCAGATGCACCGAATCAGGGTCAAAGCTGCCGGTCTCGACAATTTCCTCGACCTCCACCACAGTGAACTTACCGGCCATTGCCACCGCTGGGTTGAAGTTACGCGCCGTACGCCTGAACAGCAGGTTGCCACTTTTGTCGGCTTTCCAGGCTTTGACCAAGGACACATCGGGCACCAGCGAATGCTCAAGAATATAGGCGTGGCCGTCAAATATGCGGTTCTCCTTGCCTTCGGCAACCAATGTACCTACGCCGGTCTTGACATAAAACGCCGGAATGCCCGCACCACCGGCGCGCAGCTTTTCGGCCAGCGTGCCTTGCGGGGTAAATTCCAATTCGAGCTCACCCGCCAGGTACTGGCGTTCAAACTCCTTGTTTTCACCCACGTAGCTGGAGATCATTTTCTTGATTTGCCGCGTTTCCAGCAGCTTGCCCAACCCAAAGCCGTCCACACCGGCATTGTTGGAGATCACCGTCAGATTCTTGACACCTGAATCCCTTAAGGCGTCGATCAGGGCCTCGGGAATACCACACAGACCAAAGCCGCCAACCGCCAGCAACTGGCCGTCACGCACCATGCCCGCCAGCGCGGCTGTGGCATCGGGGTATATCTTGTTCACGCCATGTTCTCCATACAAAGTAAATCTGGCGCAGAGCATACTAGTTTCACCAAGGTTTTTCCTGCACCCCAAAAGCTTTTGCTGCGCTTTGTTGAGTTGAGTGCGGCTAAAGGCTGATGCCGCAGGTAACCGTCTGGAAACCGGGGGAGTACCAAGCATGCGAAAATACATCTGTCCAAGACCAGCAACTGGTCATTGTCACTGGGGTCCAAACGCGACATCAGTGCCTGGCACGGGATTTGCTGAGTCGTTTCATGACCTGTATCAAAGTCAAAACGATTCCGGCACCTCACAATCAACTTACTTTATCCTTACTTTTAACCCCAGGAGAGACGCCATGGTCACCACTACCAAAGCCCCGAGCAAAACGGCAGCAGCTGACAGCGCAGCGCCCAAAAAAACAGCAGCCGTGAAAACCACAACAGCCAAAACTGCTGCTGCAAAAACCCCGGTGACCAAGCCGGCAATCAAGACCACCTTCGCACCCATGCCCGCAACGGCAGTGGCCAAACCTGAAGCGGTCACTGAAAAACCCGTGCCAGCTCCAGCGCCTGCCAAGGTGCCCACCCCCGCCAAAGCGGCCGCCAAAAAACCTGCAGCAAAAAAAATCCCGGCGTCCCAGACACCGCTCAAGCCCTCGACCGCACCAAAACCAGCACTGAGCACCGAGCAACGCAACCATTACGTTGCCGTCGCGGCCTTCTACCTTGCCGAACGCCGTGGCTTCACGCTGGGTGATCCGGTCAATGACTGGCTGGCTGCCGAGGCCGAAGTGGATCGCCTGATTGCCAGCGGGCACTTTATCGGCTGAAGCTACATTCAGCTGACGATGCTGCGCATCCACTGCGGCAGCTCGATGGCTTTTTGCTTCGGGAAATCGACCCAAATGGTGGTTGCTCCGCCTGCGGCGTAAATCAACTCGGGTGAGTCCGGCAGGGCCATCGTGCCCCAGGTCTCGAAGGTGGTGCGCGCCGGGTGACTGGTGTACATCTTGACCAGCACCTCGCCGGGGTATTCAAGCTGTTTGTAAAAGTTGCAAAACGCATTGACGATCACCGGGCCCTCCCCCAGAGGGTTGGGCATGCCGCCAATGCTGCGCAACCAGTCGATGCGAATGGTCTCCAGGTACCTGAAATACGTCGTGTTGTTGACGTGCCCCATCGCGTCCATATCACCCCAACGGATCGGGATGAGAGACTCGAACACCAGTTTTTTTGTTTCAGGGATCTCAAATTTCATGCTGACTTTCTGATTTTCTGCGGACCGGCGCGTTTAGCGGTGCGCCTGGACAGACGCCAGTATGCCCAAGGTAAACAGCAGCGCGGCCAACCATTGCGACAGAGTCGGCCATTGACCATCCCAGGCAAACGAGTAAAACAGGCCAAACAAAGTCTCACTGACAATGAGCTGACCACACAGGCTGACACTCAAGCGCTGGCTGGCCACATTCCAGAGGATGCTCGCTGCCCATCCGGAGCCAATGCCTGTTGCTACACATGCAATAGCTATCAGCCATTTACCATCCAGCGCTAGAAGCACTTTTGACTCTGAACCCATCAACACCCACAGAGCCAGGGCACCCAGGCCGGTGGCGATGCCAAGCCAGTTACTCCACTCCGTGGCACTTACCTGCGGATGCCGATTGAGCCAGGCCGCATTCAAGAGCGCAAAGGCAGTCCAGCTGATCATGGCCCCCACCGCCATCAATACCCCCCACCAGAAATCGTGCCCCACCATTGGTGCGTCGCTCAGACGCGTCAATGACTGCTGCATCATCAAACCCAGGCCCGCCGCTGTCAGCAGCAGGCCGGGCAATAGTGCCGCCCACTTCAGACCCAGCGGTTTGCCCAGCAGCATGACCCAGATCGGAATGGTGCCAATGATCAAGGTGGGTACTTCGGAGCCTGCGGCACTGATGGCATGTGCCAGCAAAAGGTAATAACCTGTGGCCCCCAGCAGACTCATGCCCAGGGCACTCAAGGCCTGACTCAGCGTGGGCCATTGATGGCTACGCCAGGTGAGGGCCATCACCAGTGCGGCCATCGCGCCATAGCTGACAAACCGGCCAGCGGTCAGATCCACAGACGACAGGCCAGGCGTCATGCGTGGCACCACAAAAACCATGCCCCACAAGGCACCCGCCGCCAAACCTGCAGCGACCCCTACTCCAAGATTGCGGCTGGTGTGAGCCGAAGCGCTAGACACCAAAACCGTCATCGGCCGAAATCACGGCTCCATTGATGAAGTGACTCTGGTCCGAGCAAAGCATGACCAGCAAAGCGTCCAGATCCTGTGGATGACCGACGCGTTTGCGCGGCAACATCTGCACCAGCTTTTGCCCCTGCTCGGTCTGCCAGTGGGTGTGGTTGATTTCAGTGTCGATATAGCCCGGGCAGATGGCATTGACGTTGATACCAAATTTGCCCCATTCCAGTGCCATGGCCTTGGTCATTTGAATCATGGCTGCTTTGCTCATCGCATACACGCCGATTTTGGGCAAGACGCGCAAACCCGCCATTGAGGCCACGTTGACGATGCGCCCACCGGTAAACGCACCGGGTGCCAGGCCCTGCGCGCGCGCCAACATACGCTTGCCAACTTCCTGCGCGACAAAAAAGGCTCCACGCACATTGGTATCAAACATGAAATCAAAATCACGCTCACTCACATCCTGCAGTCGCTGGGTGGTGCTGACGCCCGAGTTATTGACCAGAATGTCGATCGAGCCAACCTCGGTTTCGGCATGGGCGACCGCTGACTTGATGGAGTCATGGTCAGTGACATCGAGTTCGATCACATGGGCGTCGCCACCCTCGCCGTCAATTTGAGCCCGCAGGTCCTTGAGCTTTTCAATCCGTCGGCTGGCCAGCACCACGGCCGCACCGGCACTTGAGAGTGTGCGCGCAAACTGGGCCCCCAAACCACTGGAGGCACCGGTGATGAAGGCCACCCGGCCGGATAAATCGATGTTGTAGGCCATTGTTGTATCTCCAAATTTATAGAACGACCGTTCTATTATGAGCAATTTCACCCGCCTAAAATGGCTTCTCTGTGAGAATTCTGTGCCGGTTCACCGGGTCGATTGCACCAACCATTATCAAGCGAGAAACACCATGACAAACGATGAAATCCTGGCCCAGTTTGGCCCGCGTGAATCGATGGAATACGACGTGGTCGTGGTCGGCGGCGGCCCGGCGGGTTTGTCCACTGCCATCCGTCTGAAACAACTCGCGGCTGAACAAGGCAAAGAGGTCTCGGTGGTGGTGCTGGAAAAAGGCTCCGAGCCCGGCGCCCACATCCTCTCAGGTGCCGTGCTGGACCCCCAATCACTCACAGAACTGTTGCCCAACTGGAAGGCCGACGGTGCCCCACTGAATCAGCCCGTCACTGCCGAAGCCATGCTGTTTCTCAGTGAAACCACCGGTTACCGCACTCCCAATCTGATCTTGCCCAAGTGCAGTCAGAACCACGGCAACTACATCATCAGCCTGGGTGCCCTGACGCGGTGGCTGGCACAACAAGCCGAAGCTCTTGGTGTCGAAATCTTCCCCGGCTTCACTGCCGCCGAAGTGTTGTACAACGAGTCGGGGGCCGTGCGCGGAGTCGCCACCGGCAACATGGGCGTCGAGAAAAATGGTGAGCCCGGTGGCAACTTCCAGCTCGGCATGGAGTTGCTGGGCAAATACACCATCTTCGCCGAGGGCTCACGCGGCCATCTGGGCAAACAGCTGATTGCCAGATACAAGCTCGACGAAGGCTGTGACCCGCAGAGTTACGGCATCGGCATCAAGGAAGTGTGGGAAGTGGAACCAGCGCGCCATGAACCCGGCCTGGTGGTCCACACTGCCGGCTGGCCAATGGACGATAAGACCTACGGTGGCTCTTTCCTGTACCACATGGAAGACAACATAATTGCCATGGGCTTTATCACCGGGCTCAATTACAGCAACCCCTACCTGAGCCCGTTTGAAGAGTTCCAGCGCTGGAAGACACACCCCAACATCCGCTGGTACCTGGAAAACTCAAAAGGTGAAGTCAGCGCAAAAAGAATCGCCTACGGTGCGCGTGCCATCACTGCCGGTGGTCTGATGTCCCTGCCCAAAACAGTGTTCCCGGGTGGCGCGCTGGTGGGTTGTGATGCGGGCTACCTCAACGTCAGCCGCATCAAGGGCAGCCACGCTGCCATCAAATCGGGCATGCTGGCCGCCGAGGCAGCCTACACTGCCGTCACCTCCGGGCGGGCACTCGATGAGCTCAGCGCCTACCCTGAGGCTTTCCGGGAGAGCTGGCTGTACACCGAGCTCAACAAGTCACGCAATTTCAAGGCCTGGTTCAAGTACGGACTGCGCGTGGGCACGCTGATGAACGGCGTCGAGCAGTTCAGCCTGGGTGGCAACATGCCCTGGACCATCCGGCGCGACAAGGCCGATCATGAGTACCTCAAGCCTGCCGCCGAGTGCCAGCCAATCGAGTACCCCAAGCCCGATGGCAAGCTGACCTTTGACCGCTTGAGCAGCGTGTTCATCAGCAGTGCTGCCCATGAAGAGAACCAGCCAGCACACCTGACGCTCAAAGACGCCAGTGTGCCGGTCAAAGTCAATCTGGCCAAATACGCCGGACCCGAGGCGCGTTACTGCCCGGCAGGTGTGTACGAGTTTGTCAAGAACGAAGACAACACCGACCGTTTGCAGATCAACGCGGCCAACTGTGTGCACTGCAAGACCTGTGACATCAAGGACCCGACACAAAACATCGTCTGGGTCACGCCTGAGGGTGGGGGTGGGCCGAACTATTCGGCGATGTAGGGCACGCCTGCAGTCGTTCTCGAGAACGGGTCATTCCGGCGAATCCAAGAGAACTGAAAGTTCCAAGCTTAGTTGTTTGCAAGGACGTCAGAGCCTGCCCGGACGCCCGATGCAATGTTGGTCGATTGAGTGTCTGACAACTCAAAAAACTGGTTTTTCTCAAGATTGGCATTTAGCGCATTGACACGAGACAAACGGATAGAATTTCTAGGTCAGGAGAGAGTCTTCCTTGTGAAGACCGCCGAAGGCGCAGAGTGGCTGATTGCAGTTGCTTGAACGCTCAGGCAAAAGGACTGACAAACGTGGCCTGGTTGCAAGACCAACACGATCCCCACTGGAGAGAGGTTGTCGTCCGTATACCACGGCCTGCAGCCCACCGAAGGAGCAACCCGCAGCACACATCCGCACTTTTGGCATGTGGCCCGGCGAATCTCTCAGGTAAAGCGGACAGCGGGGGCAGCCCATGGCGACACCAACCGGTTCGCCATGGTTTATTTTGTCTGCCCCAGGAGAGACGCCATGTCCGAGTCCGCCGTACCGCTGTTGAACGTTCCCCTCAATGACCTGCATATTGCGCTTGGCGCACGGATGGTGCCATTTGCCGGCTATTCGATGCCGGTGCAATACCCTGCGGGGTTGATGGCCGAACACAAACACACCCGCACGGCCGCCGGGCTGTTTGACGTTTCACACATGGGCCAGCTGCGCCTGGTCGGGCCCGACGCGGCGGCAGCACTGGAGTCACTGCTGCCGGTGGATGTGATCGATCTGCCTGTCGGCAAACAGCGTTACGGACTGCTGCTCAACGATGAAGGAGGCATCATTGACGACCTGATGTTTGTCAACCGCGGGCCAGACCTTTTTGTGATCGTCAATGGTGCCTGCAAGGCCGGTGACATTGCCCATATCCAGGCAAGGATTGGCAAACGCTGCGATGTGATCCCGATGCCCGAGCGTGCCCTGTTGGCCCTGCAGGGCCCGCAGGCGGTGGCGGCCTTGTCCCGCCTTGCGCCGGGTGTTGAAAAGCTGGTATTCATGACCGGGGATTACTTCAAGGTGCAGGCCGGAGCGCAGGCCATTGAGGTGTTTTTGACCCGCAGTGGCTATACCGGGGAAGACGGATTCGAGATCTCCGTGCATGCCAGTGACGCGCTGGCACTGGCCAACGCACTGCTGGCGCAACCCGAAGTCAAACCCATCGGTCTGGGTGCACGCAACTCGCTGCGGCTCGAGGCCGGTCTGCCTCTGTACGGCAACGACATCGACACCACCACCACACCGGTCGAGGCCGGCTTGGCGTGGGCCATTCAAAAGGTGCGCCGGGCCGGAGGGGCGCGTGCAGGTGGTTTCCCGGGTGCAACCAAAATACTAGCGCAACTCCCAGGCGGAACAAGCGCTACAGCCAGAAAACGTGTTGGATTGATGGCGCTGGCACGGGTTCCGGTGCGAGAGCACACCGAGTTGCAGGAGGCAGGCGGCCAGCGTATTGGTGAAGTCACAAGCGGTTTGCTTGGCCCCACCATCGACCAACCCATCGCCATGGCTTATCTGCCGCCCGAGTTGGCGGCACTGGGCACCACGGTGAACGCCATGGTGCGCGGCAAGGCAGTGCCGATGCAGGTGGTGGCCATGCCTTTTGTGCCGACCAATTATTACCGCGGTTGATTTTTGCCCGATCGACGTTTTCTTTTTGACTGACCTTTTTTTGACTGGAGTTTCCCATGACTGTTAAGTACACCCCCGACCATGAATGGATCAACATTGACGGCAACAGCGCCACCGTGGGTATCACGCACCATGCGCAGGACGCACTCGGCGATGTGGTGTTTGTTGACCTGCCAGAAGTCGGCAAGGCCTACGCCGCCAAAGACGCCGCCGCCGTGGTGGAGTCGGTCAAAGCCGCCGCAGATGTGTATATGCCCGCCAATGGCACGGTCACCGAGGTGAACGAAGAACTGCGCGCGGACCCTTCTTTGGCCAACTCCGATCCTCTTGGGGCAGGATGGTTCTTCAGGATGACGCTGGACAACCCGGCCGAGCTGGATGGCATGATGGACGAGACCAGTTACACAGCATTTGCGGCTGAGGCGCACTAAGTCAGTTTAACTTTGACCCGCAAAAGTGGGGTCAGAGCCCAATTCATGCTGAATTGGGCTCTGACCCGATCGTTGCTGCACCAGCGTTTGATTCATTGACTCCAAACTCACCGAACACCATGTCTTCCACCACCACCTTGACATCGCTAGAAAACCCGTCTGAATTCATTGCCCGCCACATTGGCATCAGCGCTGCTGACGAAGTGGTGATGCTCGAGGCGGTTGGGGCACCATCGCGCCAGGCGCTAATGGATGAGATCGTGCCACCGTCCATCACCCGCAGCCGGGCCATGGACATCCCTGCGGCCATCACCGAGGCCGCAGCCCTGGCCGAACTCAAGGCCATCGCCGCAAAAAACAAGGTGTTCAAGAGCTTCATCGGCCAAGGCTACTACGGCACCCACACGCCGGGGGTGATTTTGCGCAACATTCTTGAGAACCCGGCCTGGTACACCGCCTACACACCCTACCAGGCGGAGATCAGCCAAGGCCGCATGGAGGCGCTGGTCAATTTTCAGACCATGATTTGTGACCTGACCGCGCTGCCCATGGCCAATGCGTCGATGCTCGACGAAGCCACGGCCGCGGCAGAGGCCATGACGCTGGCGCAACGCAGTGTCAAAAACAAGAGCAACACCTTCATCATCAGTGGTGACTGCCACCCGCAAACCATCGAAGTTATCCAGACCCGTGCCGAGCCGCTGGGCATCGAAGTGCTGGTGGCGATGAGCGCACAAGAGTGGGCCAACTGGCTCGCCAGCAAAGACTACTTTGCCGTGCTGGACCAATACCCCAGCGGCAGTGGTGTCATCACCGACCTGCGCGCCGACATTGCCCAGGCGCACGCGAAGCAAGCGGCATTCATCGTCGCCGCCGACCTGCTGGCGCTGACCCTGCTGGTGCCACCGGGTGAGATGGGTGCCGACATTGCCATTGGCAGCACCCAGCGTTTTGGCATGCCCATGGGCAATGGTGGCCCACACGCCGCCTACATGGCCTGTCGTGACGAATACAAACGCTCCATGCCCGGCCGACTGGTCGGCGTCAGTGTGGATGCACACGGCAACCCGGCCTACCGGCTGGCGCTACAAACCCGCGAGCAACACATCCGCCGTGAAAAGGCCACCTCCAATATCTGCACCGCCCAAGTGCTGCCGGCGGTGATTGCCAGCATGTACGCCGTCTACCACGGCCCGCTGGGTTTGACGCGAATTGCGCGGCGCGTGGCCACCTTCACCGCCATTCTGGCCAAGGGGTTGCAATCCATGGGTTACACCCTGAGCCACCATGGTGACACCCTGCAAGTCTTTGATACGCTCTCGGTGCGTGCCGGTGAAGATGCAATAAGCATAGCGAAGAATGCCGTGGATATTGGCGTTAACCTGCAAAAGGCCTGGGACGGGTTTCTGGGTATCGCGCTTGATGAGACCACCAGCCGGGACGACATTACGCTGCTGTGGCAGCTATTTGCCAAACCGGGGCAAACTGTACCGAAGGTGGAGGACTTTGAGGGCACCACTGAGCCGCTGATCCCGGCTGAGCTGCGCCGCAGCAGTGCCTTCTTGACCCATCCGGTGTTCAACAGCCACCACTCTGAGACCAGCATGCTGCGCTACATCCGCCGCCTGAGCGACTTTGATCTGGCGCTGGACCGCAGCATGATTCCGCTGGGCAGTTGCACCATGAAGCTCAACGCCACCAGTGAGATGATCCCCATCACCTGGCCCGAGTTTGCCCACATTCACCCTTTTGCACCGGCTGATCAGCGCCAGGGTTACGCCGGACTTGACGCGCAATTGCGCGCCTGGTTGTGCCAGGCCACGGGTTATGCCGGCATCAGCCTGCAGCCCAATGCCGGCAGCCAGGGTGAGTACGCCGGCATGCTGGCCATCCGCGCGTTTCACCAGTCGCGCGGGCAGGGCCACCGCAATATCTGCCTGATCCCGAGCAGCGCGCACGGCACCAACCCGGCCAGCGCCACCATGGTGGGCATGAAGGTGGTGGTGACCGCCTGCGACGCACAGGGCAACGTGGACATGGCCGATCTGAAAGCCAAGTGTGAGCAGCACAGCGCCAATCTGGCGGCCATGATGATCACTTACCCCAGCACCCATGGCGTGTTCGAAACCAACGTCAAGGACCTGTGTGCGCTGGTACACAGCCACGGCGGGCGCGTCTATGTGGACGGTGCCAACATGAATGCGCTGGTGGGCCTGGCTGCACCGGGTGAGTTTGGCGGCGACGTGAGCCACCTGAACCTGCACAAAACCTTTTGTATCCCGCACGGTGGTGGTGGCCCCGGCGTTGGCCCGGTGTGTGTGGTGGCCGACCTGGTGCCTTTCCTGCCTGGTCATGCCACCGGCACGCTGGCCAGCCAGGCGGACAAGTCCGATACCGCCAACATACCGCAGGTGGGCGCAGTTTCGGCCGCACCCCTGGGCAATGCCGCAGTGCTGCCGATCAGCTGGATGTATTGCCGCATGATGGGCGCAGACGGGCTCAAAGCCGCGACCGAGACGGCCATTCTGAGCGCCAACTACATCAGCGCCCGTTTGGGTGAGTTTTTCCCCACGCTTTACAGCAGCCTGCCGGCAGAGGGCAAACCGGGCCGTGTGGCGCACGAATGTATTCTGGATGTGCGCCCTCTCAAAGAGGCCACCGGTGGTGCCAACGGTATTTCGGCCGAAGACGTGACCAAGCGGCTGATGGACTATGGTTTCCACGCGCCGACACTGAGCTTTCCGGTGCCCGGTACCTTGATGGTGGAGCCCACAGAGAGCGAAACACTCGACGAACTGGACCGCTTTATTGCCGCCATGATTGCCATCCGTGGCGAAATTGCCCAGGTTGAACAGGGAGTCTGGCCGCGTGACAACAACCCGCTGAAAAATGCGCCACACACGGCTGCCACCCTGTTGGCCGAGTCCTGGGACAAGCCCTACCCGCGTGCGCTGGCCGCCTTTCCGGTCGACAGCCTGAAATCAGGCAAATATTGGCCACCGGTCGGACGCATTGACAACGTGTACGGTGACCGCAACCTGTTCTGCTCTTGTGTACCAGTGGGAGACAGCGCCTGATGCCAAGCCTGAGTCTGCCGCGCGCGCTCGACCCGGGTGAAGCCTTCTTTTTTTTGCAGGACCACATCTCGTGTATGAACTTTGTGGTGTTTGCCGAACGTCTCGGACACCTGGAGCCTGCACGTATTCAGGCCGCGCTGGACCTGATCCAGCAGGAAAATCAGCTGTTGCAGGCCAGCATCAGCTGGACCCAGGAGACCGGCCTGCGCTTCGAATCCGCACCCAGCCAGCCCGTTGTGCTGCGGTACGAGGCTTGCACCAGCGACAACTGGCAGCGCTGGATCGAGGCTGAACTCTCACAGCCTTTTGCCACCGGCATCGCCCCCTTGATGCGTTGCCTGTACCTTGAGGTGGCCTCACCCGAGCGCTCGGTGCTGGCGCTGAGTTTTCACCATTCCATTGCCGATGGCCGCTCGGGTACCGAACTGCTGGCCCGCCTGCTCCGGCTGCTGGCGGAGTCCGGCGCCACGCCATTGCCGGAAAAAACAGCCGCCCTGCCAGCCATGACCGAGGTTTTTCCAGCGTGTTATCGCTGGGCTGAGCAACCCGAGGCCGCCAAACAACTCCGAAACACACTGATCAATGACTACCGGCGGCATGGTGCGGTGCCACCTGTGCCCTGGCTGGCCGCCGAGGCGAACGAGCGGCGACCGCGGTTGATCCGCCAGGGCTTTTCTGCAGACCTGACACACCAGCTGATCACGCAGGCACGCCTGCATGACACCACGGTGCACGGCGTGCTGTGTGCCGCGCAACTGCTGGCGCAACTCAGTCTTCAGCCCGATGGTCAGCCAGTGGTGTTTCTGCTGTCGTGCCCGGTGGACTTGCGCCAACACCTTGATCCCGCCCAGCCCACCACGCCGACCGGTTTTTTCACCTCGCTGATCTCCAACACCTTCCGGGTTGACCCTCAAACCGATATCTGGCAACTGGCCGCTGAAGTGACCCGGCAGACCCGACTACAGGTCAATCGCGGCGAGGGCCATCTGCTGTACCACATGTTTGGTCTGAATGGTGCTGCGGTGCTGCCTGATCAAATGGACACTTTCCGGAAAAAATCGCTGGCCTCCTTGCCCAATACCATGGTCAGCAATATCGGGGTGGTCCACGCGGTTGTGGAAGATCCGGCGGTTGAATCCATTTCGTTCGCGCTGTGTCCCATGCCTTACCAGACCCTGTTTACCGCAGCCAGTACCTACCAGGGTCGGCTCATCCTCAACGTCGGGTTTGATGCAGCCCGCTTGAATGAGGCCAATGCCGCGCTGCTGGTGGCCGACCTGGCGCAACAACTGCAGCAAGCGGCCCAGACCATGGCGGCCTGAACGCGTCAGTGAGTCTGTCGCTCAGCGCGGCACGGTGAACGACAGCGCGCCACCATCACACAGTCCGTCAGACAACACCAGCAGGCGATAGCTGGTGGAGTTTGCACTCAAAACCGTCATGGCCTCTGGTTTGGGGTGGCTGTCGCAGTCGCGCAGTTTTACCTGGCTCAGGTCCAGCCGAGCCAAGGGTCGCAGGCCTGTTGCACCTTGGCCAGTGCGCCCATCCCACCAGAACACCACCCAGCCCGCGTCTTTGTTGCGTTCGTCGTCATCCGGTCCGGCCAGCAGCAGAATGCCATCTTGTACCGCCACCATGTCGCGAACACCTCGTTGCGCGCCCAGATCCAAGCGGGCAAGCTGAATCGGGGTCGGCGCCGCATTGGCTACGCCTGTGGCAAACAGCCGTTCGGCTGGCACTGAGAAAACCAAGGCCTGCCCACCGGGCACCGGCCCGCGCAGGCCAAAATGGAGTTGCCCGTCACGCACGGCCAGCCCCTCAATATTGAGGCCGTACTGTCCGCGCATCCGGGGCGCCTTGGGCGCAGGCTCGGTGCCAAGGCATTTGTTCTCTCCCACCAGTGTTCGCAGTTCAGGATGGTCCAGCAACAGCGTCCACAGTTGGCCTGTGCTGACTGCCGCCGCCACGTCGACTCGGGTTCGCTGGGCGTTCAAGGGGGCCCGGATCACGTAGCGACTGTCAGGATTGCTGGCGCAATCGCTGCGTTTGGCTGAGTGTGACCCGGTGATGTAAACATAGCGCCCGTCCGTGGCGGCACCCTCGGCATCCAGCTCACCGGTCAGCCCGGGAAACTGCAGCACCTCGCGCTCGGGCTGCACCTGGCCATCGGTCAGCGTGGCGTAGCGCGCCTGCACACCCTCGTCAAACACCAGCAGACACAGCTGCTGCGCCTGGCTGCCCGACAGACAGCTGATGCCACTGACAGACTGGCGCAGCTTCAGGTTTTTCTTCTTGCCCAGGGCAAAGTCAAAACCGGCCCCCGCCTGCCACTGGGCGGAGTCTGGACGGACCAGCGGCACGGTGCTGGCAAAGCTCCCGCCACCCGTCTGCGCCGATACCTGGCTGACAACAAGACCCAGAAAAATGATCAAACCAGGCAATACTTTGTTCATAAAAATCCGCTCAAGTGGGTGACAGGGTCGACATGGCCAGGCCACCGGTACGCAAAGTCCGCTGTGCTGCCGCCTGGCGTAACACGCCGGCTTGGGGCACCACCAGGGTCAGGCGCTGTTTGGCGCGGGTAATACCGGTGTAGAGCAGCTCGCGTGTCAAAACCGGTGTGATGCGATCCGGCAGCACCAGTGCCACATGGTCAAATTCTGATCCCTGGGATTTGTGGACCGTCATGGCAAATACAGTCTCCACTGCATCCAGCCGACTCGGCAACACCCAGCGCACCAGCGAACCATCATCTTGCGCGGAGTGCGCAAACGCCACCCGCAGGCCGCGCGGCGTGCGCAGACACAGGCCGACATCGCCGTTCATCAGCCCCAGGTTGTAGTCGTTGCGAAGCAGCATCACCGGTCGCCCGGCGAACCAGCCTTCGGGTGGCAAGCCCAGTGCCCGGGCAATGGCGCGATTGATGCTGCCAACACCCCATGGGCCATCACGCAGGGCGCACAACACCTGAAAACGCCCCAGCGCAGCCAGCAGGTCCAGCGCTTGGGGTTCGGTGCAAGATTGACCCGCCAGGGTCTGCAGCAGGCCCAGCCAGTGTTGCCAGCCGGACAGCACCAGTGCTGCCATTTGGGCATCCACACCACCGCAGGGCTGCAGCCGGGTCACGCTGGCCAACTCCCCCGCTTGCCAGGTCGGCGTCTCGGCCCACAGGCTGGCCACGGTTTGGCGGGCACCTTCATTCACCGCGTTCGCCCATTGCCCAATCAGACTGTCTGCTGCAAAACGGTGGCTATGTCGCAACATCACCGTTTGTTGCGCCAGGGCGGATCCCTCACCAGCCCAGGCGCTGACGTCTTGCGCGCTCACCTCGCGCAGCCACTGCAGCGTCGCGACCTGGTAGCCGCCCGCCGCTGCCTCTTCACACAGTTGCCCCATCACCGCACCCGCCTCAACCGAGGCCAATTGGTCTTTATCGCCCAGCAGGATCAAGCGGGCAGACGTAGGCACACTCGCCAGCAGGCGCGCCATCAGCGCCAGGTCAATCATCGAGGCCTCGTCAACCACCACCAGATCAAATGCCAGCACCGGTGCCGCCACCGCCTGCACGGCAGCGCGCACCTGAAGCAGCCGGTGCAAGGTTCGCGCCTGGGTCGGGATGTGCTGTTGCATTGAAGCTGGCAGATGCCCGAGCGCCTGGCCGATCGATGCACCAAGACGTGCCGCGGCCTTGCCAGTGGGTGCTGCCAGGGCAATACGCAGTGGCCGGTGCGGCGCGTCGGCCAATGCCTGTGACTGCAACAGCGCCAACAAACGCACCACAGTGCTTGTTTTGCCCGTGCCAGGCCCGCCGGTGATCAAGGTGAAGTACCGCCGCGCTGCCAGCGCACAGGCCACTTTCTGCCAATCCGGGGAGGTGTTGCCAAGCGCTGGCCCAGGGCCAAACAGCACATCCAGCGCTGTCGACAGCGTCGCAGGCACCGGGCAATCCGCGGCCAGCCGCGCCAGGATGGCGGCCCGAATGTCTTGCTCGGCTTGCCAGTTGCGGCGCAAATACAGGCGCGAACCGTCCAGTACCAAAGGGCTGCTTGGACCTTGCGCCCAGGGCAGTTTTTGGGCAGCGGGCACCAGATCGGGTGGCAAATGGCCCTGCAAACCGGCATCCCAACCCAGCGCCAGCACACCGTGTTGCTGCCACTGCACCAGGTCCAGACAGGCATGGCCACGGCCAAACTGATGACTCACCAGTGCCGCCAGCCAACCGTGCCGTGGATCGTCGCTAGGCTGGGTTTGCTGCAGAAAATGGGCAAACGCAAGATCCAGCGCGTTCAGCGGCAGCGGCCCGCCCAAAACAGCCCGATCAGGCAACTGCATCACGCGGCCTCCTGCTCATGTGTTGCCGCACAAGCAGCGTCCATGGCCTGGATCAGCACGCGCGGTGGCTGTATCTGCAACAGCCCACCACCAGGTTGGTCAACACCGCGCAAAAACAGGTACAGGGCACCACCCACGTGGATGTCGTAGTCATAAGACGAGCCCAGTCGCGCGCGCAGCAGGCGGTGCAGCGCCAGCACATACAGCGCAGCCTGCAGGTCGTAACGATGCGTCAGCATGGCATGCTGCATCTGGGTGGCAGAGTAAGCCGGCAGCCGGTTGGACTTGTAGTCAAGCACAAAATAGCGCCCCTGGTGGCAAAACACCAGGTCCATAAAACCTGTCAACATGCCCTGGATAGCCTGTTGTGGCAACGCGGCGCGGGGCTTTCCGGGCCAAAGGTGCTGATGCATCAACCGGTCAAGCCGCTGACTGGCGAGTGCCTTGACCGGCAGGGTAAACGCCATTTCAGGCCACAGGTCTGCCGCCTTGATTGCCTTTAATTGAATAGCTATAAACCTTTTACCAGTATGCGCTAGAGGCATATTTAAGCCAATAACCTCAGAAATCCAGCGCTGCAGCAGTTCGCTGTGCTCGGGCGTCAGGTTCAGATTGTTCCCAAGCCGGGCCAGCAACTCTGTCCATGCTGCCGCAAGCTCTGTCGAGGGACTGCTGGTGTCGCCTGCGGCATCACTTTGTGATTCCCCATTGGAATGAGCGGCAGGCCAGCCATGCACCGCCTGCCACTCCAGCAGATCATGCAACAGTGTTCCAGCCTGGCTGCCCGCCGGAAAGAGGTTGTAGCCGGGCTCGACGCTGAGCAAGTCCGCATCAGGAAGTGGGTCGCTCTGGGGACCCGCCGCGGCCGCCTCATCCACCCTGGCAGCATCCCACTGCGCGTCACCCAGCTTTTCGTCCTGCAGACTGGCTAGACCGGCAGCCGCCTGGTGTGACAGACCCCGTGTGAGCGCGCTAAAACTTGCGCTCCACCAATGCTGTGCCAGTTGCCGTTGTGCCTGACAGGCAGACTGATGGTCGAATTGGTTGCCTGCAGTGGGACGGTAAGGGGTGCCAGCGGGTTGCGGCGCGGTCAACACCGCCACATCGGAGCAGACCCAGCTCTGCAGGCGTGGCCACAGGTCACCCACCTCACGGCGCCCCAACAGACGCGAGACAGCACTCCTTGGCTGCGGATTCTGGCCATCCATGTCACCATGCACCGGTGCCAACCCCAGCCAGACGGCCTGTCTGGCACGGGTGAGCGCGACATACAAAAGGCGGATGTCTTCGGCCAGCCGTTCATCATCCGGGCGCCCCGAGTCCTTGTCTTCAGCCCGGAACTGCGAGACAAAGGGCAGAAACACCAGCGGGTACTCCAGCCCCTTGGATTTGTGCACAGTCACCACCTGCACCAGCTCGGCATCACTTTCCAGCCGCAACTGCGCCGCGTCTCCACTGGCCAGCGGGTGGCGCAATTGCGCCTCAAGGTAACGGATCAGCGCACCCTCACCCTGCAGTTCCTGGCTGGCCACCTGCAACAACTCCCCAAGGTGCAACAGGTTGGTCAGCGCGCGTTCACCCGCCTGACTTTGCTGCAACAGACGGCCGGCAAGACCGGTGTCGTGCAACAGGCGGTACAGCATGGGCAAAAGCCCCTGCACCTGCCAGACCCGCTGCCACTGCAGGAACTGCTCAACCTGTGCATCCCAGGCGGCCTCATCGGCCAGCAGTTGATCCAGCACCGCCCAATTCAGGCCCCAACTGGGCGTCGCCAGTGCAGCGCGCAGCAAACGGTTGTTGCCCGGTTGCGACACGGCGCGCAATATGCGCCACAAATCACTTGCCTGCTGGCTGGCATACACGCTGTTGCGCTCAGACAGGTACACGCTGCCGACACCCCGTTCGGACAAAGCGGCACGTATGGCCGCTGCTTCCCGCCAGTCACGCACCAGCACTGCCATGTCACCGGGGCGGGCAGCGGCGCTTTGCAAGATGCCCACCATCTGGCTGGCAAACACCGCTGACATCGCCCGCAAAAAATCCGCCTTGGTGGGGGTTTGTGCAAACGGCAAGTGCCACACCGTCATGGCGACCTGATCCTGCCCGTTGATCTGCAGCGGCTGTACCTTGTGGTTGCAAGCCAGCACCGGCGCAAATGGCACGCTGCCAAAGGGTGCCTCGGCCTGCGCAAATACCCGGCTGACAGCCGCCACCAGACCGGGCGTCGAGCGGTAGTTTCCTGGCAGGGTGTAAATGCCGCTGGCCAGCGCCCGTGCCTGCAGGTAAGTCGCCAGATCGGCACCCCGGAAACTGTAAATGGCCTGTTTGGGATCTCCGATCATGATCAGGCCGGTTGCCACCGAATCCGTTGCTGGTGCTGCTGCCTGGACCGTGTCGGGACGCCCATCTTCTGGAGAAATTGGCCCCAAGCCATTGTCTTTATTGTGATCAATGCTGTAAATTCTGCACAGTGCCCCGAACTGCCACGGGTCGGTATCCTGAAACTCGTCGACCAAAGCCACCGGGTACTGCGCAGCAATGGCCGCTGCGAGGCGCCCATCTGGCGCATGGCAGGCCCAATACAGGTTCTGCAACAGATCCGAAAAATCAAACTGCGCCGCCTGCGCCTTGGCACGCTGGTAAGCACGGCCCACGGCCAGCGCTGCATGGTCCAGCAGGGACCTGGTCAGGTCGGGCTCGGTCAGCAAATGGGAATAAAACGCTTCAATATCCGCCAGCGCCGGCCAGTTGGCTGCCGCCACCCAGCCTTTGCTCACCAGCGTGGCTCGGCTGAAGCGCGCCAGTGTTTCCGCCTTGATATCAGCGCCCCGCTGCCACTCGGCCATCTGGCTTACCCAGCCGTCCAGCCAATCCGCACGGTACCCCTTGATTAGCCTGGCAGCTGCAGCATCCGCCACGGTCTGGGCCATCGCCGCGGTCCAGCCCTGGCGGGCCCGGTCCTCGAGAGGCTGGCGCTGTTGTTGCCACAGGGTCCAGCGGGCCACCAGCACGTCGGGCGTCTCGGGCACGACTGGTTCAGCCTGCGGTGCCCGATCGGCCAATCTCCAGCGCGCCTGCAGCTTCTCCAGCAGGGCCTGTGGTGTCTCCCCGATTGCCTTCAGTGCGCCCACGGACGCCGCATCGAGCGCATAAAACCATTGACGCCAATAGTCCTGGGTGGCGATCAGTTTTAACCGATCACTGTCGGGAACCCGGTCCTGGGTGAACAGGCTGGCGCTGTCAAACGCATGTGTCTTGAGCATCCGGCTGCTCCAGCCGTGGATGGTGAAGATCGCCGCATCGTCCATCCACTGCGCTGCCATATCGAGCCGCCAAGCACACAGCGGCCATTGCCCGCTGTCAATTTGTCGACCCAGTGACAACAGAAAATCATCTGCCAGGTCCGGGCGGGTGCTCTGAAAAAAAAGCGCCGCCTGTGCCAAGCGCTCGCGGATGCGTTCACGCAACTCGGCGGTGGCCGCCTCGGTGAAGGTCATCACCAGAATCTGCGGGGGAAACAGCCCCGGCCCGAGTTGCCCGCCGTCCGGTGGGTGGCCCAGCACCAGCCGCACATACAGCGCCGCCAGGGTGTAGGTTTTGCCGGTACCGGCCGACGCTTCGATCAGCTGCAAGCCACTCAAGGGCAAGCTCAGAGGTTCCAGCGCTAGTGGGGTCATGCCGCCACCTGCTGCGACAAGCTGATTGCAGCCAGCAGATCGCCATAGAGCCATTGCGCCCAGTGTGGCAGACCCGCCTGCAGTTCGTCATAGGATACAAAGACACGCTGCAGATAAGGCGACTGCGCCCGCTCACCCCCGCTTTGTGCCCCCTCAAACACCAGTCGTGCCGCCTGGTGCGGGTCCTTGAGGGTTTTGCCAACCTCCTGCCGCGCGAGATTCTGTTGCTCAACCGACAGATAAGTCCAGGCCGCCTGACACGCCACCGGCAGCGGCGCAGACCAGGCCTCCAGGTAGGCGCTGGCCAGCCGGTTCAATATCGCCAGAGCAACCGTTGGCTGCAGCGGGTCTAAACCTACCTGGCCGTCAACACCCATTTGTACACTGGTCAGCACCAGTCCGCTGGCGCAGCCAGCCAGGTGGCGAACCCACAAACCCGCCAGCGTGTGTGCGCGTGCGGTCTGCGCCCCGGCCGGGCCGTTGAACACACTGCCGGTGCGTGCCGCAAGTTGCAGGCAGGTGCTTGCAGCGTCGGCCGTGGCGGTCAGTCCGGTCAGCGCACCGCGCAGCGTGACACCACCATCCAGCAATAGATCGATGGGCAGCGCCTCCATCTGCTGTGGATACTGCTTGAGCCAGTGGTCCTGGGTTTGCCAGACAAGCTGTGCATGATCGAGCAAGCGCTCTGCGGTTTGACGGCCAAATCCGGCCAACGGCAACACACCGGCGGCGTTTAGCCTTGCAAGTGCCTGGGCATCGGCACCGGCCTGCAACATTGCGGTACCGAGTTGATGGCGTTGCAGCGGATGGAGCACAAAAGGCTCGTCTTCCAGTTCCAGGTCGTCCAGACTGTCAAATTCAACCTGCAGCCGCTGGCGAAAAAACACCTCGACCGGTTGGCGCAGCAGGCGCTGCAGATCATCGAGTGTGAGCGCCTGAGGCAAGACACTTGTCAGCACCGACGGCATCGTTTTTGCTTCTGTATATAGAGCATCTAACTCTTTCTCAGAAAGCGCTGGAGGTCGAATTTTTTCCCAATCATTGGCATAGGTGCAGAACCCCGATCCCGCCTCAAAGTAGGCACTGGAGAACGGCTGCAACGGCTGCGCCTGTGGCCGGTGTGGCGGGCTCCAGCAGGCGTTGACACAGTCGAGCAGCTGCGCCACCAGCACTGAGGGTGGCCATGGGCTGTTGTCGGCCGCACTGTGACCCTGCCAGCTCACATACAGCGTTTGCCGGGCCGACAGCAGCGCCTCGAGAAACAGATAACGGTCGTCCTCACGACGCGAACGGTCACCGGCACGCCAGCTGCTGGCCATCAGGTCAAAGTCACGCGCCGCCTGCACCCGCGGGTAGGCACCGTCATTCATGCCGAGCAGGGCAATTACCTTGAACGGGATGGCGCGCATTGGCATCAAGGTGCCAAACTGCACACCACCGCCAAAAAACCGCTGCTGCAGCCCCGGCTCGGCGAGTTGTGACAACCAGTGTTCGCGCACCACCTCCAGCGGCAGCGGGGTGTCAAGTTGCGCTGCCTCGCATGCTTGCTCCCACTCATCGAGCGGCAGCAACAAACGGGCAATGGCACGTTCATCGGACTCATCGGCGCTGGAAAAAAAACGTGCCACCAGCGCTCGCAGGGTCTGACCCCACTCAGTCGGCGTTTGCGCAGGCTGCAGCGCCTGCAGGTTTTGCTCGGTGGCATCGAGCCAGTCCAGCAGACCACCAACCAGCGGCGCGTCCAGACCACTCAAGGCTGGCTGCGCCAGGGTGTCCTGCCACAGGCCGCCACCCAAGACCCCACCCGCATCGGTGACTGGGCCCAAGGCATAACCCAGCAGCAGTCGCCGCAGACCAAAGGACCAGGTGTTATGCGCCAGGTCCTGCGCCCCGGCGGGCAGACCCCAGGCCAGGCGATGGTTTGCGTCGAGCCCCCAGCGCACCCCAGCGGCCTGCAGCCAGACCTGGATTTGCGCCACAGCGGCTTCGTCCAAACCAAAACGCGTGCGTACCGGCTCCACTTCAAACAGGCTCAGGCACTCAGCCAAGGTCAGACGCGCCTGGGGCAGGTGCAGCAATTGCTCCAGCGCCTGCACCAGCGGGCTCTGGCGGACACTGGTATCGGCCACCGAATACGGGATAAATCGCGACTGTCCCGGCGAAAACCGGCCAAACACCGCATGAATGTGCGGCAAAAAGGCAGGCATGTCGGGCACCATCACCATGACCTCGCGGGGCTGCAAGGCCAGATCGGCGTCAAACATGGCCAGCAGACGGTCGTGCAGCACCTCCAGCTCGCGCTGGGCGTTGTGACAGGTGACAAAACAGAGTGACCCATCGCTGGGCCGTGCCTGCGGTGACGGCGGGGGTGGCGTCAGGTTCAGGATGTCCGACTGCAATTGCGCCAGCTGGGTGCCAGCCTGAGTGGCCGGATCAACAAACAGCTCCACCCGGCTCCAGTGCCTGCGGTAACACTCGGGCGCGTCGAACCCGTCGAGCAAATGCAGGTAGTCGCGCCCCTGCTTGCCCCATGACGCCAGCAGTGGGTGGGTGGCACCGGTGCGCTCGGGGCTCGGTTTAACGGGCTGTCGCCGCCGGAGTTGCTGTCGCAGCTGGGCATGGCCTTCCACAATATCGCCCCAGTAGTACCGACAAGGGTTTTGCACCAGCATCAGCACCTGGCAAACCTGCCCGAGTGCCGCCAGCGCCTGCACCGATTGCATCGACAATGAGGAGATCCCAAACACAATCAGCCGCGGCGGCAGCCCGGCTGGCCGGGCATTGCCTTGATCAAGCGAGTGAACAAGCCGATCAATGGCCGCGATGAACCGCTCATGGACACTGGCGCGCGAGGCGTCGGCCAGCGCCGTACCCACATCGGCGCGCAGATCACGCCACAGTTGCGCCTGCCAGCTGTGCTCTGGTGCCAGGGGTTCGGGCACGCCCAGCTCGGTGCACAGCTGGTCCTGCCCGACCGCCCAGTCGGCCAGCCAGTCGGCGCGGTAACTTTGGTAGCCATCCAGCACGTCGGCCACCTGTTGTGCCAGTTGGTAAAGTTTTCGCGCCTGGTTGTCACCGCTGAGGTAGCGCTTCAAGGGCGCGTACACCGCGCCGGTCTCACACAATGTGGGCAGCAAACGCACCAACCGCCACAGCAGGGCAGTCTTGTCAAATGGCATGTGGGCCGGCACCGCCTGCGCGCCCAGCGCCGCCCGGTACATCTGCCACAGGTAGCTGCTGGGCAGCTCCATGCGGGTGGCGCCACAAATGCCCAGCGCGGCATCATCGGCCAGCGCCAGCTCCAGCCAGTGTTTCATGCCGTTGCTTTGCAGCAGGATCACCTCGGGCTGCAGCGGTGCCAGCGGATGCACACGAAGGTAGTCGACCAGCAGGTCACGCAGGTCTTCAAGGCGGTTGCCGTGCAGCACCATCAGACCGTTGGGCGGGCGCGCGTCCATCGGGCTGATCATGAAAAATTTGAGTGTAAAAACAGGCTCTGGCGCATACCTGGGCGATATAGATAGCTATCCGTTTCGAAGCAAAATCACCACCACCAGACACAGCAGCAAGAAGGCCAGCCACAACAAACGCTTGCGATTGGACTCTACCCGGCGGACCAGCTGGGTGTTTTGCTCAGCCAGAGTCTTGATCAGCTCGGTGGAATCGAGCATCTGCTGATGCAGCTCGGCCGTGGCCAATTGCAAAGCCGCCACCTGCGACTGCAACTGCGCCAAAGTCGGCACCGGTGTCGCCACTGTCGGCAGCACCTCAACAGGTGCAGTTTTTTTGCCCACCTTGTCCCAAAGTTTTTTGGCACCGATCGCCACTTTGGGCGCGTTTTCAATGACATCGCCCCAAGGCACCATTTTCAAAACCGTTAACCAACCAATTGCCATGACAATTCCCCACACTTCAGACAGGCACAGATTGTCACCTTCAAAACCTCTGGCTTGCCCGCAAGTGCCATGCAAACCCTGATCTGATACGCTCAAAGCATGCCCTCCCAACCCACTTCTGTTTCAATGCAGCCCGGCGTGATCGTGCTGCTTCTGTCCCTGCTGCTGGGTCTGCAACCCGTCACCACCGACCTGTATTTGCCCGCACTGCCGGTGCTCACGGCCGAGCTGGCGGCACCCATGGCACAGGCGCAGCTGACACTCACCGCGCTGCTGCTGGCTTTTGGCCTGTCACAACTGGTGTGGGGGCCACTGTCCGACAAATATGGCCGCCGCCCGGTCCTGCTCATCGGGCTGGTCGCTTACGTGCTGGCGTCCGTGGCCAGTACCCTGGCACCCAGCATGGGGTGGCTGATCGTCTGGCGCGTGGTGCAGGGTGTGGCAATGGGTGCGGGTGTGATGTGCGCGCGCGCCATCGTGCGGGATTTGTACTCGCCGACCCAGGGCGCACGGGTGATGAGCAAGGGCCTCACGGGTCTTGGGCTGATCGCCT
The DNA here is from genome assembly GCA_018061265.1 of Rhodoferax sp. Classification (GTDB taxonomy): domain Bacteria; phylum Pseudomonadota; class Gammaproteobacteria; order Burkholderiales; family Burkholderiaceae_C; genus Rhodoferax. Next base: position 4,610 of record JAGOUM010000011.1, on the reverse strand, counting down.
GCATGAGTGCCCCATTGGGTGGTTTACTGACCGACCTGCTGAACTGGCGTTTTGCCTTGCTGGCGGTGGCGGTTTTTGGCGCTGTGGCGCTGGCGGTGGTGGCGCTCAGGTTCGAAGAGACGGTGCAACAGAAAAACCCGCATGCCCTGCAAGGTGCGACTCTGCTGGCGACCTGGCGCCACATACTGGGAAACCCCACGTTTTGGGCGTTCTCGGCCCTTTCGGCTGCCTCGTACGGTGGTTTGTTCACCTTTCTGGCAGCGTCCTCCTTTGTTTTTACCGGTGTGCTGGGGCTGTCCAAAACCCAATACGGGCTGGTGATGTTTGTCAACTCGGTGGCCTACATTGGCGGCACCTTTGTCTGTCGCAACTGGATCGCCCACCTCGGTGTGCGACGCAGTGTGGCGCGTGCGGGTGTGCTGTCACTTAGCGGCGGGGGACTGATGGCCGTTTTTAGCCTGCTGGGCTGGGTAAGCGTGTGGAGCATCATGCTGCCGCAAATGCTGTTCATGATCGGCCATGGCATTCATCAGCCGTGTGGCCAGAGTGGTGCTGTCGGCCCGTTTCCTCAGGCGGCAGGTGCCGCCTCGGCCATGAACGGCTTTGTCATGATGCTGTGCGCTTTTGCCATGGGTGGCTGGCTGGGCAGCCACATGGACGGCACGGTGCTGCCGCTGACCCTGGGCGTTGGCTTCTGGAGCCTGCTGATTTCTGGCTCGGCCTGGACACTGGTGCAGCGCCACGGCGAGCCCGGCACCACATTGGCGTCAAGCGGGGTCAAACGCCTTTGAGCGCCAGGACCGCGCCGATGCCCTGAAATCAGCGCCACCTTTGGCCGCCTGCGTAACATCGGGGGCACAAGACCGCCTCAATATGACATCGTTGCCACCACCACCATCGACCCTTGACAGAGCAGCGGCGCCGACCGCCTATCTGGCACTGGCAGGTCCCACCGCCGCAGGCAAAACGGCGGCGGCGCTGGCCATTGCGCGGCGGTACCCGGTTGAGATCATCAGCGTGGACTCGGCCCTGGTTTACCGTGGCATGGACATTGGCACGGCCAAACCCACCAGCGCCGAGCTGGCGTTGGTGCCGCACCACCTGATCAACATCCGTGATCCGCTCAATGCCTACAGTGCGGCGGAATTTGTGCGCGATGCCCATCGCCTGATGGCAGAGATCAGCGCGCGAGGCAGGCTCCCGCTTTTGGTTGGCGGCACCATGCTGTACTTCAAGGCACTGCGCGACGGGCTCGATGACATGCCGGGTGCCGATGCCCAGGTACGACATGCCATCGAGCAAGAGGCAGCACACAAGGGCTGGCCTGCGCTACATGCCGAACTGGCACAGTTGGACCCGGTCACGGCAGCAAGACTGGCGCCGCTGGATTCACAACGAATTGCCCGCGCGCTGGAGGTGTACCGGATCTCCGGACGCACTATTGCCAGCTTTCATAGTACAAATAGCATAGCTAACAAAGCTTATACAGTAAGCTCTGAAGGCCAATTTTACTCAGAATCAATGGCAGCACCCAGCTGCCTGATTTCATTGGAACCAGCCGACCGCAGCTGGTTACATCAGCGCATTGCCCAACGTTTTGATGCCATGCTTGCCGCCGGTCTGCTTGACGAAGTCCGGGCCTTGCGCGCGCGGGGTGACCTGCACCCCGACCTGCCCGCCATGCGTTGTGTCGGCTATCGCCAGGCTTGGGCCAGTCTGGACGGTGAGTTTGCCTTGGCCGAGCTGCGCGACAAAGGCATTTTTGCCACCCGACAGCTGGCCAAACGCCAGATCACCTGGCTGCGCGGCATGGCCGACCGGCAGGTCGTTGCCTGTGACGCACCGGATGCGCTTGAACGGGTGTTGGCGCTGGCGCAACAGTTTACCGACCGCCTCCCATGAGCCTGATCGTCAAGGATCTGGGCAAGCGCTACGGTGAGGTGCCGGTGTTCAACCATGTGTCATTACGGGTTGAGCCGGGTGAGTTTGTTGCCATCATCGGTGAGTCGGGTGTCGGTAAATCGACCCTGCTCAATTGCATGGCTGGGCTGGACAGCTGGAACCACGGCCAGGTCCTGCTCGACGGACAAGACCTGAGCCACCTGAGCGATGACGCCCTGGCGCGCCTGCGGCGGGAAAAAACCGGCTTTGTGTTCCAGGCCTTTCATGTGCTGCCGCATTTGAGCGTGACACAAAACGTGGCCTTGCCGCTGATGTTGCTTGGCCAGCTGGATGACTTGCGGGTACAGGCGGCACTGGCCGAGGTGGGTCTGGATGGCCTGGGTGAACGTTTGCCGCAGCAACTCAGTGGCGGGCAATTACAACGGGTGGCGATTGCCCGGGCGCTGGTACACCGCCCCAAACTGCTGCTGGCCGACGAGCCAACCGGCAACCTTGATCCGCGCACCGCCGAGCGTGTCATGGACGCGCTGGTGGGGCAGACCCGCAGCCACGGCGCCGCAATGGTGCTGGTGACCCATTCACGAGCCGCGGCAGCGCGCGCCGACCGAGTGTTGCTCCTAAGCGCAGATGGCTTGATGGCCCATGCAGATCCTGATTGATTTTTGTGACCCGCAGGACAGCCGTGGTGCCCCTTTGCGCTGCGCTTTTCATTCTGCCCGGCACACCCTGGTCGCGCAGACGCCAGCACAGGTTCGCCCCGTGCTGGAGCAGGTGCATGCTTATGCACAACAGGGTTACTGGTGCGTTGGTTATCTGCGCTATGAGGCCGCGGGCGCATTTGACGCTGCACTGCGCACCCACGCCGCCGACGGGCCATTGACCTGGTTTGGCGTGTTTGAATCCGCGCAGCCATGGCCCGAGGTGTTGCATTCCGGCGCGCCAGTACCCGCCGACGGCGCGGGGCAGTGGCATGAAAGCCTGAGCCGCAGTGACTTTGACGCCTGCATGGCCCTGATCCACGCCGCCATTGCGGCGGGTGACCTGTACCAGCTCAACCTGACCGCGCCGGTGACCAGCACCGCAGCCGACAGTGGCCTGGCGCTGTTTGAGCGCCTGCAACTGGCCCAGCCCAACGCCTATGCCGCTTACATCGACACCGGCCCGGAGCAGGTGTTGTCGGTCTCGCCCGAGCTGTTTTTTGACTGGGATGGCCAGCACATCCTGACACGGCCCATGAAAGGTACCGCCGCGCGTGGCCGCACCCCGGAGCAGGACGCAGCACTGGCATTGGGGTTGACCGAATCAGCCAAGGAGCGTTCCGAAAATGTCATGATTGTGGACCTGCTGCGCAATGATCTTTCACGTATTGCCCAACCCTTCACGGTCAAGGTACCGGCGCTGTTCAAGGTTCAGAGTTTGCCCACCGTGCATCAGATGGTGTCAGACGTCACAGCGCAAACCCGCGTTGGCATCACGCTCGCGGACGTGTTTGCCGCGCTGTTTCCCTGCGGCTCGATCACCGGCGCACCCAAGGTCCGCGCAATGCAGATGATTACCGCGCTGGAAACCGAAGCTCGCGGCGTCTACTGTGGTGCGATTGGTGTGGTGCGACCCGGTGGCCACGCCACATTCAATGTGGCCATACGCACAGTCACTGCCAAGGGTCAGCAACTGCGGTGCGGTATTGGCAGCGGCATCACCGCCGATGCCGGGGCTGACGCCGAATGGCAGGAATGGCAACACAAGCGCGCGTTCCTGGTGCGCGCGGCCACACCGTTTGATCTGCTGGAAACACTGCGGCTGGAGAACGGCGTGTACCAGCGGCTCGATCTTCATCTGCAACGCCTGGCTACTGCCGCTGCCCACTTCAACTACCCGTTCGACGAGGCGCACATCCGCCTACTGTTGCAAGGGGCCGCCCGGCACAACACGCGGGTATGCCGGGTGCGCCTGCTGCTGGACACCCTTGGAGTCGCAACGGTCGAGACTGATGAGCTGGATCAGGTCAAAGCACCGGTTTTGATTCAACTGGCTGCGACATCATTTGGATCTTCTGACAGCGAATTCACCCGCTTCAAAACGACCCGGCGCGCCCACTACACCCAGTTTGCGCCAACCGACCCCAAGGTATTTGACACCTTGCTTTTTAATGCGGATGGCGAACTGACCGAATGCACTCGTGGCAACATTGCCTTGCTGATCGACGGACGATGGTGTACACCCTCGGCGCGTTGTGGGCTGCTGGCCGGAGTGGGAAGGGCGCAGGCTCTGGCGCAAGGCCTGCTGACCGAAAAGGTGCTGACCTGCGCCGACCTGCAACGCAATCAGGGTATCGCTTTTATCAACAGCCTGCGTGGCTGGCTACCGGCACGACTGAAGTGACTGACCAGCCGCGTTGGCTCAGTAACTCTTTGAGTCAGACCACATGGCGGCATCAAAGCGCACTACCCGGTTACGCCCCTGCTCTTTGGCCTGGTAGAGCGCCACGTCGGCGAATTTGACGGCCTGCCAGAAGGTTTCACTGTCGTTGGGAAAATCGGCAATACCGACAGAAATGGTCTTCTGGATCACAATGCCAGCAACCTGAACCTTGAGGTTCTCTACGGCCAGGCGAATGTTTTCGGCCACCCGGTCGGCCATAGAGCCTTCGCTGTCGACCAGAATGATCAGGAACTCCTCACCGCCGTAACGAATGACCAAGTCGGATG